>NZ_JBHVYO010000048.1:0-57799 GCF_042880655.1 Streptomyces sp. NPDC058295
GGGCCCACAGCGTGCGCTGTGGGCCCTCCGGCATGTTCACGCCCCGAGGGGCGCGGGGAACCGCGCGGCGAGCCACAGGGGGCTCGCAGGCCTCCTACGGCCCTCGTTCCCCGGCTCTCCCCGCGGAACTGATCGCTATTCGCGACGCAGAGACGGCTTGAGTTCCTTGAACCGGCCGAGCAGGCCGTTGACGAACGACGGCGACTCGTCCGTCGAGAACTCCTTCGCCAGCTGCACCATCTCGTCGAGAACGACCGCGTCCGGGGTCTCGTCGGCCCAGATCAGCTCGTAGGCGCCGAGACGCAGGATGTTGCGGTCGACGACCGGCATCCGGTCCAGCGTCCAGCCGACCGAGTACTGCGAGATCAGCTCGTCGATGCGACGCGCGTACCCGGCGTAGCCCTCGACCAGCTGCATCGTGTACTCGCTCACCGGCGGCTGCCGGGTGTCGGCCCGGGAGAGCCGGATCCAGTCCGCGAGGACTGTCAGGACGTCGACTCCGCGCTGGTCGCCCTCGAAGAGGATCTGGAAGGCGCGCTTGCGGGCCGTGTTGCGGGCAGCCACGGTTAGCTGTTCACCCGGCCGAGGTAGTCGCTGGTGCGGGTGTCGACCTTGATCTTCTCACCGGTGGTGATGAAGAGCGGGACGTTGATCTGGTGACCGGTCTCCAGGGTGGCGGGCTTGGTGCCACCGGTGGAGCGGTCGCCCTGAAGGCCCGGCTCGGTCTCCTGCACGACGAGCTCGACGGCGGCCGGCAGCTCTACGAAGAGCACCTCGCCCTCGTGCTGCGCCACGGTGGCCGTGAAGCCCTCGATCAGGAAGTTGGCGGCGTCGCCGACGGCCTTGCGGTCGACCATCAGCTGGTCGTAGGTCTCCATGTCCATGAAGACGAAGTACTCGCCGTCCATGTACGAGAACTGCATGTCGCGCTTGTCGACAGTGGCCGTCTCGACCTTGACGCCGGCGTTGAACGTCTTGTCGACGACCTTGCCGGAAAGCACGTTCTTCAGCTTGGTGCGCACGAAGGCCGGGCCCTTGCCGGGCTTGACGTGCTGGAACTCGACGACGGACCAGAGCTGGCCGCCTTCGAGCTTGAGCACCAGGCCGTTCTTGAGGTCGTTCGTGGAAGCCACGGTTGCGGAATCTCCTGGACTGACGTGGACGACCCCGGTGCACGCACCTGCCTAGAGGGCGAGCAGCTCCTTGGTCGTGATGGTGAGTAGCTCGGGTCCGCCGTCCGCCTCGGGGCGCACGACGAGCGTGTCATCGATCCGGACACCGCCCCGGCCCGGGAGGTGGACCCCCGGTTCGACGGTGACCGGCACGCAAGCGTCCAGTTTACCCATGGCCGCGGGAGACAACTGCGGGTCCTCCTCGATTTCGAGTCCGACACCGTGCCCGGTGAGCGCCGGAAGGCCCTCGGAGTGCCCCGCGGAGTCCAGGATCTGGCGGGCCGCGCGGTCCACGTCCCGGAAGGCGGCACCGGGTGCCAGAGCCTCTCGTCCGGCCCGCTGGGCAGCGAAGACGAGGTCGTACAGCTCGATCTGCCAGTCGGCCGGAGACGTGCCGATCACGAAGGTACGGCCGATCTCGCAGCGGTAGCCGCGGTAGCTCGCCCCCAGGCAGACGGAAAGGAAGTCACCCTCCTCGACCCGCCGGTCGGTGGGCCGGTGGCCGCGCCTGCCGGAGTTCGGGCCGGTGGCGACCGAGGTGGCGAAGGCGGGCCCGTCGGCACCGTGATCGACGAGGCGCCGCTCCAGTTCGAGGGCGAGATGCCGTTCCGTACGGCCCACCAGGATGGACTCCAGCAGCTCCCCCAGGGCCTGGTCGGCGATCTCGGCGCCGATCCGCAGACAGGAGATCTCCTCCTCGTCCTTCACCACCCGCAGCTGTTCGACCGCGGCACCCAGGTCGGCGAGGCGCAGCCCGGGCGCGACGGAACGCAGTTCGCGGTGGCGGGCCACCGTGAGGTGGTGCTCCTCCACCGCGAGGGAGTCGCCGCCCTCGCCCACGAGGAGGTCGGCGGCGGCGACCGCCGGATCGCCGCCGGGGCGGCGGAGGCAGTGGATCCGCAGGGCCTCGTCCGGCCGGCCCTCGCTCGGACGGTCGTCGGGCGGGTCCACGCAGACGAGAAGATCCTCACGTCTGCCCAACAGCAGCACGGCGCCGCGCGGGGCCGCACCCGCGAGGTATCTCACATTGGCGGGGCGGGAGATCAGCGCGGTGGCGCTGCCGCTCGCGTTGCAGCGTTCTCTCAGCCGGTTGCGGCGGGACGCGTAGACCTCTGACATGACACGAGCGTAGGAGGAGTGGCCGGATTGTGCCGGTTGGGAGGGCGTTCGGGGGAACGGTCCGGGTCGGGCCGGAGCGCTCGGGAGCGCTCTACCACTTCGGGGGGCTCGCGATCGCCCTCGCCAGCACGTCGTCCAGGACCCTCGCCGTCGTCGGGACGTCCAGTTGGGAGTTGTCGATGATGGGAAGGCCGGAGCCGTACCAGCCGGCCATGCGCCCGTGGATACGGGCCACCTCCTCGTCGGTGAGGCGGCGGTTGCCGGCGCGTTCGGCGTTGCGCTCCAGGACGACCTCCAGGCCGGGCAGGAGGACGACGGGCAGCAGCCCCGGGCCCACATGCCGTTTCCAGCCACCGAGGCCCACGGCCGGGCGGTCAGGGAAGATCGCGTCGTCCAGGATGCACGAGATGCCGTTGGCCAGGAAATTGCGGGCGGCGAAGCCGCAGGTGCGGCGGGCCAGGCGGTACTGGGCCTCGGAATGGTCGTTCCATCCCGACTGCGGGTCGGCGAAGCCCGAGCGGACCCATTCCCGTACGTCGTCGAGGCTGACGTGGGCCGTGGGCACGCGGCGGTGGTCGGCCCAGAACTTGGCGACGCTGGTCTTCCCGGCGCCCGCGGGGCCGATCAGCAGGACGGCCAGGGTGGTGGCCGTCGGGTCGGGGACGACGGCGGCGGGCGGCGCGCTGGGCATGGGGACGGGGCCGCCCGGCGGCAGCGGGACATGCCCGGTGGTGTCGGTGCCCTGCGGGACCGGGGCGTGCTGCGGGGCGGGCGGAGGCGGCACCGGCGGCTGGGGCGCGGGCGGGACCGGGCCCGAGGGGGCGCCGAGGTACCCCGGCTGCTGCTGGGGGGCGCCGCCCGGCTGGTGGGGCGGCGGCAGCGGAGAACCCACTGCGTGCTGCATCCGGTGCCACTCCGTCTCGTACAGGCAATGGGCGCTGGTTGTGAGGGGTGCGGACCCCCTGTTCGCTACTGAACGGTACCGCCCCCGGCCGTCCTTTGGTGAACGGCCGGGGGCGGTCCGAAGTGCCCGGTGTGGAAAGCGAATCGGGCGGAAGGGAAGCGGGCGGACCTACTCGCCCGTCCCGCGCTCCTACTCGCCCACCTCCCCGTACGCGGCCAGCAGGACGGCCGGGTCGGGACCCTCGAGGACGTTCGGCTTGGCGAGGCCGTCCAGGACGATGAACCGCAGCAGGTCGCCGCGGGACTTCTTGTCGACCTTCATGTTCTCCAGCAGCTTGGGCCACTGGTCGTAGCGGTAGTGCAGCGGCAGCCCCACCGATTCCAGGACCGTGCGGTGGCGGTCGGCCGTCGCGTCGTCCAGCCGGCCCGCCAGGCGGCCCAGTTCGGCGGCGAAGTGCATGCCCACGGACACGGCCGCGCCGTGCCGCCACTGGTAGCGCTCGTTCTTCTCGATGGCGTGCGCCAGGGTGTGACCGTAGTTGAGGATCTCCCGCAGGCCCGACTCCTTCAGGTCGGACGACACGACGTCCGCCTTGACCCGGATGGAGCGCTCGATGAGCTCGGCGGTGTGCGGGCCCGCCGGGGTGCGGGCGCCCTCGGGGTCGGACTCGACCAGGTCGAGGATCGCCGGGTCGGCGATGAAGCCGGCCTTGATGATCTCGGCGAGCCCGGAGACGTAGTCGTTGACCGGCAGCGAGTCCAGCGCGGCCAGGTCGCACAGCACACCGGCCGGCGGGTGGAAGGCGCCGACGAGGTTCTTGCCCTCGGCGGTGTTGATGCCGGTCTTGCCGCCGACGGCCGCGTCGACCATGGCCAGCACGGTCGTCGGGACGGCGACCCAGCGCACCCCGCGCAGCCAGGTCGCGGCGACGAACCCGGCCAGGTCGGTGGTGGAGCCCCCGCCGACGCCCACGACGACGTCGGTGCGGGTGAAGCCGGACTGACCGAGCGCCTTCCAGCAGTAGGCGGCGACCTCGGCGGTCTTGGCCTCCTCCGCGTTGGGCACCTGGATGGCGACGGCTTCGTAGCCCTGTCCGGCCAGGTCGGCGCGGAGGGCGTCGCCGGTGTCGGCGAGCGCCTCGGGGTGGATCACGGCGACCCGCTTCACCCGGTCGCCGATCAGCCCGCCGAGCTCGCCCAGCAGCTGACGGCCGACCAGGACCTCGTACGGCTCCGAGCCCGCGCTGCCGCCGACCCGGATCCGCGTTACGGACTCGCTGCTCATGCTTCCTTCAACTCCAAAGCGTCCAAGGCCACTTGACCGACCTCTTCGGGCGTACGGCCGTCCGTCGTCACGACCGCGGTGGCGACACCCTCGTAGAGATGACGACGGGCCTCCATCAGTTCGCGCCACTGCTTGCGCGGATTGACGGCGAGCAGCGGGCGCGCCGTGTTCAGGCCGGTGCGCTTGACGGCTTCCTCGACGTCCATGGCCAGGTAGACCACGCGCTGCCCGGCCAGCAGCGCGCGGGTGTCCGCGTCCAGGATCGAGCCGCCGCCGAGCGCCAGCACGCCGTCGTGCTCGGCGAGCGCGCGCCGCACGGCCCGCTTCTCGATCGCGCGGAAGCTCTCCTCGCCCTCGTCGACGAAGATCTCCGCGATGCTGCGGCCCGCCTCGGCGACGATGTCGTCGTCGGTGTCCCGGTAGCCGACACCGAGCCGCTCGGCCAGCAGTTGCCCGACGGTGGACTTGCCCACGCCCATCGGGCCGACGAGGACGACCAGTGGCCCGCTCATCGGATGTGCAGGCTGTCGAGGTACGAACGCACGTTGCGGCGGGTCTCGGTGACGCTGTCGCCGCCGAACTTCTCCGCCACCGCGTCCGCGAGCACCAGGGCGACCATCGCCTCGGCGACGATCCCGGCGGCCGGGACCGCGCACACGTCGGAGCGCTGGTGGTGCGCCTGGGTGGCCTCGCCGGTGGCGACGTCCACGGTCTTGAGCGCCCGCGGCACGGTCGCGATCGGCTTCATCGCCGCGCGCACGCGCAGCAGCTCGCCGGTGGTGAGTCCGCCCTCGGTGCCGCCCGAACGGCCGCTCGCGCGCCTGATGCCCTCGGGCGTGGTGATGATCTCGTCGTGCGCCTTCGAGCCCGGCACGCGCGCGAGGTCGAAGCCGTCGCCGACCTCGACACCCTTGATCGCCTGGATACCCATCAGGGCCGCGGCGAGGCGGGCGTCGAGCCGGCGGTCCCAGTGCACGTGCGAGCCCAGGCCGACCGGTACGTCGTACGCCAGCACCTCGACGACGCCGCCGAGGGTGTCGCCGTCCTTGTGGGCCTGGTCGATCTCCGCGACCATCGCCTTCGAGGCGTCCGCGTCCAGGCAGCGGACCGGGTCCGCGTCCAGCTTCTCGACGTCCGCGGGGGTCGGCAGGACGCCGTAGGGCGCCTTCGCGGCGGCCAGCTCGACGACGTGCGAGACGATCTCGATGCCGGCCGTCTCCTTCAGGTACGACCGGGCCACCGCGCCCAGCGCGACCCGGGCGGCCGTCTCCCGCGCGGAGGCGCGCTCCAGGATCGGCCGGGCCTCGTCGAAGCCGTACTTCTGCATCCCGGCGAGGTCGGCGTGGCCGGGGCGCGGGCGGGTGAGCGGGGCGTTGCGGGCGAGGCCCGCGAGGATCTCCGGGTCGACCGGGTCGGCCGACATGACCTGCTCCCACTTCGGCCACTCCGTGTTGCCCACCATGACGGCAACCGGGGAGCCCATGGTCAGGCCGTGCCGGACACCGCCGAGGAAGGTGACCTCGTCGCGCTCGAACTTCATGCGCGCACCGCGCCCATAGCCGAGCCGTCGCCGCGCGAGGTGGTCGGCGACCATCTCCGTGGTGATCGGCACGCCGGCGGGAAGGCCCTCCAGCGTCGCGACAAGTGCGGGTCCGTGGGACTCCCCCGCGGTCAGCCAACGCAGCCTGCTCAACGATGCTCCTCAGTGCTCGCGCTCTGCTAGCGCTCTGCGCACGCGCGTCCTTCGCGTACGTCGGTGGCGTGACCGGGTGCGCGGCCCTGGCCCGCCACCTCCGATCCTCCCACGTCCTGGCTCCGGAACCGGTCGAGGGTCCAGCCTGCGGACGGTGGAACATCCGGGGACGGGGTCACGGATGGTGCGGGTCCCGGCGCGCGGCGAGCGCGTGCTCGCCCGCCTTGCGCATGGCCTCCACCGGCGCCGGGACACGGCCGGTCATCTGCTCCACCTGGAGGACCGCCTGGTGCACCAGCAGGTCGAGGCCGCTGATGACGGCGCCGCCGAACATGGACCAGCGGGCGGCCAGCTCGGTCGGCCACGGGTCGTAGAGCACGTCGAACAGGGTGGCGGGGCGCTCCGGCACCGAGGCGGCGAGGGCGTCCGTGGCCCCGGCCGGGGTGGTCGCGACGACCAGGGGGAAGTGCAGCGCGTCGGCGGCGTCCGCCCAGTCGGCGATCCGGACCTCGACGTCGAGCCGCTCGCCCCACTGCCGCATCTCGGCGGCGCGGGCGGCGCTGCGGACGTAGGCGACGATCTCGCCGGTGCAGACCCGGGTCAGGGCGGCCAGGGCGGAGGACGCGGTGGCGCCGGCGCCGAGGATCGCGGCCGAGTCGGCCTGTTCGACACCACGCTCGCGCAGGGCGGCGACCATACCGGGGATGTCCGTGTTGTCGCCGAGCCGACGACCGTCCTCCGTGAACACGAGGGTGTTGACCGCCTCGACGGAGGCGGCCGTCTCGCTGATCTCGTCGAGCAGCGGGATGACCGCGCGCTTCAGCGGCATGGTCAGCGACAGACCGGCCCACTCGGTGCCGAGCCCGTCGACGAAGGCGGGCAGCGCCTCCTCGTCGACGTCGAAGCGGTCGTACGTCCAGCCGGTGAGTTCCAGTGCCTCGTACGCGGCGCGGTGCAGCACCGGGGAGAGGGAGTGGACGATCGGGCTGCCGAGTACCGCGGCCCGGCGGGCGTCAGTTGCCCGTGCTGGCATCGAACTTGTCCTTGAGTCTCTGGAATTCCGCGTAGGTCTTGGCGAATTCGGTGTTGCTCTCGCCGTCGGTCGCCACGAAGTAGATCCAGCCGTCCTTGGTCGGATTCATCGTGGCCTTCAGCGCGTCCTCACCGGGATTGCCGATCGGTCCCGGCGTCAGGCCCTTGTTGGTGTAGGTGTTGTACGGGTCCTTGTTGCTGTTGATCTCGGACTCGCTGATGTTGATCTTGCTCTCGCCCTTCAGGTAGTTGAAGGTCGAGTCGAACTGGAGCAACTGGTTGGTCTGGTCGTTCGTGGGCTTGAGCCGGTTGTAGACGACCTCCGCCATCTTGCGGTAGTCGTCGTGCGTCTTGCCCTCGGCCTGGACGAGGCTGGCGACCGTGATGACCTGCAACGGGCTTTCCAGCTTGAGCGTCTTGGCCTTGGCCTCGAGGTCGTACTCGCCGTACGCCTCGTTGGCGTGCGCGACCATCTCCTTCAGGACCGTCTCGGGCTTCATGCCCTTGGCCGCGCCGTACGTCCCCGGGAAGAGGAAGCCCTCCAACGGGTCCTTTATGTCCTCGTTGTCGTTCGCCCAGGCGGGCAGACCGAGCGTCTTGTACTTGCTCTCCGCCACTTTCCTGGTGGCACCGGAGGCGAGTCCGAGTTTCGTGTCGATGTTCTTGTAGACAGACACGTTCCGCTGACCCGGAGTGACCATCACATTGGCCTGGCTGGTCGGGTCGAGCATCATCTCCACGGCGCTCTTCGCGGACATCTCCTTCTTCAGGATGTACGCGCCCGCCTGGATGCCGCCCGCTTCGGGGTTGTTCGTGACCGCGGAGACGAACGCGTCCACACTCTTGACGACGCCGGCCTCCTTGAGCAGTCTGCCGATGGCGGCGCCGCCGGAGCCCTTGGGCACCTGGATGCTCACGGTCTGCTTCGTGCCCTCGCCCGTGTAGTCCGGAGCCGCGGCGTAACGATTCTGGTAGTAGTCGTAGCCGAAATATCCGACGCCCGCGACACCACCGCCGAACACCAGTACGACGACCAGACAGGCGCACCCGTTGCGGCTTTTCTTGCTCTTCGCGCCCTTGCCGCCCCGGCCCCGTCGGTCGCCGCGGCCCTCCGGCTCGCCGTCGTCCTCGTCGCCCTCGGCCCCGCCGCCCGCGAAGAAGGCGTGCTCACCCTGATCGGGCCCGGGGTCCCAGTCGGGCTTCCCCTCGGCGTCGGCTTCCGGCACCGGCTCCGGCTCGGGCTCGGCGCGGCGCCGGGCGGGCGGTTCCGGCGGCGGATACGCCTCGGGAGTGCCGTAGAGGTCGGGCTGTTCGGCGCCGTAGGCCGCGGCCTGCTGACCGTAGGGGTCACCGGGATCGGCGGCGTAGGGGACGTGGGCATGGGTGCCCGTGCCGTCCCAGCCGCCCTCCTGGTACCCCTCGTGGTAGGCCTGCGGGTTCTGGTGGGTGTACTGCTGGTCCTGAGCGCCGTACTGCTGCTGGTCGTAGCCCTGGTACTGCGGGTCGTACTGCTGCTGCCCGTACTGCTGTGCGTCGTACTGCTGTTGGTCGTACTGCTGCGCCTGTCCCTGGCCCCAGTCGCCGTACTCCTGCTGCTGCGGCTGCTGCGGGTAGTGGTGGTGCTGTGGCTGGCCGCCGTAGGCAGGCTGATGGCCCGTGGGGGCCTGCTGCCCTTCCCATCCGCCGTCCCCGTACAACGGGTCCTCCGGATGCCACGGTTCGGAGCCAGGGCCCCGGCCATACTCAGTCATCGATCCCCTAGAGCCGCGAGGCGGCGATCACGCGGCTTTCTCAGGCCCGTCACCGTTCCGTCTCTCTCTGTGCGGCAGCTGTTCGAACACCGCCGCATCGCGCGGAACGTTACCGTATCGCGATCAGATGACCACTTCGACGCCCTCGCCCGGTGCTTTACCTGACACCCGTTCGGATTCCAGGGCCTGCTGAAGGATGATCACAGCGGCTGCCTGGTCGATCACCGAGCGGCCCTTCTTCGCCTTCACCCCCGAGGCACGCAGTCCCTGACTGGCCGTCACGGTCGTCATCCTCTCGTCCACCAGACGTACGGATACGGGCGCGATTTTGTTCGCCAGCTCCTGTGCGAAGCCGCGGACCTTGACCGCTGCGGGGCCCTCGCCCCCCTTGAGGGAGCGAGGCAGACCCACGACGACCTCGATCGGCTCGTACTCCTCGACCAGTTGTCCGAGTCGGCGGTAGGCCGCGGGGACATCCCGGCCGGGGACCGTCTCCACCGGAGTGGCGAGGATCCCGTCGGGGTCGCACGAGGCGACCCCGATCCGGGCGTCCCCGACGTCGATCGCGAGTCGACGGCCCTTCCTCATCGGCTCGCTCACTTGGCCGTTTCCGCCACGAGCCGCTCGACGGCGTCGACGGCGTCGCCGACGGCGGCCGGGTTCTGGCCACCGCCCTGGGCGACGTCCGGCTTGCCGCCGCCGCCACCACCGAGGGTCTTGGCAGCCGTGCGGACCAGCTCGCCGGCCTTGAGACCACGCTCGCGGGCGGCCTCGTTGGTGGCGATGACCGTCAGCGGCTTGCCGTTGTTGACCGTGAACAGGGCGACCACGGCGGCCCGGCCGCCCTGGATGCGGCCGCGCACGTCGAGGACGAGCCTGCGCAGGTCGTCGGGGGTCGTGCCGTCCGGGACCTGACCGGTGACGAGGGCGACACCGCGGACGTCCTTGGCGGACTCCGCGAGACCGGCGGCGGCCTGCAGCACCTTCTCCGCGCGGAACTTCTCGATCTCCTTCTCGGCGTCCTTCAGCTTGCCGAGCATGGCGGAGACCTTCTCCGGGAGCTCCTCCGGACGGCCCTTGATCAGCTCCTGGAGCTGGGCGACGACCGTGTGCTCACGGGCCAGGAAGTTGTAGGCGTCGACACCGACGAGGGCCTCGATGCGGCGGACACCCGAGCCGATCGACGACTCGCCGAGCAGCTTCACCAGGCCCAGCTGGGAGGTGTTGTGCACATGGGTGCCACCGCACAGCTCCTTGGAGAAGTCGCCGATGGTCACCACCCGGACCCGCTCGCCGTACTTCTCGCCGAACTCGGCGATGGCGCCCTGCTTCTTGGCCTCGTCGATACCCATGACCTCGGCCTGGACGTCCAGGTCGCGGCCGAGGATCTCGTTGATCTTCTGCTCGACGTCGGTCATCACGGCCGTCGGGACGGCGGACGGGGAACCGAAGTCGAAGCGGAAGCGGCCGGGCTGGTTCTCGGAACCGGCCTGGGCGGCCGTCGGGCCGAGGGCGTCGCGCAGCGCCTGGTGCGTGAGGTGGGTGGCCGAGTGGGCGCGGGCGATGGCCGTGCGGCGGCGCCGGTCGATCGAGGCGTGGGCCTTGGCACCGAGCGTGACCTCGCCGACCTGGACGACGCCCTTGTGGACGTACACGCCGGGAACCGGCTTCTGGGTGTCGCGGATCTCGATGACGGCGCCGGTGTCCACCTTGATCCGGCCGGTGTCGCCGATCTGGCCGCCGCCCTCGGCGTAGAACGGGGTGCGGTCGAGGACGATCTCGACCTCGTCGCCCTCGGTGGCGGCCGGCGAGGAGGCGCCGTCGACGAGGATGCCGACGATCGTCGACTCGCCCTCGGTGTCGGAGTAGCCGATGAAGTCGGTCGCACCGGCCCGGTCGGCGATCTCGCGGTAGGCACCCACGCCGGCGTGCCCGGTCTTCTTGGCCTGGGCGTCGGCCTTGGCGCGTTCCCGCTGCTCCTTCATCAGGCGGCGGAAGCCGTCCTCGTCCACGGACAGCCCCTGCTCGGCGGCCATCTCGAGGGTGAGGTCGATCGGGAAGCCCCAGGTGTCATGGAGCAGGAAGGCCTTGTCGCCGGCCAGAACCGTGCCACCGGACTGCTTGGTGTCGGTGACGGCGGTGTCGAGGATGTTGGTGCCGGCCTTGAGGGTCTTGAGGAAGGCGTTCTCCTCGGCGAGGGCGACCTTCTCGATGCGCTCGCGGTCGGTGACCAGCTCCGGGTACTGCTGGCCCATCATCTCGATGACGGTGTCGATGAGGTCCTTGACGACCGGGCCGGTGGCGCCGAGGAGGCGCATGTTGCGGATGGCGCGGCGCATGATGCGGCGCAGGACGTAACCGCGGCCCTCGTTGCCGGGGGTGACGCCGTCGCCGATGAGCATCACGGAGGTGCGCATGTGGTCGGTGACCACGCGCAGCGAGACGTCCGACTCGTGGGCCTCGCCGTACTCGACGCCGGTCAGTTCGGTGGCCTTCTTGATGACGGCCATCGAGGTGTCGATCTCGTACATGTTCTGCACGCCCTGCAGAATCATGGCGAGGCGTTCCAGGCCGAGGCCCGTGTCGATGTTCTTGCTCGGCAGGTCGCCCAGGATCTCGAAGTTGTCCTTGCCGATGCCCTCGCCACGCTCGTACTGCATGAAGACGAGGTTCCAGATCTCCACGTACCGCTCGTCGTTGACGGCGGGGCCGCCCTCGACGCCGAACTCGGGGCCGCGGTCGTAGTTGATCTCGGAACAGGGGCCGCAGGGTCCGGGGACGCCCATGGACCAGTAGTTGTCCTTCATGCCGAGGCGCTGGATGCGCTCCTTGGGCACACCGACGACGTCGTGCCAGATGCGCTCGGCCTCGTCGTCGTCCTTGTACACCGTGATCCAGAGCTTCTCCGGCTCCAGGCCGTAACCGCCCTTGTCCTGGGGCGTGGTGAGCAGCTCCCAGGCGTACTTGATGGCGCCTTCCTTGAAGTAGTCGCCGAAGGAGAAGTTGCCGCACATCTGGAAGAAGGTGCCGTGGCGGGTGGTCTTGCCGACCTCTTCGATGTCGGGCGTGCGCACGCACTTCTGCACGCTGGTGGCGCGCGACCACGGCGGCTTGACCTCGCCGAGGAAGTACGGCTTGAAGGGGACCATGCCGGCGGGAACCAGGAGCAGAGTCGGGTCGTCCGCGATGAGCGACGCCGAAGGGACGACGGTGTGCCCGCGCTCCTCGTAGAAGCTCAGCCAGCGGCGGCGGATCTCGGCCGACTCCATCAGTGGTCCTCATTCCGGTTGTGCGAGTACGTCGTGTTCTCGATGTGCTCGGGGTACTGGGGGGTGCTGCGGTTGTGCTCGATGGCGTTGTACCGCCGGGGCGCGGGGAGTTCGGGGTCGTCGTGGATCCCCAGCGCCTCCCCCAGCTCGGCCTCCCGCTGGGCCATGTTGTCGCGGACGTCGAGCGCGAAGCCCACCGCGCGGTCCTTGAGGCGTGCTCCCGTCTCGAGCGCCTTGTTGGCCGCTGACGCGGCGAGGCTCTCGGGGGTCAGCTGCTTCAGCTTGCGATTGACCTTGGTGGTGGCCCAGACACCGGCGGCGACGCCCGTGGTGAACCAGAAGGTACGGCGGAACATCGCTGGTCTCAGTCCCTCTTTCCACGGGGCTTGCGCTTCTCCCGCCGGGAGACCGTTCGGCCCACGATCACGGTCCGCCGGGGCTCCCTGGCGGGCACGTCGTCCTTACGGCCGCCGAGGGCCCGGCGGACGCCGTAGCCGAAGGCGGCGACCTTCACCAGGGGGCCACCGAAGGTGGAGGCGACCGTGGTGGACAGCGCCGAGGCGTTCGACGTGACTTCCTGGACGTCGGTGGCGATCGCGTCGACCCGGTCGATCTGGGTCTGCGCGGAACGCACCGCCGCGGAGGCGTCGGCCAGCAGCGGCACGGCCTGCTCGGTCACATCGGCGACGAGTCTGGTGGTCGCCCTGAGCGTCTGGGCCAGCCTCGCCAGCGCGACGGCGAGGAAGGAGACCAGGATCGCCCAGAACACGGCCACCAGGATGCCGGCCACCTCTCCACCGGACACTGCGCACCCGCTCCCTGTCTGACGAACACCTATCTCTGGAGGCGAGCCTATCGCGCCGACGCCGGCGTTCCGTACCGGATTAGGCGTGCGAAAGCCCGCCGTCCCACCTGCCCCGAAGGGCAGGGAGACGACGGGCCTTGGCGCAGAAGTCCTACGACCGCCGCAGACCGATCCGGAAGGGGATCAGCGGGCGTAGTACTCGACGACGAGCTGCTCGTCGCAGATCACCGGGATCTCCTTGCGGTTCGGCTCACGGTCCAGGCGGAAGGCCAGGGCGCGGAGGTTCACCTGGAGGTAGCGCGGGGTCTCGCCGTCGGGGGCGAAGCCACCCTCGCGGGAGATCGAGAACAGCGTCTTCTCACGGCTGCGCTCGCGCACCATGACGACGTCGTCCGGCTTGACGCGGAAGGACGGCTTGTCGACCTTCTGGCCGTTGACCTCGATGTGGCCGTGGACGACCATCTGGCGGGCCTGGTAGATCGTGCGGGCGATGCCCGAACGCAGCACCAGCGCGTCGAGACGGCGCTCGAGCTCGATGATCAGGGCCTCACCGGTCTTGCCCTGGACCTTGGAGGCACGCTCGTAGGCGCGGACGAGCTGACGCTCGGACACGTCGTACTGCGCGCGCAGACGCTGCTTCTCGAGCAGACGGACCTTGTAGTCCGAGTTCTGCTTGCGGCCACGGCCGTGCTCACCCGGCGGGTAGGGGCGCGCCTCGAAGTACTTGACGGCCTTCGGGGTCAGCGCGATGCCGAGGGCACGCGACTTCTTGACCTTGGGACGGGGCTGGTTCGCCACGATCTCTCTCTTTCCAGAATTTCCGGCTCGTCAGGGTTAAGGGAGGTCGCATCCGCAGCCGGGGAAACCCGTCGGGTCCGCGTGGAACCTGTCGGGCAGCCGCTCCCCTGGTCTGGGCACATACATGCAGCACGCGAGTTGCCCACCGACCGGTCCCGGAATTCCGGGTGGTGATGGGCTGCCCGCGACACCGTTCGACGGTGCGCGACGCTCCTGGAGCGAGGTCCGAGGACCGGTGCTCCGGCCGACTGTCCTGTTCTGACTGCACGGGACGCGGCACTTCGGGCGAGTCTACAGGGTGCTCAGGACCCGTTGCGACCGAGGTGCTGCCGGGTCCACTCGACCGCGTCCGCGTAGCGGGCCTCGGCGCCGTGCCGGGTGGGCTCGTAGTACTCACGGTCCTTGATGGCGTCCGGGGCGTACTGCTGGGCGGCGATGCCCTCGGGCAGGTCGTGCGGATACACGTACCCCTGCGCGTGCCCCAGTTTGGCGGCGCCCTTGTAGTGCCCGTCGCGCAGATGCGGCGGCACCGGGCCGGCCAGGCCCTTGCGCACGTCTTCCAGGGCGGCGCCGATCGCGGTCGTCGCGGCGTTGGACTTGGGTGCCAGGGCGAGGGCGATGGTGGTGTGGCTGAGCGTGAGGGCGGCCTCGGGGAAGCCGATCATGGCGACGGCCTGGGCGGCGGCGACCGCGAGGGGCAGCGCGCCCGGATCGGCGAGGCCGATGTCCTCGCTGGCGGAGATCATCAGACGGCGGGCGATGAAGCGGGGGTCCTCACCGGCCTCGATCATGCGGGCCAGGTAGTGCAGGGCCGCGTCGACGTCCGAGCCCCGGATGGACTTGATGAGGGCGCTGGCGACGTCGTAGTGCTGGTCGCCGTCACGGTCGTACTTCACCGCCGCGCGGTCGACGGTCTGCTCCAGGGTCTGGAGGCTGATCCCGGTCTCGTCCTGGTCCAGGGCGGCCCCGGCGGCGGCCTCCAGGGCGGTCAGGGCACGGCGGGCGTCGCCGCCGGCGATGCGCAGCAGATGCGCCTCGGTGTCCTCGGGGAGGGTGAGGGTGCCCTTGAGGCCGCGGTCGTCGGTCAGGGCGCGCCGGACGAGGTCGCGGAGGTCGTCGTCCGTGAGGGGTTCGAGGGTCAGCAGGAGGGAGCGGGAGAGCAGCGGCGAGATGATCGAGAAGTACGGGTTCTCGGTGGTCGCGGCGATCAGCGTCACCCAGCGGTTCTCGACGGCCGGCAGGAGGGAGTCCTGCTGGGCCTTGCTGAAGCGGTGGATCTCGTCGAGGAAGAGGACGGTCTCCTTGCCGTAGCCGCCGATGGCGCGGCGGGCGCCGTCGATGACGGCGCGCACCTCCTTGACGCCCGCGGTGATGGCCGACAACTCGACGAACCGCTTGTTGGTGGCCTTGGAGACGACGTACGCCAGGGTGGTCTTCCCGGTGCCGGGCGGCCCCCAGAGGATCACCGAGGAGGGCCCGGCCGGGCCCGTGGCGCCCTCGCCGACCAGGCGGCGCAGGGGTGAGCCCGGCTTCAGCAGGTGCTGCTGGCCCACCACCTCGTCGAGGGTGCGCGGGCGCATCCGGACCGCCAGGGGGCTCCCGGCGGGGTCCTTCTCCTGGCGGTCTTCCGCTGCGGCGGTGAACAGGTCGGGCTCCACACATCGGAGCCTACGTCAGAGGTCTGACAGTCCTGTCCGGCGCCTGGTGCGCGGCCTGCTCCGACGCCTGTCCGGTGCCGGGCTCAGGCCCAGAGGTCCGCGCCCCAGCGGGTCAGGATCAGCATGGCGATGATGCCGACGTGGGTGACCGGCAGGACCCAGGTGAACTCGCCGAGGAAGCGCTTCAGCCAGCCCGGGGCGGGCAGCAGGCCGTTGCGCACGTTGAACGAGGTGACGTACCAGAACATGGTGATCGTCGCGACCCAGGCCAGCGAGCACCACAGGCACAGGGCGTTGATCTCGTACAGGGACTGGTACTGGAGCCAGGTGCAGAAGGCCACGCCGAAGAGGGTGCCGAAGTTGAAGGTCAGCCAGTACCAGCGCGGGAACGCGACCCGGGTCAGCAGGCTCATGCCGACACAGATCACGATGCCGTAGGCGACGAGACCGAGCATCGGGTTGGGGAAGCCGAAGGCGGCGGCCTGCTTGCTCTCCATGACGCTGCCGCAGCTGATGATCGGGCTGATGCTGCAACTGGGCGTGAAGGTCTTGCCGTCGACCTTGGCCTCGAGGATCTTGAACTTGTCGAGCGTGATGACCCAGGCGGCCAGCAGACCGGCGGCACCGGTGATCAGCAGCAGGATCGCGAACGCACGGCTGCCGCCCACGGTCCGGGGCTCGGTCGCGGTGACGCGCTCGGGCTCGGACTCCGTGGAGACGTCTTTGACTGTCGTCTTGCTCATCACGCCGATCCGTCACTTGAGAGTTGGACCATCTTCGGGCAGGGGCCATTGTGCCGCACCGGACCGGGTGCGCACCGTTCGCTGCGCATAAGGAAGTACGTACGGCCGTCCCTCGGCGTTCGGTTCCGGCCAAGGCCAGGCGCACACCCGCACGCGTGCGTGGCGGATCGGACGACGGCGCCCTCCGAAGGACGAACGGACGGCCGCCAGGTTGACGTGCGGCGCATGGCGAAGGCGCCGGGTCGTCCGACCCGGCGCCTTCCTCGGGCTCCTGCGCCCGTCAGCCCAGCTTCGACTCCAGCTCCGCCACGATCTCGTTGACGCCGATCGCCGTCTGCTCGCCGGACTCCATGTCCTTGAGCTGGACGACGCCCTCGGCGAGATCGCGCTCGCCCGCGACGATCGTGTAGCGGGCCCCGCTGCGGTTGGCGCTCTTCATGGCGCCCTTGAGCCCCCTGGAGCCGTAGGAGAAGTCCGCCGCGACACCGAGCTTGCGCAGTTCGGTGACCTTCGCGAAGAGGACCCGGCGGGCCTCCTCGCCGAGCGGGACGGCGAACACGGAGGTCGCGGCGGGCAGTTCCAGCTCCACGCCCTCCGCCTCCAGCGCCAGCACCGTACGGTCGACGCCCAGCGCCCAGCCCACCGACGGCAGCGCGGGGCCGCCGATCATCTCGGAGAGACCGTCGTAGCGGCCGCCACCGCCCACCGCGGACTGGGAACCGAGTCCGTCGTGGACGAACTCGAAGGTCGTTCGGGTGTAGTAGTCGAGGCCGCGGACCAGCTTCGGGTCGTCCTCGAAGACCACGCCCGCCGCCGTGATCAGCTCACGGACCTCCTCGTGGTACGCCTTGCACGCGTCACAGAGGTAGTCGCGCAGGAGCGGCGCGCCCCCGAGCTGCTTCTGGACCGCCTCGCGCTTGTCGTCCAGGACCCGCAGCGGGTTGATCTCCGCGCGGCGCAGCGTCTCCTCGTCGAGCTCCAGGCCCCGCAGGAAGGTCTGGAGCGCCTCCCGGTACACCGGGCGGCACTCCTTGTCGCCGAGGCTGTTCAGGAGGATGCGGAAGTCGCGCAGTCCCAGCGACCGGTACGCCTGGTCGGCCAGGATGATCAGCTCGGCGTCCAGCGCCGGGTCCTCCGCGCCGATCGCCTCGGCACCGACCTGGGAGAAGTGCCGGTACCGGCCCGCCTGCGGCTTCTCGTACCGGTAGTACGAGCCCGAGTACCAGAGCTTGACCGGCAGGTTGCCCTGCTTGTGCAGGTTCGCCTCCAGGGCGGCGCGCAGCACGGACGCCGTGCCCTCCGGGCGCAGGGCCAGCCGGTCGCCTCCCTTGGTCTCGAAGGCGTACATCTCCTTGCTGACGATGTCGGTGGACTCACCCACACCGCGCGCGAACAGATTGACGTCCTCGAAGCCGGGCGTCTCGACGTAGCCGTAGCCGGAGTTGCGCAGCGGGGCGGCGATCGCCTCGCGCACCGCGAGGAACTTCGCGGAACGCGGCGGAATCAGGTCGTACGTGCCCTTGGGGGCCTGAAAGGTACTCACGGAAGGTCTCTCGTCACATTCCTCGTCGGGGAGGGGCGTGCGTACCCGCTCCCTGGCCGCCGGCCGCCACCTGCCGCAGATGCGGGTTGGTGGCGCGCTCCTGGCCGATGGTCGTCTGGGGACCGTGGCCGGACAGCACCACGGTCGAGTCCTCGAGCGGCAGGCACACGCGGGCCAGCGAGTCGAGCATCTCGGCCATGTCGCCGCCGGGGAGGTCGGTGCGTCCGATGGAGCCGGCGAACAGCAGATCCCCGGAGAAGAAGACCGACGGGACGTCGGCCGCCTCGGGCATCCGGAAGGTCACCGACCCCTTGGTATGGCCCGGCGCATGGGCGACGGAGAACTCCAGACCGGCCAGGTCCAGCCCCACGCCGTCGGTCAGCTCACGGACGTCGTCCGGCTCCCCCACGGTCAGTTCGCCCATCAGCGGCATCCCGATGGACCGGCCGAGCGCCTTCTCGGGGTCACTCATCATGTAGCGGTCCTCGGGGTGGATCCAGGCCGGTACGTCGTGCGCTCCGCACACCGGGACGACCGAGGCCACGTGGTCGATGTGGCCGTGGGTGAGGACGACGGCGACGGGCTTGAGCCGATGCTTCCTGATCGCTTCCTCGACTCCTGGGGCCGCCTGGTGGCCCGGGTCGATGATCACGCACTCCTCACCGGCGGCGGGGGCGACGAGATAACAGTTCGTCCCCCAGGCCCCGGCGGGGAACCCGGCAATGAGCACGATCGTCCTTCGTTTGTGTCGATACGCGTGGGCTTCTGGGCGGCTGCGCCAGTGGTCAGAGCCTACCGGCGCTGCCGATTCCTCAGCGAACCCATATACGGTACGGGGCACACGCAGGCGGTCGGCTCACAAGACGCACGCGTCCCAGTCGACGTACGAGACGCACGAGGAGAGAACTCGGTGGTCACCCAGGAACAGCGGAAGCGTCAGCTCGCCCGGGAGAAGTTCTTGCGGCAGCAGCAGCGGCGCACCTCCGCGCGACGCAAGGCCCGTGCGCGCAACTCGGTGATCGCGTCGGTGCTCGGCGTGATCATCATCGGCAGCGTGGCGCTGTACGCGACCGGCGTCATGAAGGACGACGACAAGGCGAACGCGAGCTCGGAGACAACGCCGTCCGCGACGCCCAGCGCGGCCAAGGACCCGTGCGAGAAGGCGGCCGCGGGCTCGATCAAGACGCAGACCTGGAAGAAGGAGCCGGCGGTCACGATCGACAAGTCGGCGAAGTACACGATGACCCTCGCGACGACGTGCGGGGACATCGACATAGCGCTCAAGGCGAAGGCCGCGCCGCACACGGTGAACTCGTTCAGCTTCCTCGCCGGCAAGGGCTACTTCGACCACACCAAGTGCCACCGCCTCACCACCAACGGCATCTACGTGCTGCAGTGCGGCGACCCGACGGGCGCCGGCAGCGGCGGTCCCGGGTACACCATTCCGGACGAGAACCTGAAGGACACCAGCCTCAAGAACAACATCTACCCGGCGGGCACGATCGCGATGGCCAACACGGGTCAGGCGCACACCGGCGGGAGCCAGTTCTTCCTCGTCTACCAGGACAGTCAGCTGCCGCCGAGCTACACGCCCTTCGGCACCGTGTCGGCCGACGGCATGAAGGTGCTGACGAAGATCGCCGCCGCCGGTGAGAACACGGGAGCGGGTGACGGAGCCCCGAACGCGACGGTCGTGATCAACAAGGCGACGGTCACGAAATCCTGACGCCGATCAGGCGGCCAAGGGGCGGTCAACTGCGCAATTTCGGTCGCGCTGGATGCGGACAGGCGGCCCGCCGGTCGCCTATGTTGGCCGTGACGAAACTGTGGACGATGCCCAGGGGCGCTGAAGCCCCTCGGAGGCATCATGTGGAGGAGGCGCTGTGAGCAGCGACCCGTGGGGCCGCGTCGACGAGACGGGGACCGTGTACGTGCGTACGGCCGACGGCGAGCAGGTGGTCGGTTCCTGGCAGGCAGGCTCCCCCGAGGAGGCGCTGGCCTATTTCGAGCGCAAGTACGAGGGCCTGGTTGTCGAGATCGGCCTCCTCGAGAAGCGAGTGAAGACCACCGATCTGTCGACCAAGGACGCCCAGGTCGCCATCGACCACATCCGCGAACAGGTCGACGCGCACCACGCGGTCGGTGATCTCCAGGCACTGCGGGAACGGCTGGACAAGCTGGTGGCGACCGTCGAGTCGCGGCGCGAGGAGCGCAAGCAGCAGCGGGCCAAGCAGTCCGACGAGGCCCGCAAGGCCAAGGAGGACCTGGTCACCGAGGCGGAGCAGCTGGCGCAGTCCGACCAGTGGCGGGCCGCCGGCGAGCGGCTGCGGTCGCTGGTGGACACCTGGAAGGGTCTGCCGCGTCTCGACCGCAAGTCGGACGACGAGCTGTGGCACCGCTTCTCGCACGCGCGCTCGGCGTTCTCCAAGCGCCGCAAGGCGCACTTCGCGCAGCTCGACGCGCAGCGCGAGGAGGCCCGCCGGACCAAGGAGCGGCTGGTCTCCGAGGCCGAGGCACTGTCCGGTTCGGCGGACTGGGGTCCGACGGCCGCCCGCTATCGCGAGCTGATGGCGGAGTGGAAGGCGGCGGGCCGCGCCCAGCGCGAGCACGAGGACGACCTCTGGAACCGCTTCCGCGGCGCCCAGGACGTCTTCTTCGCCGCCCGCAGCTCGGTGTTCGCCGAGCGGGACGCGGAGCAGACGGAGAACCTGAAGCTCAAGGAGGAGCTGGCCGAGGAGGCCGAGAAGCTCCTGCCGATCGGTGACCTGAAGGCGGCGCGTGCCGCCTTCCGCTCGATCAACGAGCGCTGGGAGGCCATCGGCCATGTGCCGCGCGACGCCCGGCCGAAGGTCGAGGGCCGCATGCACGCCGTGGAGCGGGCGATGCAGGAGTCCGAGGAGACCGAGTGGCGCCGGACGAACCCGGAGGCACGCGCGCGTGCCGCGGGTCTGACCGGTCAGCTCCAGGCCGCCGTCGACAAGCTGCGGACGCAGATCGACCAGGCTCGCGCCCAGGGCAACTCCGCGAGGGCCGACAAGCTGGAGCGTGAGCTGGAAGGCCGTCAGGCGCTGCTGGACCAGGCTCTGAAGGGTCTCCAGGAGTTCGGCGGCTGATCCCGGCCCCCGACCCCTCCGGTCGACATCCGACGAGAGGCCCCCGTACATCGCGTACGGGGGCCTCTCGTGTGCTCGGCTACGGCCTGCGCGCCGATGTCACCCGGTACACGTCGTAGACGCCCTCCACGCCGCGTACGGCCTTCAGGACGTGTCCCAGGTGCTTGGGGTCGCCCATCTCGAAGGTGAAGCGGGAGGTGGCCACCCGGTCGCGGGAGGTCTGGACGGCCGCGGACAGGATGTTGACGTGCTGGTCGGACAGCACCCGGGTGACGTCCGAGAGGAGGCGGGAGCGGTCCAGGGCCTCGACCTGGATGGCGACCAGGAAGACCGAGGACTGGGTGGGCGCCCACTCGACCTCGAGGATGCGCTCCGGCTCGCGGGAGAGTGACTCCACGTTGACGCAGTCGCTGCGGTGAACCGATACACCGCTACCGCGCGTGACGAAGCCGATGATGCCGTCCCCGGGGACGGGCGTACAACAGCGGGCCAGCTTGACCCAGACGTCGTCGACGCCCTTGACGACCACACCGGGGTCCTGGTTGCTGCGCCGCTTGCGGCCACGGCTGCGGGACGGGACCGTCTCGTCGATCTCCTCGGTGGCCGCCTCCTCGCCGCCGAGGGCCTGCACCAGCTTCTGCACGACGTTCTGCGCGGCCACATGGCCCTCGCCGATCGCCGCGTACAGCGAGGAGATGTCCGGGTAGCGCATCTCGTGCGCCAGCGTGACCAGCGAGTCACCGGTGAGGATCCGCTGGATCGGCAGGTTCTGCTTGCGCATCGCCCGCGCGATGGCGTCCTTGCCCTGCTCGATGGCCTCGTCGCGGCGCTCCTTGGAGAACCAGGCCCGGATCTTGTTGCGGGCGCGCGGCGACTTCACGAAGTTCAGCCAGTCCCGGGACGGCCCGGCCCCGGCCGCCTTGGAGGTGAAGACCTCCACCAGGTCGCCGTTGTCCAGGGTCGATTCCAGCGGGACCAGGCGTCCGTTGACGCGGGCTCCTATGGTGCGGTGGCCCACCTCGGTGTGCACCGCGTACGAGAAGTCCACGGGTGTGGCGCCGGCCGGCAGCGCTATCACGTCGCCCTTCGGCGTGAAGACGAAGACCTCGTTGCGCGACAGGTCGAAGCGCAGGGACTCCAGGAACTCGCCGGGGTCCTCGGTCTCCTTCTGCCAGTCGAGCAGCTGGCGCAGCCACGCCATGTCGTTGAGGTGGTCGTCCTTGCCGGTGGTCCTCGGCTGGTCCGAGCGCACCTTGGAGGCGCCGGCGACGGCCTCCTGCTTGTACTTCCAGTGCGCGGCGATGCCGTACTCCGCGCGGCGGTGCATGTCGAACGTGCGGATCTGGAGTTCGACCGGCTTGCCGTTGGGGCCGATGACCGTCGTGTGCAGCGACTGGTACATGTTGAACTTGGGCATCGCGATGTAGTCCTTGAACCGGCCGGGGACCGGGTTCCATCGCGCGTGCACCGTGCCGAGGGCCGCGTAGCAGTCCCTGACCGTGTCCACGAGGACACGGATGCCCACCAGGTCGTAGATCTCCGCGAAGTCACGGCCGCGGACGATCATCTTCTGGTAGACGCTGTAGTAGTGCTTCGGGCGGCCCGTCACGGTCGCCTTGATCCGCGCGGCGCGCAGGTCGGCCTGGACCTCGTCGGTCACTATGGCCAGATACTCGTCACGCTTCGGAGCCCTCTCGGCCACCAGCCGTACGATCTCGTCGTACATCTTGGGGTAGAGGATCGCGAAGGCGAGGTCCTCCAGTTCCCACTTGATGGTGTTCATGCCGAGGCGGTGGGCGAGCGGCGCGTAGATCTCGAGGGTCTCGCGCGCCTTCTTCTCCTGCTTCTCGCGCTTGAGGTAACGCATGGTGCGCATGTTGTGCAGCCGGTCGGCGAGCTTGATGACCAGGACGCGCGGGTCCTTGGCCATGGCGACGACCATCTTGCGCACGGTCTCGGCCTGCGCGGCCTCGCCGAACTTGACCTTGTCCAGCTTGGTGACGCCGTCGACGAGCAGGGCGACCTGGTCGCCGAAGTCGCGGCGCAGGTCCTCCAGGCCGTAC
The DNA here is from genome assembly GCF_042880655.1 of Streptomyces sp. NPDC058295. Classification (NCBI taxonomy): domain Bacteria; kingdom Bacillati; phylum Actinomycetota; class Actinomycetes; order Kitasatosporales; family Streptomycetaceae; genus Streptomyces; species Streptomyces sp. NPDC058295. The sequence continues at coordinate 22,948 of NZ_JBHVYO010000048.1, forward strand.
TCGGTGTCCTCGACGGTGTCGTGCAGCAGGCCCGCCATGAGCGTGGCCGGATCCATGCCCAGCTCGGCGAGGATCGTGGTCACCGCGAGCGGGTGCGTGATGTACGGGTCGCCGCTCTTGCGCTTCTGACCGCGGTGCCAGCGCTCGGCGACCTGGTAGGACTTCTCGATCTGGCGCAGCGTCGCCGTCTCGATCTTGGGGTCGTTGCTGCGCACTATCCGCAGCAGCGGTTCCAGGACCGGGTTGTACGGGTTCTGGCGCTGGACGCCGAGCCGGGCGAGGCGGGCACGGACGCGGTTGGAGGAGCCGGAACGGGCCGAGGGCTGCGCGGCGGCCGGTCGGCCGGCGGGCACGACCGAGGAGCCGTCGGGCTGGGCCGGCTTGGGCCGGGGCTGCTCGGCGGGCTTGTCGACCGGCGCGGACCGGTCGTGCTCGACCGCCCCACGGCCGTCGTCCTTCGCCTGCGACGCGGGCGTGGCCGCGGGGCCCGAGGCGGACTCGGGCTTGGCGGCGGTCAGGTGCTGGGCCTCGTCTGGCAAGAGGACTCCTCGTGCGCGATCCGGGTCCCCGGTCAGGCTCCGGAGCACCCATCGTAGCGATCCTGAGCTCCAGGATCGCCTTCAGCCCGATGTGAGGGCCGTCTACCGGAGAAACACAAGGGGCGGGCTCCGGATTCCTCCGGGCCCGCCCACTTGGCGTACGACGGTTCTGGCACCGCGCTCAGATCGTGAGCAGGGCCTCCAGGGGCGCTCCGCCGAGAGCCGCCTCCAGGCGGGGACGGCCGGCGAGGAAGCCCAGCTCCATCAGGACGGCGACGCCCGCGACCTGGGCGCCCGCCCGGTGGATGAGCTGGATCGACGCCTCGGCGGTGCCGCCGGTGGCGAGGACGTCGTCGACGATCAGCACCCGGTCGTCGGCGGACAGGTCCTCGGCGTGCACCTCGATCTCGGCCGAGCCGTACTCCAGGTCGTAGGCCTGGCCGAGGGTGGCTCCGGGGAGCTTGCCGGCCTTGCGTACGGGGATGAAGCCGAGGCCGGCCCGGACGGCGACCGGGGCACCCAGGATGAAGCCCCGCGCCTCCAGGCCGACGACCTTGGTGGCGCCGGTGCGCTCGGCGATCCCGGCGAACGCGTCGGTGAGCGCGGTGAACGCCACCGGGTCCGCCAGGAGCGGGGTGATGTCCTTGAACATCACGCCCGGCTCCGGGTAGTCGGCCACGTCACGGATGCGGCTGTGGAGCAGCGTTGTGATGTCGGTGAGCTCCGTCATCGGCGCTTCCCCGACGGACGGCCACGGCCCCGGCCCCGGGACGCGGGCTGGTTGCGCGGCCCGACGACCGCGGCTTCGGCGTCCTCCGGCTCGTCGCCGTAGGTGTCGTCGCCGCGGGTCTGCGCGGGCGCCTCCTCGGCCGACGCCTGGGCGCGCTTGGCCAGGACACGCTTCTTCAGCGCCTTGATCTGCGGCTCGCGCTCCTTGAGGTCGGCGACGAGCGGCGTGGCGATGAAGATCGACGAGTACGCACCGGCGGCGAGGCCGACGAACAGCGACAGCGAGATGTCGTTGAGCGTGCCCGCGCCGAGGAAGCCGCCGCCGATGAACAGCAGTCCCGCCACCGGCAGCAGTGCGACGACCGTGGTGTTGATGGAACGGACCAGGGTGCCGTTGATCGACCGGTTGGCGATCTCGCTGTAGGTGAAGCGGGTCTGCTTGGTGAGGTCCTTCGTCTGTTCCTTGAGGGAGTCGAAGACGACGACCGTGTCGTACAGCGAGTAACCGAGGATCGTCAGCAGACCGATCACCGTGCCGGGCGTCACCTCGAAGCCGACGAGGGCGTAGATGCCGACCGTGATGGTGATGTCGTGGATCAGGGCGACGAGGGCCGCGATGGCCATGCGCCACTCGAAGGCGATCGCCAGATAGATCACGACCAGCACCATGAAGATCGCCAGGCCCTGCCAGGCCTTGCTGGCGATCTGGTCACCCCAGCTGGGGCCGACCAGTTCGGCGGTGATCGACTCCGGGTCGGCCTTGAAGTCCTTGGCCAGGTCGGTCTTGATCTCGTTGGACTGCTTGATGTCCATGCCGGCGATCTGGATGCGCAGCGTGCCGTTGCCCAGCTTCTGCACGACCGCGTCATGGCCCGATGCCGACTTCGCGTACTCCTCGGCCTGGGAGACCGAGACGCTGGTCTTCTCGGTGGTGAAGACGGCGCCGCCCTGGAAGTCGATCCCCATGTTCAGACCGCGCACCGCCAGGCCGACGATGGCCGTGATGGTGATCAGGATCGAGATGCTGTACCAGAGCTTGCGGTGGCCGATGAAGTCGTAGCTGATCTCGCCACGGTGCAGCCGGGCGCCGAGGTTACCGAGTTTCGACATCGCTCAGGCCTCCTTCGTCTCGACGGGGCCGGCGGCGGGACCGCCGGGACGGCGGGTGCGGCGCAGCGGCGGCTGGGCACCCAGGCTCTTCGGGTCGAGGCCGGACCACTTGTGGCCACTCGCGAAGAACTTCCGCCGAGCGATGAGCGTCATCAGCGGCTTGGTGAAGAAGAAGACCACGACCACGTCCAGGACGGTGGTCAGGCCCAGCGTGAACGCGAAGCCCTGGACCTTGCCGACCGTGACGATGAAGAGCACCGCGGCGGCGAGGAACGACACGAAGTCGGAGACCAGGATGGTGCGCCGGGCACGCGGCCAGGCCCGTTCGACGGCGGGGCGCAGGGTACGGCCCTCGCGGATCTCGTCCCGGACGCGTTCGAAGTACACGATGAACGAGTCCGCCGTGATGCCGATGGCGACGATGGCGCCACAGACGGCGGGCAGGTTCAGCGCGAAGCCGATGGCCGGGCCGAGCAGCGCCATGAGCACGTAGGTGAGGGCCGCGGAGACCAGCAGCGACGCGAGCGCGATGAGCGCCAGGCCGCGGTAGTAGGCCACCAGGTAGATCACGACCAGCAGGAGGCCGATGGCGCCGGCCAGCAGACCGGCGTGCAGCTGGTCACCGCCGAGCGCCGCCGTCACCGTGGTCACGCTCTGCTCCTGGAAGGAGAGCGGGAGCGCACCGTAGGACAGCATGTTGGCGAGGCCCTGTGCCTCCTCCTGCGTGAAGCTGCCCGAGATCTGGGCCTGGCCGCCGGTGATGGAGGAGCTCACGTACGGGCTGGAGACGACGTTGCCGTCGAGCACGATGCCGAACTCGTTCTGCGGCTGGGTGTTCTGCGCGAGCTGGCCGGTGATCGTGGCGAACTTCTTGGCGCCGGACTTGTTGAAGTCCATGGTGACCTGCCAGCCGGCGGCGGTCTGCGTGTCGTAGACGGCCTGGGCCTTGTCGACCTCGGTGCCGTCGACGGCGGCCGGGCCGAGCAGGTACTTGTACCAGACCTTGTCGATCTCACCGCAGGCCACGGTCGTGTCCTCGGGCTTGACGCCCTCGCCGGTCTTGGCCCGGACCGACTCCTTGGAGCAGTCCAGGGCGGCGTACTTGGCCTGGAGCGCGGCGTCGTCCGCGCTGACGGCGGCGCCGCCGCTCGCGGAGGCCGACGGGCTCGCGGAGGAGTCCGCCTTGGCACTGGCGGAGGCCGACGGGGTCGAGTCGGCCTTCAGCGCGTCGGTGACGGCGCGGCCCTGCGAGGTGGCGGAGGCCGACGGGGAGGACGAGGAGGTCGCCTTCTCACCGGTGCCGGAGGCGCTCGCCGAGGGACTCGGTGAGGCGCTGGAGGAGCCGCTCGGGGACGCGCTCGGCGAGGCTGCGGCGGAGCCGGTGGCCTCCTGGGCCAGGACCGGACGGAAGTACAGCTTGGCGGTGGTGCCGACCTGCTCCCGGGCCTTCTCCGAGTTGGTGCCCTTGGGGATGTTCACGATGATGTTGCGACTGCCCTGGGTCTGCACCTCCGCCTCGGAGACGCCCAGCCCGTTGACACGGCGGTTCATGATCTCGACCGCGGTGTCCATGTTGGCCTTGTTGATCGCTGATCCCTGGTCCGACTTCGCCTCCAGCGTGATGCTGGTACCGCCGGCAAGGTCGATGCCGAGACGCGGAGTGGTGTGACCGGAGGCGAACATGCCTGCGGTGAGCCCCACGATGGCGATCAGGATCAGGGCCAGCGAGCGCCCTGGCTTGCTCTGGGCACTCGCGCTCCGGCCCTTCTTAGGTGCTGCCACCTTCTCGTACTCCCTCTCGGGCCACCTCGCGCCGGGTCAGCGCTGCGGCGGCCATGACATGGTGTCGGGATCCCCTGGCGAGATGCGCGCGCCCCGGCGCGGACGGGTGTGACCTGTGCGCGCCGGGGACGGGGCTACTTCTTCGCGTCGGAGTCGCCGTCGGTCTTCTTCGGCTCTTCGGCGGCCTCGGCCTGCTCGGCGTCGGCGGTCTTCTCCTGCACCTCGTCGGTCGCGTCCTTCTTGCCGAGGTCGACGGCCTTGTCGTCGGAGGCGGCGGCAGCGTCGTCGACGGAGTCGTCGGTCTCGGTGGACTCGGTGAGGGAGGAGGCGTCGTCGGGGACGACGTCGGAGTCGGACTTCAGGTCGTGCTCGATGCCGTGGACGATGCGGTTGTACTCGTCGTCGGTCAGGACGGCACCGATGGAGTTCTTCGCGAAGAGCAGGTCGACGCCCGGACCGGCGTCGAGGAGGACCGTGTCCTCGTTGACCTCCTTCACCGTCGCGTACATGCCCCCGATGGTGCGGACACCACTGCCGGGCTGCATGTCGTTGCGCATGCTGGCGGCCTGTTGCTGCTTCTTCTTGGCCGACCGGGTCATCAGGAACATGGCCCCGATGAGCACGATGAACGGGAGGAGGGTCACAGGACTCACGGGACGGACTTCCTTCGGACGACCGCGATGGTGGAGCGGCCTGTTGGATGGGGGTTGTGTGCTGCCGACAACGGCGGCATCGGCGGAGTCTAAGCGAGTCCGCGCGCATGGAACAACGCTCAGCATGGCACCTGGGTTCCTGGCCCGGCCAACACCTCCGCCGCAGTCCTCCGCCTCACGCCCCGAACAGGTCCTGTTGTCCACTTCCCTGAGCCGGGGTGAGGCCGAGGTGCGCCCACGCGGCCGGGGTCGCCACCCGCCCTCGCGGGGTACGGGCGAGCAGTCCCTCCCTCACCAGGAAGGGCTCGGCCACCTCCTCCACGGTCTCACGCTCCTCCCCCACCGCCACGGCGAGCGTGGACAGACCGACCGGGCCGCCGCCGAACAGCTTCAGCAGGGCCTCCAGGACGCCACGGTCGAGACGGTCCAGGCCGCGGCCGTCCACCTCGTAGACCTTCAGGGCGGCCTCGGCGATCGCGCGGGTGATCCTCCCGTCGGCCTTGACCTGCGCGTAGTCACGTACGCGGCGCAGCAGGCGGTTGGCGATCCGGGGGGTTCCGCGGGAGCGGCCGGCGATCTCGGCGGCGCCGGCGGTGTCGATCTCCACGTCGAGGAGATCCGCGGAGCGGTGGATGACGCGCTGGAGCTCGGCGGGCTCGTAGAACTCCATGTGCGCCGTGAAACCGAAGCGGTCGCGCAGCGGGGGCGGCAGCAGGCCCGCGCGCGTGGTGGCGCCGACCAGCGTGAACGGGGGCAGCTCGAGCGGGATCGCGGTGGCACCGGGGCCCTTGCCGACGATGACGTCGACGCGGAAGTCCTCCATCGCCATGTAGAGCATCTCCTCGGCGGGCCGGGACATGCGGTGGATCTCGTCGAGGAAGAGGACCTCGCCCTCCTGGAGGGAGGAGAGGATCGCCGCGAGGTCGCCCGCGTGCTGGATGGCGGGGCCGCTGGTGATGCGGATCGGGGCGCCCATCTCGGCGGCGATGATCATCGAGAGGGTGGTCTTGCCGAGACCCGGGGCGCCGGAGAGCAGCACATGGTCGGCGGTGGCGCCACGCGCGCGGGCGGCGCGCAGGACGAGGTCGAGCTGTTCGCGGACCTTCTCCTGGCCGATGAACTCGCCCAGGTCCTTGGGGCGCAGCGCGGCCTCGACGGCCTGGTCCTCACGGTCGGCGACAGAGCCGACCAACCGCTCCGGGGCGGTCTCTTCGGTCGTGTCGTCCCAGTTCACTGACGTCTCCTAGCGGGCGCGGTTCAGGGTCTGAAGGGCGGCCTTCAGGAGGTGGCCCACCTGGGGCGCGCCGTCCGCGGCCTCGGCCTGCGGGGTCACGGCGGCGACCGCCTCGTCGGCCTCGCGGGTCGCGTAGCCGAGGCCGATCAGGGCGGCGTGCAGCTGGTCGCGCCAGCCGCTGGTGACCGGAGCGCCGACCACGGGGGCGCCGAGCGGCTCGCCCAGGCGGTCCTTCAGTTCCAGGAGCAGCTTCTGGGCGCCCTTCTTGCCGATGCCCGGCACCGCGATGAGGGCCTTCTCGTCGCCCGTGGCCACCGCGCGGCGCAGGGCGTCCGGCGCGTGCACCGCCAGCATGGCCTGGGCCAGCCGGGGGCCGACCCCGCTCGCCGTCTGGAGCAGCTCGAAGACCTGGCGCTCGTCGTCGTCCACGAAGCCGTACAGGGTCAGCGAGTCCTCGCGGACGACGAGGGACGTGGCGAGCTTGGCCGGCCGGCCGAGCCGGAGCGTGGACAGCGTGTTCGGCGAGCACTGGATGGCCATGCCCACGCCACCCACCTCGACCACGGCGGTGTCGGGAGCGAGGGCGGCGACGGTGCCGCTGACGAAGGCGATCATGCCGTACGGCCTTTCGATGTCGACTGTGCTGCGGCCGTGTGCAGGGCGACGGCCCGCTGGAGCCGGTTCTGCGCGGGGCCGCGCCAGATGTGGCAGATGGCGAGCGCGAGGGCGTCGGCCGCGTCGGCGGGCCTGGGCGGCGCGTCGAGCCGCAGCAGGCGGGTGACCATCGCGCCGATCTGGGCCTTGTCCGCGCGTCCGCTGCCGGTGACGGCGGCCTTGACCTCGCTCGGGGTGTGCAGGGCGACGGGGATGCCGCGGCGGGCGGCGCACAGCATCGCGACGGCGCTTGCCTGGGCGGTGCCCATGACCGTGCTGACGTTGTGCTGGCTGAACACCCGCTCCACGGCGACGAATTCGGGACGGTACTCGTCGAGCCACCGCTCGATGCCCTGCTCGATGCCGACGAGGCGCTGCCCCAGCTCGGCGTCCGCGGGCGTGCGTACGACACCCACGCCGAGCATGGTGAGCGGCCGGCCCGCGACCCCCTCGACGACACCGACGCCGCATCGCGTCAGTCCGGGGTCCACCCCCAATACCCGCACGGGCCTTCCCTCCTCGCGGCCGGACCGCCGCAACGGTCCGTGGACGGTGATCTCTGACGCCCGCCAGGCTATCCGCTGCCACCGACAACGACGTCGGGCCGGTAGGACGTGTCCCACCGGCCCGACGGATCCGCTCAGCTCGCGGCGGAGCTACGCGTCGACCTTCTCCATGACCTCGTCGCTGACGTCGAAGTTGGCGAAGACGTTCTGCACGTCGTCGCTGTCCTCGAGCGCGTCGATCAGCTTGAAGATCTTCCGTGCCCCGTCCTCGTCCAGCTCGACCTGCATGGTCGGGACGAAGTTGGCCTCGGCGGAGTCGTAGTCGATGCCCGCTTCCTGGAGGGCGGAGCGGACCGCGACCAGGTCGGTGGCCTCGGACAGGACCTCGTAGGACTCACCGAGGTCGTTGACCTCCTCGGCGCCCGCGTCGAGCACGGCACCGAGCACGTCGTCCTCGGCCAGCTCACCCTTGGGGACGATGACGACGCCCTTGCGGTTGAAGAGGTACGACACCGAGCCCGGGTCGGCCATGGAGCCGCCGTTGCGGGTCATGGCGACGCGGACGTCGGAGGCGGCGCGGTTGCGGTTGTCGGTGAGGCACTCGATCAGGACCGCGACGCCGTTCGGGCCGTAGCCCTCGTACATGATCGTCTCGTAGTCGGCGCCACCGGCCTCGAGACCGGCGCCGCGCTTCACCGCGGAGTCGATGTTCTTGTTCGGGACCGAGCTCTTCTTGGCCTTCTGGATGGCGTCGAACAGCGTCGGGTTGCCGGACACGTCCGCGCCACCGGTACGGGCCGCGACTTCGATGTTCTTGATCATCTTCGCGAAGAGCTTGCCGCGCTTGGCGTCGATCACGGCCTTCTTGTGCTTCGTCGTAGCCCATTTAGAGTGGCCGGACATCTGCCTGTCTCCTTCGCGTAACCCAACCTGGACGAACTCCCCGGGCCTGCGGAGCCTGAGGGGACCCCCAGATCCTACAAGGACGCCGCCACCCGGTTCGCGCGCACCATGTCGACGAACAGGGCGTGCACACGGTGGTCGCCGGTCAGTTCCGGGTGGAACGACGTGGCGAGCGCGTTGCCCTGACGGACGGCGACGATGTGGCCCTCGTGCTCGGCCAGCACCTCGGCCTCGGCGCCGACGGACTCGACCCAGGGGGCGCGGATGAACACGCCCTCCACCGGATCGCCCGCGATGCCGTTCACGTCGAGGGCGGCCTCGAAGGACTCGTTCTGCCGCCCGAAGGCGTTGCGGCGCACGATCATGTCGATGCCGCCGACGGTCTCCTGGCCCGAGCGCGGGTCGAGGATCTTGTCGGCGAGCAGGATCATGCCCGCGCAGGTCCCGTAGACGGGCATTCCGGCCCGCACGCGCGCGCGGAGGGGCTCCATCACGCCGAAGAGGACGGCCAGCTTGGAGATGGTGGTCGACTCACCGCCGGGGATGACGAGACCGTCGACCTCGGCGAGTTCCTCGGGACGCCGCACCGGCCTGGCCACGGCGTCGGCCGCGGCCAGGGCGATGAGGTGCTCCCGGACGTCGCCCTGGAGTGCCAGGACACCTATGACGGGGGCTTCGTGGCTCATGGAGTGATTACCAGCCGCGGTTGGCGTAGCGCTCGGCCTCGGGCAGGGTGTCGCAGTTGATGCCGACCATGGCCTCGCCCAGGTTGCGGGAGGCGTCCGCGATGATCTTCGGGTCGTCGTAGAAGGTGGTGGCCTTCACGATGGCGGCAGCGCGCTTGGCCGGGTCGCCGGACTTGAAGATGCCGGAGCCGACGAAGACGCCCTCGGCGCCGAGCTGGCGCATCAGCGCTGCGTCGGCCGGGGTCGCGACACCACCGGCGGAGAACAGCACGACGGGGAGCTTGCCGAGCTCGGCGACCTCCTTGACCAGCTCGTACGGGGCGCGCAGGTCCTTGGCGGCGGCGTACAGCTCGTTGTTGTCGAAGCCGCGCAGCCGGGCGATCTCGTTCTTGATCTGGCGCAGGTGACGGACGGCCTCGACGACGTTGCCGGTGCCGGCCTCGCCCTTGGAGCGGATCATCGCCGCGCCCTCGGCGATACGGCGCAGGGCCTCGCCCAGGTTGGTGGCGCCACAGACGAAGGGGGTGGTGAACGCCCACTTGTCGGAGTGGTTGACCTCGTCGGCCGGGGTGAGGACCTCGGACTCGTCGATGTAGTCGACGCCGAGCGACTGGAGGACCTGGGCCTCGACGAAGTGACCGATACGGGACTTGGCCATCACCGGGATGGAGACCGCCTCGATGATCTCCTCGATCATGGTGGGGTCCGACATCCGGGCCACGCCGCCGTCCTTGCGGATGTCGGCCGGGACCCGCTCCAGCGCCATGACGGCCACGGCGCCGGCGTCCTCGGCGATCTTCGCCTGCTCGGCGTTGACCACGTCCATGATCACGCCGCCCTTGAGCTGCTCGGCCATACCGCGCTTCACGCGCGCGGTGCCGGTCTCGGGGGTCTGGTTTTCGGAGATCGTGCTGGACACGGGGTGACCTCACTCGTCGGAAAAAAGGGGCTTCGGCAGCAATGAGGAAACGCGAGTGGACCAGTCCACAGCAAGGGCCAATGGAAAGCCCGTGGATCCTTTTGGTGGATCATGTGGCCCGCACCGGCCCCATGGACCCACCTCGGCGGCCGGTCGCCCGGGTCGCGCGGCTCCGCTCAGCCGGAGTTCTCCCGGACCAGCACCCCGGGCCCGTCGGGCGTCGGAACCGGCACCCATGCCTCGTCCGCTGCGGCTGGGCGGGACTCGTCGAGGACCAGCGGGCCGGGGAACACGTCGTCGCGGTTCGCGGAACCGTAGAGGTGGAACGCGACGGCGCTCCGCAGACGGTCGAGCAGCTCCGCGGGCCAGTCCAGTCCTCTGGAGCCCGAGCTCTTCAGCTCCCCGACGAAGATTCCCCTTCAGCTCCGGGTCGAGGTCCCGCCCGAACACGGGCAGCAGATACCCCCTCCTGCGTTCACGGGACACAGCCGTAGCCGCCGCCCTGCACCTCGTACGCCACGCCGGTCGGCGCGGCCACGACGACGAAGACCCAGCCCCTGCCCGACTCCGCCGGGTCGAGGAAGACGCGGCGCCCGCCGTCCGTCGTCGGCTCAGGCCGCGCGGTCCGCGAGGGCGGGCGGCGGTTCGTCGTCCATCTCGAACGCCATCGGGAACGGGGCGTGGCCGGCCAGCCGGAACCAGCGGACCTTGCGGTGCTGGCGCAGTCTGCGGACCGCGCCCACCGCGTCGTTGTGGAAGCGGCGGGCCATGGGGACCCGGCGGACGGCCTCGGTGAGCTCACGGGCCGCCGCGTCTCCCCCGGGCGCCTCGCGTACGACGTCCAGTTGCCGCGCGTCCGCGAAGACGGCCCGCAGGGCCTGGCTGAGGTCGCTCTCGGCGACCTCCCGCTGCTCCTCCTCGGCCTGCCGCGCCGCGTGCGCGGCCTCGTACAGGACGATCGAGGCGGCAGGGTCGAGCACCTTGGAGGTGGCCAGCTCCTGGGCCACGGACGCCCGGCGCAGCAACTGTGCGTCCAGCGCAGCGCGGGCGGCGTCGATGCGGGCGTGCAGCCGGTCCAGCCGTCCCGCCGTCCAGCTCAGGTACAGGCCGATCGCGACGAGGACGACCAGGGTCCAGATCAGGGTTGCGGTCACGGGCGGCAAGGCTACCCGTGACCTTCACGACGGCGGGGCGGGGTCAGTCCCGCGCCAGCCCGAGCCGGGCCCGCAGACCCGGCGATCCGCGGTCGTCGTCGGCCGCCACCGCCGCCGCGCCGGCCGTCACCGTCTCGTACACCGACAGGATGTCCGCGCCGACGGTCGACCAGTCGAAGCGCCGTACGTGCGCGCTGCCCCGCTCCCGCAACTCGCCTCTGCGCTCCGGGTCGCCCAGGAGCCGTACCGCCGCCTCGGCCAGGGCGTCCGCGTCCTCGGTGGCGAACAGCTCGCCGGCCGCTCCCTGGTCGAGGACCTGGGCGAAGGCGTCCAGGTCGGAGGCGAGCACCGGGGCCCCGGCCGACATGGCCTCGACAAGGATGATGCCGAAGCTCTCACCGCCGGTGTTGGGGGCGACGTACAGGTCGACGCTGCGCAGGAAGCGCGCCTTGTCCTCGTCGCTGATCATGCCGAGGAACTCCACGCGCGCGTGCAGTTCCTTGGGCAGGCTCTCGACCGCCTCCTTCTCGTCGCCGCGGCCGGCGACCAGCAGCCGGGCGTCCGGGCGCTCCGCGAAGATCTTCGGCAGGGCCCGCATCAGCACGGGCAGACCCTTGCGGGGCTCGTCGATGCGCCCGACGAAGCCGATCGTGTCGCCCTGCCACTCGGGGTTGGGCTCGGCCCTGGCGAAGAAGTCGACGTCGACGCCGTTGGGGATGACGACCGCGTCCCCGCCGAGGTGCTCCACCAGCGTGCGCCGGGCGTACTCGCTCACCGCGATCCGCGCGCTGATCTTCTCCAGGGCGGCCTGGAGAATGGAGTACGCGGCGATCATGGCGCGCGAGCGCGGGTTGGACGTGTGGAAGGTGGCCACGATCGGGCCCGAGGCCGCCCAGCAGGTCAGCAGGCCGAGCGACGGCGAGGTCGGCTCGTGGATGTGGACGACGTCGAACGCGCCGTCGTGCAGCCAGCGCCGCACGCGCGCGGCGGACAGGAAGCCGAAGTTGAGGCGCGCCACCGAGCCGTTGTACGGCACGGGGACCGCGCGGCCGGCCGAGACGACGTACGGCGGCAGCGGGGTGTCGTCGTCGGCCGGGGCCAGGACGGACACCTCGTGGCCGAGCCGGATGAAGTACTCGGCGAGGTCGCGGATGTGGAACTGGACGCCGCCCGGCACATCCCAGGAGTACGGGCAGACGATGCCGATTCTCACGCGGGGTCCCCGTCCGACGGGCGGGGTTCCAGATCCGCGAGCCACAACCGCTGCAACATGTGCCAGTCCTCCGGGTGGTCGGCGATGCCGGTGGCGAAGGCGTCTGCCAGCGACTGTGTCATGACAGACGTCTTCTCGGCCCGCGTACCTGACTCGGGTACCTCTACCGGGGGATGCACCCGGCCCCGCATGACGGGTGTGTCGTCGTACCAGAGGGTGACGGGGAGCAGCAGCGCGCCGGTCTGCTGGGCGAGCAGGGCGGGTCCGGCGGGCATCGTGGCGGTGTCCCCGAAGAAGTCCACCTCGACCCCTGAGGCGGACAGGTCGCGCTCGGCGACCAGGCAGACCAGCCCGCCGTCGCGCAGCCGCCTGGCCAGGGTGCCGAAGGCGGTACCGCCGCTGTGCGGCAGCACCTCCATGCCGAGGCCCTCCCGGTAGGCGACGAACCGGTCGTACAGCGTCTCCGGCTTGAGGCGTTCGGCGACCGTGGTGAAGGGCGTCCGCAGCTCGGTGGTGACCCAGGCGCCGGCCAGGTCCCAGTTGGCCATGTGCGGCAGGGCCAGGACGACGCCCCGGCCGGAGGCGATCCCGTCGGTCAGGTGGTGCACGTCCTGGGGGACGAAGCCGGTGCGGACCCGCTCGGCGCTCCAGGCGGGCAGCCGGAAGGACTCCATCCAGTACCGCAGATAGGAGCGCATCCCGGCGCGTGAGAGCTCGGCCAGGCGCTCGGGGCTCGCGTCGGGCACCACGCGCGCGTAGTTGCTCTCCAGCCGACGCACTCCCTTGCCGCGCCGCTTCCAGGCGAGGTCGGCGACGGTGCGGCCGAGGCGTACGGCGACGGGCTCGGGGAGCTTCTTGACGGTGCTCCAGCCGAGGCCGTACAGCGCGTCGGCCAGGCGCTCCTGGGCGCTCACTTCGCGGCCTCGCTCCCCTGCGCCTCGTGTCCCCGGGCCTCGGGAGTCTCCTGGGCCTCCTGCGCCTCCTGGGCCGCGGCGGCCTCCGCCTCGGCCGACTCGCGCCGGACCGTGACGACCCGCTGGATCAGCGTGACGAGGCTGCCGACGGCGACGATCCACAGCGCGATCGGCAGCAGCACCTGGATGCCGGGCACGCCGAACGTGTGCAGACCAGCCAGGCCGGCCGCGACCAGGGAGATCACCAGTCGCTCGGCGCGCTCCACGAGCCCGTTGACGGCGACCGGCAGGCCGATCGACTCGCCGCGGGCCTTCGTGTACGACACCACCTGGCCGCTGGTCAGGCAGAAGATCGAGACGGCGCACAGGACGTTGTCGTCGCCGTTGCCCGCGTACCAGAGCGCGAAGCCGCCGAAGATCGCGCCGTCGGCGACCCGGTCGAGCGTGGAGTCCAGGAAGGCGCCCCAGCGGCTGGTCCGGCCGAGCTGGCGGGCCATGTTGCCGTCGACCAGGTCGGAGAAGACGAAGAGCGTGATCACGATCGTTCCCCAGAAGAACTCTCCCCTGGGGTAGAAGACCAGCGCGCCCGCGATCACGCCGGCCGTGCCGAGGAGCGTGACCGTGTCGGGGCTCACACCCCGGCGGATGAGAAACGCGGCGAACGGTGTGAGGACACGCGTGAAGAATGCACGCGCGTACTTGTTCAGCATGGCCTTCCCGAGGGTCGGTGTCGCCGCGCGGCCCCTGCTGGCCGCCGGCTGGCCCATCGTAGCCACGCGCGCGTGTGTGCGACGGTCGGGCACCCGGACCCCCGTGTCCCGGCCCGACGTCATCCGGGTCACGGCCGCGTCGCGTCCGCCGTATGGACGCGCCGTGACGGGAGTGGAAAGCTCGAAGGACCGCGGGCGTCGCCGGAGCCGCCATCGCACGCGGGGCCGCCGTGCCCGCGCCCCCAGTGACCTCACCGTGTTCGGGAGGCAAGGAAAATGGGCGACAAGGCGAATGCACATCCCGGAGCCGCCGGCAGGGCTACAGCGGCCGACCACCCCGCGTCCGTACGGAATGTGGTGCTGGTCGGCCACTGCGGATCGGGCAAGACGACATTGGTGGAGGCTCTCGCGCTGACGGCGGGAGCGGTGAACCGGGCGGGCCGCGTGGAGGACGGCGGCACCGTCTCCGACTACGACGAGATCGAGCACCGGCAGCAGCGCTCGGTACAGCTCTCCCTGGTGCCCGTGGAATGGGACGGCATCAAGGTCAACGTTCTCGACACCCCCGGATACGCCGACTTCGTCGGAGAACTCAGGGCCGGTCTGCGCGCAGCGGACGCGGCCCTCTTCGTCGTCTCGGCGTCGGACGGCGTGGACGGCTCGACCCGGATGGTGTGGGAGGAGTGCGCGGCCGTCGGCATGCCCCGCGCGATCGTCGTCACCCACCTGGAGGCCGCCCGCGCGGACTTCGAGGAGATGACGCGGATCTGCGCGGAGGCCTTCGGCGGCGACGACCCGGACGCGGTCCTCCCGCTCTACCTGCCGCTGCACGGGCCCGAGGGGCCCGACGGGCACGCGCCCGTCACCGGACTGACCGGGCTGCTGTCCCGGAAGCTGTTCGACTACTCCACCGGCGAACGCAAGGAGTCCGAGCCGGGCGAGGACCAGCTGCCGGGCATCGAGACGGCCCGCAACCGGCTGATCGAGGGGATCATCGCCGAGAGCGAGGACGAGACCCTCATGGACCGCTATCTCGGCGGCGAGCAGATCGACGTCAAGACGCTGATCGAGGACCTGGAGCGGGCCGTCGCGCGCGGCACCTTCTTCCCCGTCCTAGCGGCCGCTCCCGCCGCCGAGGGCGCCCGGCAGGGCCTCGGCACGGTGGAGCTGCTGGAACTGGTCACCAGGGGCTTCCCGACGCCCCTGGAGCGCCCGGCGCCCCGCGTGACGACGATCGACGGCGAGCCGCGCGAACTGACCGCGTGCGATCCGGACGGGCCCCTGGTCGCGGAGGTCGTGAAGACCTCGTCCGACCCCTACGTGGGCCGTGTCTCGCTGGTCCGGGTCTTCTCCGGCACCCTGCACCCCGACGAGACCGTCCATGTCTCGGGGCACGGCCTCGCCGACCGCGGCCACGAGGATCACGACGTCGACGAACGCATCGGCGCCCTGTCCGCGCCGTTCGGGAAACAGCAGCGGAACCTGACGCACTGCATCGCGGGCGATCTGGCGTGTGTGGCGAAACTCGGCCGCGCGGAGACCGGCGACACCCTGTCCGCCAAGGGCGACCCGCTCCTCATGGAGCCCTGGCGGATGCCCGACCCGCTGCTGCCGCTCGCCATCCAGGCGCACAGCAAGGCCGACGAGGACAAGCTCTCGCAGGGCCTGGGCCGGCTGGTCGCCGAGGACCCGACGATGCGCCTGGAACAGAACCAGCACACCCACCAGGTGGTCCTGTGGTGCCTGGGCGAGGCCCACTCGGACGTGGCCCTGGAACGGCTGCGCTCCCGCTACGGGGTCCAGGTCGACGTCGTGCCGCACAAGGTCCCCCTCCGGGAGACGTTCGCCGCGAAGTCCGGCGGGCGCGGGCGGCATGTCAAGCAGTCCGGCGGACACGGCCAGTACGCCGTCTGCGAGATCGAGGTGGAACCGCTGCCGGGCGGCACGGGCATCGAGTTCGTGGACAAGGTCGTCGGCGGCGCGGTGCCCCGGCAGTTCATCCCGTCCGTCGAGAAGGGCGTACGGGCACAGGCGGCCAAGGGGGTGGAGGCCGGGCATCCGCTGGTCGACATCCGGGTCACCCTGCTCGACGGCAAGGCGCACTCGGTGGACTCCTCCGACGCCGCGTTCCAGACGGCCGGCGCGCTGGCGCTGCGGGAGGCGGCGGCCGAGGCGCGGATCCATCTGCTGGAGCCGGTGGCCGAGGTGACCGTCCTGGTCGGCGACGCGTACGTGGGCGCCGTGATGAGCGATCTGTCGGGACGGCGCGGGCGGGTGCTGGGCACCGAGCAGACCGGCGGCGGGCGCACCCTCGTCAGGGCCGAGGTGCCCGAGATCGAGATCGGCCGGTACGCGGTCGACCTGCGCTCCCTCTCCCACGGCACGGCGCGCTTCCAGCGCGCGTACGCCCGGCACGAGCCGATGCCGGCACAGGTCGCCGAGAAGGTCCGCCAACAGGCGCGGACCGGCTGACGGTTGGTGCCCGCCGGCCCTCAAGTGGCCGGTGGGACACCGTAGTGGAACGTTTCCCTCCGATTCGGCGGGCGGCTTCGGCCGTCCGCCGACGGATGTCGCCGCCTGCGGATACGCTGATGACCTGATCAACAGGTGTGCGAAGTACGGAAGTCGGGAAAGCCGCAGAAGCGGGAGCGGCGGCGATCGGGGGCGGGAATGACCGTTGACAGCGGTTACGCGGACATCTTCGGACCACAGGTGCCGCAGACGGGCGACGGCGGGCAGACACCGACCTTCGCCCTGGCCTCGGCGGCCTATCGGGACAACCCGGTCGAGGACATCAAGAAGGCCGACAACGAGTGGCACCAGACGGCGGTCAATCCCGGCCGCCGCTGGGCCAAGATCTTCCGGCCCAACCTCGGTGAGGCGTTCTCCCAGGCGGTGATCGACCGCATGCTGGGGGTCGGCCGCAAGCCGCTCATCCAGTCCTTCGGCAGTGAGCCGCAGGCCGTCGTCGAGCACTGCCTCGCGGCCAACCGCATCCGCCGCGAGCGCGACCAGAAGCTGACCGGCGTGATGCTGCTGTGCGGGGTGCTCTTCCTGCCGGGGCTGCTGGTGTGGCTGCTGGTCTTCCAACTGCGGGCGACCATGGGGAAGCTGGACAACAAGCGGGTCTCCGGCGTCGGCACCGGCCTGCTCGTCGCCGTGGGCGCCCTCGCCGTGCTCTTCCTGGTCAAGATGCCGTTCGGCGGCCTCGTGGGCTGGTACGCACGCGGATGCGTCGTGGCACCCGTGGCCGGCTGGTTCCTGGCCAAGCGGATCTGCGAGAGCACCGCGACGGACCTGCGCGGGCGCTGGGACAGCCTGCTGGCCGGCAGCAGCGTCGGCGCCAAGGTCCCCGAGGCCGTGCCGACCAGCCCGAACCAGACGGCGGCCGAGCAGCTGCGCCAGTCCCTGGCCCGGCTCAGCGCCGAACAGCAGTCCAACTCGGTCTTCTACGCCGGCCCCAAGGGCATACTCGGCATGGGCACGCGCTGGGGCGCCTGGCACCTCGCCGAGGAGCTGACACCGCTCGACCCCGTGAAGGGCGTCCACGAGTTCCGCAGCTGGACGGTCGTGCGGGCCATCCACGACCAGCTGAAGCTGCTGCCCCGACAGAGTCTGAAGACCGGCGGCTTCCCGCCGCCCTCGGTCCGGCACTGGATCGTCACCCCGGTCGGCGAGAACGCCAAGGCGGTCGCCCGGCCGGAGGGCACCGACGTCGAGGCGTACCAGGTCAAGCCGCGGGCCATAGAGGACATCTGCAACAACCAGCAGTTCGGCGGCGGCGACCGGCACTACCTGGGCGTCCAGTGGCCCCTCTGGGACGGCCAGTTGATCATCACCATGCTGATCACGGTGACCGTGCTGCACGAGACGCTGCGCATCGAGGTCACCGGCCACGCCCTGGGCCCCGTGAACGGCCTGTTCACCACGAAGTCCGAGGCCCCCACCAAGGAGGTCGCCAAGAGCGTCCGGTTCTGGGAGACGCGCACGGTCAAGCTCCCGCTGGTCACCCCCGACGAGGTGGTCCGGCTGGCCGCGCGGGCGACGATCAGCTGGTACCCGCCGCTGCTGAAGTGGCTCGGCGGTTCCATCGGCCTGCCGGAGCCCTTCGGTCTGCGGCACGCCTGGGCCGACCAGCCCTGGCGGCACCGCTTCATGGCCGACGACGCGCTGCGCGCGGCCACGCCGGTGCTGCGCGTGGTGCACACGGCCGCGATCAAGGTGCTCAAGGAACACGACGTGGACATCGACAAGTTCAGCTCGCGCTCGTCGGCGCTCAGCGGTGCGGTCCAGGACGTGTCACCGCGCAAGGCCGACACCTACGACGCGTAGGCCTCCGGCGGTCGGCCGGAATCGTGCGGGTGTCGTGGGTGCCGTCCCCCCGGGTGCCGTCCCCCCCCGGGTGCTGCGCCCCCGGACCCCCGCTGTCGGCCTGGACGGCTTCGTCCTCAAACGCCGGACGGGCTGGAATCGCCGGGCCGGAAGCCCGGGCCGGCGACCTAGGCCGGCGTCGGCCAGGCCTCCGCCAGCATTTTTCTCGTGTCTGCCAGGAGTTGCGGGAGGACGCGTGTGTGGCCCACCACCGGCATGAAGTTCGTGTCCCCGCCCCAGCGGGGCACGATGTGCTGGTGCAGGTGGGCGGCGATGCCGGCGCCCGCGACGGTTCCCTGGTTCATGCCGATGTTGAAGCCGTGCGCGCCGGACGCGAGGCGCAGGGCCGTCATCGCCTGCTTCGTCAACTCGGCGAGCTCGGCGGTCTCCGGCACCGTCAGGTCGGTGTAGTCGGCGACATGCCGATAGGGGACGGTCATCAGGTGGCCGCCGTTGTACGGGTACAGGTTCAGTACCGCGTACACATGCTCACCGCGGCGGACGACCAGCCCGTCCTCGTCGGATTTGGCCGGGATCGAGCAGAAGGGACAGCCGTCGTCGGCACCCGGACCGGTCGGCTTGTTCTCACCCTGGATGTAGGCCATCCGGTGGGGCGTCCACAGACGCTGGAACGCGTCCTGCGTGCCCACTCCGATCTGCTGTTCCGGCTCACTCGTCATGCAAGGCAGCATATTGCTTCGCCCATTCGCGGCGTGTCGGCGGGGCTGCGGGAAAGGCCTCGCGGGCCAAGCTGGGCCGATGGACGAAGACGGCCGTCTGGCCCGCTGGGAGCAGAGCACCGAGATCCCTCTCGCGCTGGCCTCCCTGGCCTTCCTGTGCGGGTACGCCATCCACGTTCTCGCCCAGGACATCACGGACGGCTGGCGGGACCTCGCCTTCGCCGTGATGCTGATCGCGTGGGCCATGTTCGGCGTGGACTACGCGGTGCGCTGGCGGCTCAGCGGACAGCGGCTGCGCTTCGTGCGCACCCACTGGCTGGACGGACTGGTCGTCCTGCTCCCCCTGCTGCGCCCGCTGCGGATCGTCAAGCTCTACGAGGCCGTGCAGCGCCGGCACGGGGAGCCCCGGTTCTCGCTGCACGCGCGCGTGATCGCCTACGCCGGGCTGTCCACGGGACTGCTCGGCTTCGCCGGCGCGCTCGCGGTGTACGACCAGGAACGGGGGGCTCCGGGCGCGAGCATGAAGACCTTCGGCGACGCCCTCTGGTGGACCTGCGAGACGCTCACCACGGTCGGCTACGGCGATGTCACCCCGGTCACCACGGGAGGCCGGCTGATCGCGGTCGGCATGATGGCGTGCGGGCTGGCGCTGCTTGGTGCGGTGACCGGATCGTTCTCGTCGTGGCTGATCCAGGTGTTCTCTCAGGAGGGCGACGCCCGGGACGGCGAAGGGCCCCCGCGGAGGTGAACTCCCCGGGGGCCCGCGCACTGCAGGGTCAGACCTGCGTCCGCTCCTCGACGACCTTCGCGATCTTCGCGAGGGCCTCGTCGAACGGGATGCCGTTCTCCTGCGAACCGTCGCGGTAGCGGAAGGAGACCGAGTCGCCCGACATGTCCTCGTCGCCCGCGATGACCATGAAGGGCACCTTCTGCTTCTGGGCGTTGCGGATCTTCTTCTGCATCCGGTCGGAGGAGGAGTCGACCTCCACCCGCAGGCCCCGCTTCTTCGCGGCCGCGGCGAACTTCTCCAGGTACTCCACGTGCCCGTCGCCGATCGGGATGCCGATCGCCTGGACGGGGGCCAGCCACGCCGGGAAGGCGCCCGCGTAGTGCTCCAGGAGCACCGCGAAGAACCGCTCGATCGAGCCGAAGAGGGCACGGTGGATCATCACCGGACGCTGCTTCGAGCCGTCGGGGCCGGTGTACTCGAGGTCGAAGCGCTCGGGCAGGTTGAAGTCGAGCTGGACGGTCGACATCTGCCAGGTGCGGCCGATGGCGTCCTTCGTCTGGACGGAGATCTTGGGGCCGTAGAAGGCGGCGCCACCCGGGTCGGGCACGAGCGGCAGGCCCTGCTTCTCGGCGACCTGGCGCAGCGTCTCGGTCGCCTCCTCCCAGGCCTCGTCGGAGCCGACGAACTTCTCCGGGTCCTTGGTGGACAGCTCCAGGTAGAAGTCGGTCAGGCCGTAGTCGCGCAGCAGGCCGAGGACGAAGGTGAGCGTCTTGTCGAGCTCCTCCGCCATCTGCTCGCGGGTGCAGTAGATGTGCGCGTCGTCCTGGGTGAAGCCGCGCGCGCGGGTCAGGCCGTGCACCACGCCCGACTTCTCGTACCGGTACACGGTCCCGAACTCGAAGAGGCGCAGCGGCAGCTCACGGTAGGAGCGGCCACGCGCGTCGAAGATCAGGTTGTGCATCGGGCAGTTCATGGGCTTGAGGTAGTAGTCCACGCCCTCGTCGAGCTGCATGGGCGGGTACATGCCGTCGGCGTACCAGTCCAGGTGGCCCGAGGTCTCGAAGAGCTTCCCCTTGGTCGCGTGCGGGGTGTAGACGAACTCGTAGCCCTCCTCCTCGTGACGGCGCCGCGAGTAGTCCTCCATGACCCGGCGGATGACGCCGCCCTTGGGGTGGAAGACGGCGAGGCCGGAGCCGATCTGCTCCGGGATGGAGAACAGGTCCAGCTCGCTGCCCAGCTTGCGGTGGTCGCGCTTCTCGGCCTCGGCGAGGAAGTCGAGGTGGGCCTTCAGCTCCTCCTTGGAGGGCCAGGCGGTGCCGTAGATGCGCTGGAGCATGGGGTTCTTCTCGCTGCCGCGCCAGTAGGCGGCCGCGTTGCGCATCAGCTTGAACGCCGGGATGTTGCGGGTGGTGGGCAGGTGGGGACCGCGGCAGAGGTCCTTCCAGCACAGGTCACCGGTCTTGGCGTCCAGGTTGTCGTAGATCGTCAGCTCGCCGGCGCCGACCTCGACGTCCGCGCCGTCGTCGGTGGAGGCCGAGCCCTTGATGCCGATGAGCTCGAGCTTGTAGGGCTCGTCGGCGAGCTCCTCGCGGGCGGCCTCGTCGGTGACCACGCGGCGGGCGAACCGCTGCCCGCGCTTCTGGATCTCCTGCATCTTCTTCTCGACGGCCTTGAGATCCTCGGGCGTGAACGGCTTCTCGACGTCGAAGTCGTAGTAGAAGCCGTCCTTGACCGGCGGGCCGATGCCCAGCTTGGCCTCGGGGAAGAGCTCCTGCACGGCCTGGGCCATGACATGCGCGGTGGAGTGGCGCAGGATGTTCAGACCGTCGGTGGAGGAGATCTCGACGGGCTCGACCTCCTCACCGTCGACGAGCACGTACGACAGGTCCCTGAGCTCGCCGGCCACGCGCGCGGCGATGATCGAGCGCTCGCCGGCGAAGAGGTCGGCGGCCGTGGTGCCCGTCGTCACCGTGCGCTCTTCCCGCTCGGAATCGCGTTGGATGATCACACGGACGTCCGACACCGGTATCTCCTGACTGAAGGTGGGTGCGGCGCCATACCCTGGGCGCGCGCAAGAGGCGATCGTACCGACCCGCACCCGCCGACCGCGAAATCAGTCCCCCGGCTCGTCCTCTCCGACGGCTTCCTCGAAGTAGTCCGCGCCCCCGGCGTTCCCCTGCACCGATTTCATCAGCCGGTCCCGCTCGGCCTCGTCGACCTGCACGGCCACCACCCCGCAGGCGCCGGTGACCCTGCGGAAACCGCCCCTGCTCTCGAGCCGGCCCTGCACCCGCACCGGCAGTCCGACCAGGTGGGCCTGCCCGGCGATGCGGTAGTCCTCCTCGTCGAGGGTGAGCCGGACGTGCGGGATGTCGGCGCCGGCCAGCACCCGCAGCCGTACGCTGCCCTCGCCGCGCGGCCCCGACCTGCGCATCCGGACGACCGCGCCGGTGATCCGCACCGGCACGGAGGGCTCCGCGCGGAGATAGCGGGCGCCCGCCTCGCGCAGTACGGAAAGGTCTCCGGGTGAGAACTCGACCGGTTCACCGCCCGCGGCGCAGCCCCCGGGAACCCCGGCGTTCGGCGCCCACTCGACGGCGATCCGGGCGCCCTCGGTGCCCCGGACGAGGGTGATCAGCGCCTCGGTGAGCTCGCGGCTGGCGCCGGCCTCCACCGCGCTGTCGAAGGCGTCCATGCCCCCGGTGGCCCGCTGGTAGTCGATGGCCTCACGGATCGCGTACAGGGCCTGGTGGAGGCGGACGGCCAGGGGGCGGGCGCCCACGACGGGCGCGAAGGCCGTGAGAAGGCGTCCACCGGCCGCGGAGCCGACGAGGACGCTCTCCAGCGTCGCGAAGGCCGCGCGGCGGTGCCGGGCACCGTGGTAGCCGGCACGCGCGCGTGTGGCGAGCGCGCCGGCCAGCAGCATCTGACGGGCGGCGGAGCGCAGCTGCTCCTCGACGGGCCAGGACGCGGCCCCGGCGGGCCCGGCCGGGGTGTCCCGCCACCAGCGGATCTCGTCGCTCGGGACGGCGAGGCCGACGAGCACCTCACGCGCGGAGGGCATGCCGCTGCGGGCCAGCGCGAGCAGCGCCTCGCCGAGCAGGTCGTCGCTGTCGGGGAAGGCCCGGCTCTCCGGCACGAGAAGGCTGGTCCCGCCCCCGCCCGGCCCGGGCGGGGTCCAGCGGCCGTAGCGGCCCGCGGCACCGCCGCGCCGCTGCCAGCCGTGCCGGCGCAGCAGGGCACCGAGGACGGCCGGGTCGACCTCGCCGGGCTCGGGCGCCTGGTTCCAGTGGGCCTCGGGGTGCGGCCGTACGGCCCGCAGTGGCTCGTCGAGGGGGCGGTGGGTCATGGTCTGCCTCCCGTCCCGGCCCGCGTCATGATCTCGCACAGCGCCCGGTCGTCGAAGATGCGTGTGGTCGGTATCCGCACGGTGGTCCGGGTCCGGCCGGTGATCGGGTGGCCGGCGAGATTGACCCAGTAGCAGCAGTGCCGCAGTTCGAGGCAGTCGTGGCCGGCGCGCAGCCACTGGTCCTGGGACCGCGGGACGAGCATCACGACGAGGATCTTGTGCACCGACACCGGGGTGCGGGCGAGTTTGCGCAGGTGGTCGTTGTCGAGCGTGAAGGAGAAGAAGCGGCCGGGCGGGTTGGGCCGGATCTGGTAGGTCGCCTTGAGCTGCACCTTGATGGTGACCTCGTCGTCGACGGTGTGCCCGGGTGCGCTGTGGCTGACGTGCCAGTCGATGCCGTTGTCCGGGAACGGCTGGGACAGCGAGCACCCCGCCGCCGCCGCGACGGAGTGCAGATAGCCCACCTGGAGTGTCTCCATGCAGGCGGTGGTGGCGAGCGTGCCGCGATGAAGCCCTTCGCGTTCGGGCAGCAGCCCGCCCCGCTCGGGCTGCGCTATCGCCATGACCAACAGCCTTCCACGCAAAGCCAGTCCCCGTGACGGGTCGCTGAACTGCGAGGACCCGTACTCGTGTTGTGTCCTTCCGGCGTACGTCGCAAACAGCCCGGGTATCACCAAACAGGCAGAAGACGGGGCGTCAGCTGCCGTGGGTGAACGAGGGGTTGTGTGGGTATGACGTACTGGTACGAGGGGCCTCT
Source organism: Streptomyces sp. NPDC058295 (assembly GCF_042880655.1). Taxonomy (NCBI): domain Bacteria; kingdom Bacillati; phylum Actinomycetota; class Actinomycetes; order Kitasatosporales; family Streptomycetaceae; genus Streptomyces; species Streptomyces sp. NPDC058295. The sequence continues at coordinate 46,541 of NZ_JBHVYO010000048.1, forward strand.
GGCCGCCTTTGACACGGAGACGACGGGCGTCGACGTGGAGACCGACCGCATCGTGTCGGCCGCCCTCGTCGTCCAGGATGCGCCGGGAGGCCGGCCGAGGGTGAGCCGCTGGCTGGTGAACCCGGGCGTGCCGGTGCCGGCCGGGGCGACGGAAGTGCACGGACTGACGGACGACCATCTCCAGCGCAACGGCCGCTGGCCGTCGCCGGTGATGTTCGAGATAGCCGGGCTGCTCGCCGAACAGGCCGCCGCGGGACGTCCGCTGGTGGTGATGAACGCGCCGTTCGACCTGACGCTGCTCGACCGTGAGCTGCGCAGGCACCGCGCCTCCGCGCTGGACCACTGGCTCGACGCGACGCCGCTGCGGGTGCTGGACCCACGGGTCCTCGACAAGCACCTGGACCGCTACCGCAAGGGCCGGCGCACCCTCACCGACCTGTGCGCGCACTACGGCGTCACGCTGGCCGACGCGCACGACGCGGCGGCGGACGCGCTGGCCGCCCTGGAGGTCGTCCGGGCGCTGGGACGACGGTTCGCGGCCCGGCTGGAACGGCTGTCCCCCGCCGAGCTGCACACGCTCCAGACGACCTGGCACGCGGCGCAGGCGCGGGGGCTCCAGGCGTGGTTCGCGCGCAGCGGTACACCGGAGACGGTGGACACCTCCTGGCCGCTGCGCCCGGAGCTGCCGGCGGCGGCCTAGGCCGGGGCACCGACACAAAAAAGCCGGTCCGCGTGACGCGGACCGGCCTTTCCCGGTGGGCGATACTGGGTTCGAACCAGTGACCTCTTCGGTGTGAACGAAGCGCTCTCCCACTGAGCTAATCGCCCGGGAACGCACCGAACAATACAGGTCTTCGCGGGCTTCCTTCAAACCGCTTCGAGGTACGCGGCCAGGCCGCGCCGTCCGGCCCGCATCATCAGCCGGTGGTTGAGGCGGAACACCGGCCGGCCGGGGACGGCGAACCGCCGCAGCAGCGGCTTGTTGACCTGGACCACCTGCTCGTAGCGGGCGAGGGTGCCGGAGCCGTCGGCGGTGACCGTCCAGCGCGCCCAGCCGTCGATGTCGCCCGTCATCGCGATCTCCAGGACTCCGGCCGCCGCGTCGCGCCGCACCTCCCGCGCGGTGAAGGTCAGGTCGTACGGGAGGAGCGAGCGGACGCGGATCACGCCGGTCGCGCCGTCGACCTGGGTCACCTCGCGCACCTGGCGCCACCAGCGCGGGTAGTCCTCGGCCCGCTCCAGCGCGTCGTACACGCGGGCGGGCGGCGCGGGCAGGGCCCACAGGCTGCGGAAGCGGTAACGGGTCCAGTCCATGGGCCGAGTGTGCCCGCGCGGGAGCCGGCCGAACGGGAATTGAGTACGTTCTGAGTACGTGCGCTCATGCCGTCGGGCGTGACGCGGACCACACTGCGGCACATGACGTATTTTCCGCCCCCGGCCGAGGAGCTGCGCTTCCTCGACAGCGAGCTCCGGCAACTGGACGCCCGCCGGGCCCAGTTGCTGGCCCGCCGCGCCTGGCTGATCACGATGGTTCAGCAGACGGTACAGCCGGCCCCGCCGGTGTGGCCGAGCCGGCCGGCGCAGTCCGGCCCCTCCGCCCGTCCCGAGGCCACCGCCCCGGGTGTGCAGAACGTCCTCCTCCTGCTCGGCGGTGTGCTGCTCACCATCGCGGCGATGGTGTTCACGCTGGTCAGCTGGGGGCATCTGGGGATCGCGGGCCGATCCCTGGTGCTGGGCGCGGTCACGCTGGCGGTGCTCGGCGCGCCCGTGGCGCTGCTGCGGCGGGGGCTGCGTTCGACCGCCGAGTCGGTGGCCGGCCTCGGCCTCGCGCTGACCGTGCTGGACGCCTACGCCCTGCACGAGGTCGTGTTCACGGCGGCGGACGGTACGACGTACGCGGCGGCGGCCTCGACGGCGCTGGCGGCACTGTGGGCGGCGTACGGCACGGCGCTCACCGCGCTGCCGGGTTCGGCCGCGCTGCGACTGCCGCACCCCGCCGCCCTGGCGGTCGCCCAACTCCCCCTGGTCCTGTGGACGGTCGCACTCGGCGGCGGCCCGCTCACGGTCACGGCCGCGGTGCTGCTGACGACGGCGTTCGACGCGGTGGTGGCGCTCCGGGTGTCCGAGCGGCCGGTGTGTCTCGTCGCCGTGGTGTGCGCGTTCGGCACGGGCGGCTGGGGTGTCCTGGCGGCCGGTCTGCTCTGTCTGGGAGCGGCCGGTCCGAGCGCCGCCGCCCGTGCGGCGGCGCTCCTCCTCCTGGCGGCGGCGATCGCCCTGGGCGTGGCCCGGTTCGCGCCGCGGCCGGGGCTCGCGACGGGTATGGCGACGACCGGCGTCCTGTGCGTGGTGGCCGGCCTGGGCGGTGTCCTCCGGGTGTCGGTACCCGGCGACTGGGTGGTGCCGGCCTGTCTGGCCTGCGGTATCGCGCTGTTGGCCGCCGCGCGAGGCCCGGCGGCGGTGCGCCGGGGTGTCGCCCTGGCGTCCGGTGTCGTCCAGGCGGGTGCGGTGCTGTGGGCGGTGCCCGCCGTGGGCGTCACGCTGCTGGGACCGGTGGCGTGGCTGCGGCACATCTGGGCCGGGGCCCCGGCCGACGCCCGTGCCGCGGTGACGGTCGACGCCTTCTGGCCGCCGTACGCCGTCACGGTGCCGCTGGTCCTCCTCGCGGTCGCCGCGGTCCTGGCCACGGCGGTCCGCGGCGAGGAGCGGCGCCCGCAGGCACTGACCGCCGCGCTGACACTGACCTGGGCCGCGGGGCTCGTCGCGCCCACGGCCCTGGAGCTTCCCTACCTCGTCGGTCTGTTGATCCAGGGGCTCACCGTGCCGGCGCTCCTGGCCCCGGCGCTTCGAGGGGCGGCGCTTCGGGGGGCGGTTGCGCGGACGGCCACCGGGCTCGCCCTGCTCACCTCGCTCGGTCTCGCCTTCCTGTCGCTGGCCACCGAGCCGGCGACCCTCGGCGTTCTCGCGTCGCTGACCGTGGTGTTCGCGGTGGCCGCGTGGCGCGGTCCACAGGCGCCGGTGTCCGCGGCGGCCGCCCTGGGCTGGGCCACGGCCCTGGCCTGCGCCGTGGGCGCGTCCGCCGGCTGGCAGCCGGAGCTCGTCGCGCTGCTGGTGCTCGTCGTCCCGGTGGCAGCGGCCCTGCTCGCGGCGCGGCTGGACGACTCCGTGACGACGGTGACGGTCGAGGTGACGGGGGCCGTCGCCGGGCTGGTCGCCATCGGTCTCGCGGTGGCCGACCCGCCCCTGCTGGCCCTGGTGCTGTCCCTGTGCGGGGTGATCGTGGCCGGCACGGCCGTACGTCCGGACCGCCGTGACGTCGGCTACGCGGCGGTCGCCCTCTTCGTGCTGGCCGCGTGGGTCCGGCTGGCGGCCTGGCGGGTGGGGCTCCCGGAGGCGTACACGCTGCCGGTCACGGTCCCGGCGCTGCTCGTCGGAGCCCTGCGGCGGCGCCGCGACCCGGCCGCGTCGTCCTGGACGGCCTACGGTCCCGGTCTCACCGTGACGCTCCTGCCGAGCCTCGCCACGGCCTGGAGCGACGTCGAGTGGACGCGCCCGCTGCTGCTGGGCGCGGCCGGGCTGCTGCTCACCCTGCTGGGCGCCCGGTACCGGCTGCGGGCCCCGCTCGTGCTGGGCGGCTCGGTGCTCGCCCTGGTCACGCTGCACGAACTCGCCCCGTACCTGGTCCAGATGACCGACGCGCTCCCCCGCTGGGTGCCTCCCGCCCTCGCCGGGCTGCTGCTGCTCGCACTCGGTGCGACGTACGAGCGGCGGCTGCGCGATGTCCGGCGGGTGCGGGAGGTCCTGGGGCGGATGAACTAGCTGTCCGTCACGGCATCTTGTCGCCGAGCAGCGCCAGGTTCTCGATGGCGGCGAGACCGTAGAGGGCGGTGTCGTTGGTGGCCACCCAGGTGGCCTCGCTGCCCGCCACCAGGGCGGCGGGGCCGCTCACCGGCTCCGTCTTCCAAGGCGAGGACTCCAGGTATCCGTCGGAGCTGTAGAACTTCGTCCACGCCCGCTTGGCGAGCGTCTCGTCCCCGGTCTGGACGGCGGCGTACGCGTCGAGACGTGAGTGGCCCTGGAAGAGCAGCAGGGTGCCGAAGTTGCTGCCGTAGCGCGCCGCCTGTTCCGCCTTGGTGGCGTTGAAGTAGCGGCAGTAGTCCAGGTACGCCTCCTTGAACTTCGGGATGTCGACCAGGTGGATGAGCTCGGCGCACAGTTCGTTGAGGCCGAAGACGGCCGACAGGTGCGAGACGCCGACGACTGGGGTGGTGGCCACCGCGAACCTGCCGGTGTCCAGGTCGTACAGGCCGCTGCCCTGCACGAAGCCGTTGGGCTGGGCGCCGATGGTCTCCATGGTGGACAGGACGCGGGCCTTCGCCTTCTCCCACTTCGGGCCCTTGCGTTCCCACTCGGTCAGCCACGCCGACACCAGACCGCTCCAGTCGGTGCCGAAGCCGATCGACAGGGCGTGCCGGTCGGGGGTGTACGGCTCGGTGCGGATCTTGCGCAGCGGGTCCAGGGCGAGGAACGTCTCGTCGGAGTCGACGTTGGCGTGCATGAGGTCGCCGACGCGTTCGTCCGCGGTGAGGAAGTAGTAGTAGCGGCGGTAGGTGGTGTTGGCGATGCGCTGCTGCTTGGCGCTGTCGGCGTAGTGCTGCACGCCGTGCCGGGTGCCCAGGCCCGCCCACTGGCCGAGGTGGTAGACGTCGACCTCGCCGGTGTGCCGGGTCATCGCCTCGGCGAAGCGGAAGATGTCCGCGCGGCCGGAGCGCAGATAGGCGAACCAGAGCCAGAGGTCCGGTGACAGCTCGGAGTTGTCCCAGGCGTAACCGCCGATGTCGTACCGCCACTGGTGCCTGACGGCGTCGTAGGTGTGCATGATGTCGCCGTAGTCCCAGAAGCCGTACCAACGGCGCTGCTCCACCTGGTCCTTGTAGTAGGTGAAGAGGAAGTCGAGGTGGTCCTCGATCTTCGTCTTGGCGGGAGTGGAGCGGTCCGGCTCGGCGTACAGACCCGGGCCGAACACCTTGGCCTTGATGAGCTGCTTGGGCGGGGCGGCGAGCTGGGGCAGCACCCGGACGGCCTCGACCTGTTCGGCGAGCTTCTCCGGAGCGGGGGTCGACTCGTTGGCCCAGAAGAGGAGTTCGGAGGTACGGGCGATGCCATAGGGGGTGCCGAAGCCGGGCTCGTAGTCCTCGTAGGTGATGTTGAGGCCTTCGAGCTGTTCGGGGAAGGTGTCCTGGCCCATGCCGTCGTGATAGAAGCGCAGGTCCATGGGCTGCGCCTCGGGCGACCAGAGCCAGAGGGTGACCTCCGCCTCGTCGGTGTGCGCGTCGCGGATGTCGAGCTGGGCGGGGTGCTTCTCCCAGAAGTCCCTGAGGCCGAACGAGAACCCGCCGCTCGCCCCGCCGACGTATCCGAAGCCGGAGGCCCGCTTTCCGCCGCCGGCGCCGATCCAGCCGTAGCCCTTCTTGGTGCGCTTGCGCAGTGTGAAGCCGTCCGCGGACAGCTGGGAGAGGGTGTAGTCGCCCCACTCGGGGATGTACTGGAGGCGGGTGGTGACCCGCTGGTCCCAGGTGGCGGGGTCGGGGAGCTTCTGGCCCGCGTACTGGGCCGCCTGCACCGCCGCACCGGGGTCACGGCGCAGACCCGTGATGCCCTTGACCGCCTCGCGCAGCAGACCGGTGCCCTCGCCGCCGATGCGGATGTGGCGGTCGTAGGACTCGTCACGCATCGGGACGGTGAAGCGGACGCCCAGCCCCCGGATGAAGTCGCCGCTCGCCTTGCCGGGCTCCTGCTTGCCGTCGTAGGTGATGGTGTGCACCATGCGGAAGGAGTCGGCGCCCGCGTAGAAGTACAGCCGGATGGAGAACGGGAGCCAACTGCGGCTGCCCTTGCGGTGCTTGCCGTCGATGCGGACGACCGCGCGGACCGGGCCGCTCTGCTCGACGGTGACCTCGTCGATGGCGCCCTCGAAGCGCTCGGTCTTGACGGTGCCCTGGTCCTCGTCCTCGATCTCGGGCTGCCGGATCAGGACCAGCCGGCCGTTCTTGGCGATCTCGGTGGAGCCACGGGTGACGGACTTGATGAGGGTGGCGCCCGACTTGCCGATCTTCGCGGTGATGACGCCCGTCGACACGGTGATGGTGCCGCCGCTCTTGTCGACGGTGACCTTCTTGGCGGGCGCGGCCGGGGCGCCGGCGGCGAGGGTGAGCTTGCCGGAGCCCGAACCGACGGCGTGCGCCGTCCACTTCAGCGACCCGTCCGGCCAGTAGGCGAGCGGCCAGGACTGTACGGGGACGTCCTTGCCCTCGGCGTCCGTCAGCGCGAAGGTCTGGTCCTCCTGGTAGGTGCCCATGGGCCAGGGCACGCCGAGCGTGGAACCGGGGGCGGCGCCGAGGCCGCCGTCCTCCAGCCAGTCCAGGGTCACGGGATCGGCGTCGGCCGAGGCGGCTCTCGGCTCGGCCTGCGCGTCCTTGGCGCCCAGGGCCCAGCTGAACTGGGCGGCGGCTCCGGCGACGGCAGCCGCCTTGAGGAGGGACCTACGGGGGATGGGAGACATGGGATGCAGCCTTTCCTTTCCGTGCGGGTGCAGGGGTGGTCAGGGGCATGACAGAGAGAGGCACGGCGCCCGGGGCGCCGGCCTGGTGCGAGGGCACGGCCGTCAGCGGCGCCGGTACCGCTCCTCGACGGCGACGGCCGCAGCCGCGACGGCCCCGAGGACGGGGATCGCCAACGGCGCGACGACCCAGGCGGACAGGATGACGACGGCCAGCCCGCAGACGATCAGGAAGGAACCGGCGGGATCGAGCACGGTCCGTCGCCCGGCCTCCGCCAGCAGTGCCCGCCAGGCGCGGCCCGGCGTCCAGACGGCCGCCGCCCGCAGCAGGGCCACGGCGAGCCCGATCAGCGCGAGGATGCCGACGGCCCCGACGAGCGGCCCGCCGGGAATCCCGGCCCGCGCCGCCAGGACGTCCATCCAGACCGCGGCGGCCGCCGCCCACCCGGCGAGCCCGACGAGCCACCCGCCGCGCACGGCCGCCCGGAAGTCCGTGACGAACTCCCGCGCGCCACCGACCTCATGGGACGTACGGCGCCGCAGATGCCGTGCGCCGGCGGCGAAGGCCGCGGGGTAGGTGACGACCCCGAGGCAGGCCACGGCGATCCACACTCCGGTGAGCAGACACTCGGCGAACACCGCGAAGCGCTCCCCGAACACGGACTCCTTGCGTGGCTTCACACGCGCTTGCGCCATGGTGAACCTCCTCAGCCCTTCAGTCCGGAGGTCGCCATGCCGTCGATGAGATAGCGCTGGAAGGCCATGAAGAAGGCGATGACCGGAACCAGCGCCACCAGCGACATCGCGATCATGCTGCCGTAGTTGGAGATGCCCTCCTGGTCGCGGAACATCATCAGGCCGAGCGAAACGGTGTACTTGGACGGGGTGTTGAGATAGATCAACGGCCCCATGAAGTCGTTCCACGCGTTGATGAAGGTGAAGATGGCGCTGGTGATGATGGCCGGGCGGCTCAGCGGCAGCACGATGGACCAGTAGGTCCTCAGGTGCCCGCAGCCGTCGAGCTTGGCGGCCTCGTCCAGCTCGCGCGGCAGCCCGCGCATGAACTGCACCATCAGGAAGACGAAGAACGCCTCCGTGGCCAGGAACTTCCCCGCGACGAGCGGCACGAGCGTGTCGATGTAGCCGAGGTTGCGGAACAGCACGTACTGCGGGATGAGCAGCACGTGGTACGGCAGCAGCAGGGTGCCGATCATCAGAGTGAACAGCAGGTTCCGCCCGGCGAACCGGATCTTGGCGAAGGCGTACGCCGTCAGCGAGCTGGAGAGCACCACACCGACCACGGCCAGGCCCGCGTACATCAGCGAGTTGGTGAAGAAGCTGGTGATGGAGATGCCGGAGATGCCGTCGGCGAGCCCGGAGAAGTTCGCCCAGACCGGTTCGGTGGGCAGCAGGTCGAGGCTGGCGATGATGTCCTTGCTCGGCTTGAACGAGGCGCCGAGCACCCAGACGACCGGGTAGAGGACGACCGCGAGCACGAGGATCGCGCCCACGTGCCAGGCGAGAGATCCGATGCGCCGCCGCTCGTGCGCGGGACGCACGGCGGGGCTGGTGGCACTCGTCACTTGGCGGCCTCCTCGTAGTGCACCCACTTCTTCTGCGACCAGAACAGGACCGCCGTGACGAGCGCCACCGCGATCACCAGCGTCCAGGCCATCGCGGAGGCGAAGCCCATCTGGGCCTCCTTGAAGCCCTTCTGATACAGGTAACAGGTGTAGACGAGGGTGGCGTCGGCCGGCCCGCACCGGGTGTCGGAGACGACGTACGCCGAGCCGAACACCTGGAACGCGTGGATGGACTCCAGCAGCACGTTGAAGAAGAGCACCGGGGAGATCATCGGCAGCGTGATGTTCCAGAACCGCCGGAAGGGGCCGGCCCCGTCCATCTCGGCGGCCTCGTACAGCTCCTGCGGCACCTGCTTGAGCCCCGCCAGGAAGATGACCATGGGCGCACCGAACTGCCAGATGCTCAGAGCCACCAGGGAGTACAGGACATAGTCCGGGTTGCCGATCCAGCCGCCGACGTCCAACCCGAAGATCTTCTGCGTACGGTCCACGACGGCGTCGTCGGAGAACAGCGCCCGCCACACGAAGCCCACGGAGACGCTGGCGCCGATGAGCGACGGCATGTAGAACGCGGCCCGGTACAGAGCCTGTCCGCGCCGCTTCTGCGCGAGCAGCAGCGCCACTCCGAGCGCGAGGAGCAGCTTCAGCGGTGTGGCGACGACGACGTACTTCAGCGTGACCTCGACCGACTTCTGCCAGCGCGGGTCCTGGAACATCGTCGTGAAGTTGTCCAGCCCCACCCACCGGGGTGGCGTGAACAGGTTGTAGCTGGTGAACGCGTAGTAGAGCGAGGCGATCATCGGCCCCGCCGTAAGCAGCAGGAAACCCGCGATCCACGGCGACATGAAGAGATAGCCGGCGAGGTTCTCGCGGCGCCGCCCGCGCCGCCCGGCGACAGGAGCGGCGGACCGCTTCTTCGCCGGGCGGGCGGGCGCTTCCTTGACGAGCGTCATGGTGGTACGTCCCCTCAGCCCGCGAACGCGGCCTTGGCCTCGCTGAACAGCGCCTTCGCGGCATCGGCCGGCTTGGTCTTGCCCTGGGCGACCTCACCGCCGATCCGCAGGAAGGCCGCCTCGATGACGTCCGCGCCGGACGGGTGCGGGGTGATCTTCCCGAGGACTCCGGCCTTGGCGACCTCGTCCTCGTAGGCCGAGACACCCTTGTTGTTGGGGTCGGTCGGCTTGAAGGCGTCGTACTGCTCGGTGGTAGCGAGGATGCCGCGGTCGTAGCCCATGATCTTGCCGGCCTCGGGGTCGTGGACCATGAAGTCGATGAACTGGGCCACTTCCTTCGGGTGCTTCGTCCCGGAGAAGGCGCTCAGCATCAGCGAACCGAGGTACTGGCCGGTGTCCTTGCCGTCCGTGGTGGGGATCGGCGCGAGCCCGTAGTCCGACTCGCCCTCGCCCTGGTAGCGGATGGAGAAGTTGTCCCAGGTGAACTCGGACGCGGCGAGGCCCGCCGAGAGACCGGACTTCGGCTTGACCTGCTCGATCTTCTTCGGGTCGGCGACCAGCCCGGACTTCACGCGCTTGTAGCCGTCCTCCCACCACTGCGTCACATCGTCCTCGGTGAAGCCGAGATCGCTGTCGGTGAAGAAGGCCTTGCCGTTCTGACGCAGGTACAGGTCGTAGAGGTACATGATGCTGAAGTAGCCGGTGTCGCCGGCGATCTTCAGCTTGTCCTGGATCTTCTGCAGCGCGGCGAAGTACTCGTCCCAGGTCCACCCGAACTTAGCCTCGACGCCCGCCTTCTTGAAGGCGTTGAGGTCGATGACGAGCGCCATGGTGTTGGCGCCGACGGGTATGCCGATCTGCTTTCCGTCGACCTGACCGTTCGCCAGCACCCCGTTGCGGAAGTTCTCCAGGTTCAGGTTCCCCGCGTCCGCCTGCGACTTGAGATCCATCAGAACCCCGCGCTTGTCGTACTTGCGCAGAAAGCCGACCGCATTCTGGAAAACGTCCGGCGGATTCCCGCCGGAGGCCTGGGTCTGGAACTTCTCCCAGAACGCCTCGTAGTCGGTGAATTCGGGCTTGATCTTGATCTTCGGGTACTTCTTCTCGAAGAGCGCGATCGTCTTCTTGATCGCGATGGTGCGCGGCTCGCCGCCCCACCAGGCGTAACGGATCGTGACCGTCCCGTCCGCCGACGTACCGTCGCCTCCCCCGCACCCCGTGGTCGCGGCCAGGCCCAGTGTGGCCGCCGTCGCCCCCGCGGCCTTCAGGATCGTTCGCCTCTCAACATTCCTGCTGGTTCCCACAGTCGGGCCCTCCCCGCAGCGTCGTTGCCGCTTGCATGAATCGTTTCAAGAAAGCGCTTGCTGGCACAAGGTACGAGGGGGTTGAGAGAGCGTCAATGATTCGGACAGGAATTTCTTGCACGCGGACTCTTCGATGAACCACGCCCGTTCGAGTGGTGTGGTCTCACCGACCGGGCGAACTCGCAGGTGAGAGACGTACGTTCGCATCACCGAACCGCTGACCGGTCGTCGGAAGATCACGCCGAGGGGCTGAAATCCGCCTGCGGGAAAGGGAGTCGCCCGAGGCGCGGGAGCCTGGGCGGGACGAGGGAGCGGCGGGTTGACGAGCAGGTCGCCCAGCACCCGGCTCATCCGTTTGCCGTTCATCTCGACCGGAAAGGGCTCGACCTGGACGCCGGCGAGCCGTACGCCGTGTCGACGGACGAGCGGGTCGGCGTCGGCGTCGGCGAGGGAGGGTGCTGGAAGCTGGGGCGGGGCGGGTGAGGCGAGGGACGGCGCAGGAGGCGGGGACGGGGATCGAGGCTCGTCGCCAGGGGGTGACCGAGGCAGCGGCGGGGCCGGGCTCGAAGGGGCCGAGAGGGGCACTCCAGGCCCCAAGGGGCGGGGAGGGGGCACTGCCAGGCTCGAAGGGCTGGGAGGCGGTGCGAGCAACCGGGCTCGAAGGGGCGGAGGGAGGCGTCACAGGGACCGAGGCTGGAGAGGGTGGGGCCGAGCCCGCAGGGGCGGGGAGGCAGCGCAAGCCGGGCTCGAAGGGGCGGAGAGGCGGTGCGGCCGGGACTGGCGGCCGGAGAGGGCTCTGCGGGCGCGGGCGGGGCGCTGGTTGCCGCTGCTGACGACGTCGGCCCGCCTGCGTTCTCGCAGGC
>NZ_JBHVYO010000049.1:0-57563 GCF_042880655.1 Streptomyces sp. NPDC058295
GGACGGTGAGCAGCGGGCGCAGACCGGCGAAGTCGGTGACCAGGTCGGCCAGGACGCGGGTGGGCTGCTGGCCGTGGTAGCCGTACCCGTAGCTCTCGGCTGCCGCTTCCAGGTCGGCCAAGTCCTGGGGCATGTCGGGGGAGAGGGTCTGATCGACGTCGGTCCGGGCGGCGGTGAGGGCGGCGAGGGCCGGAGCGGTGAGGCCGGCGGCCAGTGCGCCGCGCAGCAGGTTGCGGCGCTTCATCGGATCATCTTCTCCATGGCGGGACTCCGTGCTGTGGGCGGCGGTGTCCTCCCAGGGTTGCGCAGCGAGCCGCAGTAGGGCACCGGGAATGCGCAGTCCGCCGGCGATTCTCTCGACAGTTGCCAGCGCGGTGACAGCTGCGGTGCCCCGGGCGATCTGGCTGGCGCGATCGGATTTGAGCGCGCACGCTTCGGCGATCCGGTTGAAGGAGATCCCCACGTCGTGGGCCATGGCGAAGACCGTGGTGAAATCCCGCTCAGCCAGGCCGCAGATCAGGCACGGACACAGGGGTGGTCAGCATCGGCTCCGGCAGCGCGACCAGTGAGTGATCGAAGATCACAAAGTGCTGATTGACCTGTTGCGGACCTGTGGCTGGCAGCGCTGCCGTACCGCGTCGTCGATCTTCGCGGCGACGTCAACGCGGGCGTGCTTGCGGGCGCCGCGCCGGTACCTGTTCACGGAGTCGGCGGTGCCCCCCTGCGCGACGGCGCGGGCGCTGCCCAGCTGCCTGAGCAGGCAGCCGACCTTGCCTTGAGCGCCTTGGGCGGCTGGCGGGTGTAGCTTTCGCGGTCGGCCCGCTCGATCGCATCGTCGATCTCGCCCACCGGTTACTCCCCTTCGTCGAGGACGGCGTCGCCGCCCTTGATGTGACGAGCCGGATTCAGACCCTGCTGCGTGGTGGAGGGGTGGGTGTGGGCGGCTTGGAGGAGTTTGGCTGCGCCGCGGACTGCGGCGGTGTGGGGAGAGGGGACGGGCTGGACAGGGGTATGCAGCTGGCCGGTGAGGCCGTAGGTGATGTCGGGTCGTAGTGCGCCCCCGCCGGCGAGGAGTGCGCCCCGCTGGAGGGCGTCGAGCGTCTGGGAGGTGCGGTCCTGGTCCAGCATGGCGGTCAGCATGGCGACGACCGCGTCAGTGATCTGCGTGGGCGGGGTGAGGCGGTCCAGGTCGCTGGTGCCCAGGGCGGTGTGGCGGGCGTCTGTCACCGCGCCGTCGGTGAGGAGCGTGACCTCGGTGAGGTGGGCGCCGATGTCGACGACGAGCAGGGGATGGGTGAGGTCGGCGTCCGCGGCCATCGCCACAGCACGGGCGGTGGGGACGGTCAGTACGGTGCGCGGGCGAAGGACGTCCACTGCGGTGCGGGCTTCGGCACGGTAAGTGACTCCGCCCAGGACGGGCGTGGTCAGGATGAGCAGCGGGCGGCCGAAGCGGGGCAGGCGGTGGCTGAGCAGCCGGTCGAGCATCCGGGCCGTTCCGGGGGTGTCGACGATCGCCCCGCGCTGGATGGGATACATGGCACCGGTGCCCGGGAAGGTCACCGTGGGCACGTCGAGGATCATGCGCCGTCCGGACGTCCAGGCGCGGGTGCGGGCGCTGCCGAGATCGAGGGCGATGCCCGTGCACTGCCGGCACCAGGGCCACGAGCGGTGCCGGGCGGCCACGGGACTATTGGGGCTGGGGGCGGTGGTCACCGGTCCGCCTCCCTGACCTGCTGGCATCGGGCGCAGTAGCGGGCCTGCGGCACGATCATCAGTCGCTCGCGGGCGATGGGGCTGCGGCACAGGTGGCAGGTGCCGTAGCGGCCCTGGTCCATCCGTTTGAGGGCGGCTTCGACGTCGGCCAGAACCATGCGGGCGGAGGCGGCGAGTTTGACGCGGACCTCGATCTGGGAGGCGGCTTGCCGGTCGCGGTGCGCGTCGGCGCGGGTCGTGGCGGCGGTGGAGAGCTGGTGCAGCTGTTCCTGGCGGAACAGGCGCTGCTCGTGCAGGTTCTCGCGCAGTGCGGCGAAGTCCTCGATCGACAGGTTGGTGTTGCGGTCGTCGATGATCTGGTGGTTCACCAAGTCACCCCCTGGGCAGGGCGGGAGAGGGAGGTCGGACGGGTGGTTGTCAGGCGGAATAGCGCTGGCAGGGGACGCAGAACGGGGTGTAGGGCAGGATCTCGAGGCGTTCGACCGGGATCGGCCTGGCGCAGCCCTGGCAGATGCCGTAGCTGCAGTCCTGGACGCGGGCGAAAGCGGCCTCGACCTCGGCGAGGACTCGCTGGATGGTGTCTTTCTGCGTGGACATCACCTGTTCCTCCGCGTCAGCCCGGGCCTCGTCGATGGCCCGCAGTTGGGTGAGGCGGGAGGCCCGTTCGTGTTCGAGGCGCTGGAGGGCCTCGTGCGCCGTCAGCCGTTCAGGGCGGGTTTCGGTCTGGGGCGTATCGAGTGACATGGCGATTCCTTCTTTCCACGTGAGGTGAGGTGCGCCGGGCGGGGTAGATATTGGGGCGAGGGCCGGGGGAGAGTCACGGGGGCTGGTTCATGCCTCTACCGTGGCCGCGATGCCGCACAAAGCCCATCGGGCGCGATACCCATCTATGGCAGGGCGCAAGGCCCATCGCGGGATGGGGAGGCCACGAGCGGGAAATGGGCATTGGAGCCCATCGACGCCGGAACCGGCAGCGGGCAGCCTGGACAGCAGGCCGGTCAGGACCAGTGGACGCAGCTCATGCTCGGAGTGCTTGGTGACCGACAGAAGAGACAAAGCCGTGTCACACATAGAGAGGCGTCATTCCGGTGTCCCTGTTCTGGCGGATCTTCGTGCTCAATGCGGTGGTGCTGGGAAGCGCCACCGCGCTGCTGCTGTGGGCACCGGTGACCGTCTCCGTGCCGGTGGTGCTGACCGAGGCGGTCATCCTCGTGTCCGGCCTGGTGGTCATGCTGGTTGCCAACGCCGCTCTGCTGCGGATCGGGCTGGCCCCGCTGGAGCGGCTCACGCGGCTGATGGCCACCGTCGATCTGCTGCGTCCCGGGCAACGGCTGCCGGAAGGGGGCCGTGGTGAGACCGCCGAACTGATCCGCACCTTCAACGCCATGCTCGAGCGCCTCGAGCACGAACGGGCCTCCAGCAGCGCCCGCGCCCTGTTCGCGCAGGAAGCGGAGCGGCGCCGCATCGCCCAGGAGCTGCACGATGAGGTGGGCCAGAGCATGACCGCGATCCTGCTGTCGCTGGAGCGGGCCGCCGACGACGCCGACGAGCCCCTGCGCGGTGACCTGCGGCAAGTACAGGAGATCACCCGGGGGAGCCTGGACGAGGTACGGCGTCTGGTGCGTCGGCTACGGCCGGGCGTACTGGAGGATCTCGGTCTGGTCAGCGCGCTGACCTCGCTGACCAGCGAGTTCGCCACCCGCGTAGGGCTGCGTGTGGTACGTCGCTTCGAGACCGGCCTGCCCGCGCTGGACCATCAGACGGAGCTGGTGCTGTACCGCGTCGCCCAGGAAGCCCTGACCAACGCGGCCCGTCATGCCGAGGCCGGCCAGGTCGAGGTGAGCCTGCGCCACACCGGCGAGGCGGTGGTGCTGGCCGTCATCGACGACGGCCGCGGCACCGGGGTTGCCCGCGAAGGGGCAGGAATGCGCGGAATGCGCGAGCGGGCCCTGCTGATCGGGGCCACTCTGGATGTCATCTCCCAGCCGCAGGCCGGTACGACGGTCCGGCTCACCGTGCCCCTCAGGAAGCAGCCATGACCACGCCGCACACATCCGTGATCCGTATCCTCCTCGCCGACGATCATGCGTTGGTACGTCGTGGGGTGCGGCTCATCCTCGACCGGGAGCCGGACCTGGAGGTCGTCGCCGAGGCCGGGGACGGGGCGGAGGCCATCGAGCTGGCCCGCACCCATGAGGTCGACCTGGCCGTGATGGACATCGCCATGCCCCGGATGACCGGCCTGCAGGCCACCCGGGAACTTCTCGCGCTCAAGCCCGGCATGCGGGTGCTGATGCTGACGATGCATGACAACGAGCAGTACTTCTTCCAGGCGCTGAAGGCCGGCGCCAGCGGATATGTGCTCAAGTCCGTGGCCGACCGCGACCTGGTGGCCGCATGCCGCGCCGCCATGCGCGACGAGCCCTTCCTGTATCCGGGTGCGGTCACCGCGCTCATCCGCAACTACCTCGACCGGGTCCGCCACGGCGAGGAGCCGCCCGATCAGGTGCTGACCGCACGCGAGGAGGAGGTCCTCAAGCTCGTGGCCGAGGGGCACTCGTCGAAGGAGATCGCCGAGATGCTCTTCATCAGCATCAAGACCGTCCACCGGCATCGGGAGAACCTGCTGCACAAGCTCGGCCTGCGGGACCGGCTGGAACTCACCCGCTACGCGATTCGCGCGGGTCTCATCCAAGCCTGAGTCTGCTGTCTTCCTCAGGGCTCCGGCAGCCCACTCCCCAGCCGGGGCCCTGAGGCTCCGCGCTGCTGCCAGCCGGCCGCCACCAAGGGGAAGGGAGAGGGGATGGCCCGCTTCGAGCGCACCGCTCCGCGCACGCGTGGATCTGGCTCGACAGCGGTGTGGGCCGTCCTGCTCGCTGTTCTGGCCTCCCTGCTCGGCTCGTCTGCCCTGGGCAGTGAGGACCCCCGTGTATCGAGTGGCACGGTGGCCGCTGCCGAGGCCGCGTCGGCGCACAGCGAGTCCTACGCAGACAGGGCGGACCCCGCGGTCTGCACCGTTTCCGTTCGAAGCCATCGGGACGGCGCCGGCGAGCGTCATGCTCCGCCGGTCTCCACCCCGAGTGCGTCGCCTGGCACGGGGGCCGACCCGTTCCGGCTCGCACAGCCCCCGTTCTCGGCGATAGGCCCGCCTGAATCGGAGCAACCGGCACACCGCCATGGGGTGAGGGCACCACCCGTGCTCTCCGGCATCTGAACCTTCACCTCTTCTCCCTTCTTGGCCGCGGCCACTGTCCTGGCCGTGGTGTGCCTGCCGGAGGCCCCCTGTGAACCGATCCCCGCACAACAGAGGGCTGATCGCCCTCGCTGCCGTCGCCCTGTCCCTGTACGTCGCGCTCACCGTGCCCGTCCACCTCGGACTCGATCTGCGAGGCGGCACCCAGATCGTGCTGGAAACCCGCCCCACCGCCGCCGACACCGACGGCGAGGCCACGGACCGCACCGTAGAGGTGCTGCGCGGCCGCATCGACGCGCTCGGTGTCGCCGAACCCACCATCACCCGCTCCGGCAGCGACCGGATCGTCGTCGAACTGCCCGGCCTGCAAGATTCCCGCAAGGCGGCCGACGTGCTCGGCCGCACCGCCCAGCTCACCTTCCACCAGGTACTCGGCACGGCCACTGGCGCCGACGACCTGCCCGAACCGCTGCCCAAACGGCCTCGTCAGCAGGTGCTGGCCGACGAGTCCGGCCAACATCTGCGTCTTCAGGCGACTTCACTGACCGGCAAGGACGTCGAGAAGGCAACCGCCCGCTTCGACCAGCAGAGCGGCGGCGGATGGCACGTCACCGTCGACTTCAGGGGATCGGGCGAACAGGGGTGGGCCCGCCTGACCGGCGAGGCCGCCTGCCACACGGCCGGAGACCCCGCCGGGTCGCCATCGTCCTGGACGACAAGATCATTTCTTCGCCGCAGGTCGACCCGTCCGTCGCCTGCCGGTCCGGCATCAGCGGCGGCTCCACCCAGATCACCGGCACGTTCAACGACAGCGAAGCCAAAGAGCTGGCCCTGCTCATCAACGGCGGCGCCCTGCCGGTGCCGGTCGAGACCGTCGAGCAGCGCACCGTCGGCCCCACCCTGGGCGCGGAAGCCATCAGGGCCAGCGCCTGGGCCGCCGTCATCGGCACCGCCCTGACCTCGCTGTTCATCATCGCCGTCTACCGCCTCATGGGCGCCCTGGCCACCGTCGCCCTGGCCTGCTACGGCCTCATCTCCTACGCCGCCCTCGCCGCCCTCGGCGCCACCCTCACCCTGCCCGGCCTCGCCGGCTTCGTGCTGGCCATCGGCATGGCAGTCGACGCCAACGTGCTCGTCTTCGAACGCGCCCGCGAGGAGTACGCCTCTCGCCACCGCCCCACCCCACGGTCGTCCCTGACCGCCGGATTCCGCAGGGCCTTCAGCGCGATCGCCGACTCCAACATCACCACCCTCATCGCCGCCGGCCTGCTGTTCTTCCTCGCTTCCGGCCCGGTGCGCGGGTTCGGCGTCACGCTGGGCATCGGCGTCCTCGCCTCCATGCTCAGCGCTCTCGTCATCACCCGTGCCCTGGCCGACTACGCCGTCGCCCGCCCCCGCCTGCGCCGCCGCCCCCACCTCACCGGCATCGCCCACACCGGCACAGTCCGCGATCGCCTCGCCCGTACCCACCCGGACCTGATGCGCCACCCGCGCCGGTGGCTGGCCGCCTCCGCCGCCGCCCTCGTCCTCGCTGCCTCCGGCATCGCTGTGCGCGGCCTCGACTTCGGCATCGAATTCACCGGTGGCCGCCTCATCGAATACAGCACCGCCGCCCCCGTCGACGCAGACCGGGCCCGCACCGCGCTCGCCGACGCGGGATTCCCCCGGGCCGTCGTCCAGACCTCCGGCGAGAACCAGCTCACCGTCCGTACCCACCACTTGAGCAACACCCAGGCAGCGACCATCACCGACACCATCACCGACCTGACACACCCGGCCGACAAGATCCGCGACGAAGCCATCGGACCCAGCCTCGGCAAGGAACTGCGCCAAGGCGCCCTCATCGCCCTCGGTGTCACCCTCGCCGCCCAGCTGATCTATCTCGCGGCACGCTTCCGCTGGCTGCTGGGCACCTCGGCGGTCGCCACCCTCGCCCACGACGTTGTGATCCTCATCGGCACTTTCGCCTGGCTCGGCAAGCCCGTCGACGGAGTCTTCCTGGCCGCGCTGCTGACCGTCATCGGCTACTCCGTCAACGACTCCGTCGTCGTCTTCGACCGGATCAGGGAACTCGGCCGCCATGACCGCAAGACGCCCTTCGCCCGCATCGCCAACCAGGCGCTTCTGCAGACCCTGCCCCGCACCGTCAACACCGGCATGGGCGCCGCGTTCATCCTCACCGCGCTGGCCGTTCTCGGCGGCGACACTCTGACCGACTTCGCTCTCGCCCTCCTCATCGGCCTCGTAGTGGGCACCTACTCCTCGATGTTCACCGCCACACCGCTGGCCATCGAACTGCACCAGCGCGGCGGGGCCGGTCGCATCCCCGCGGTCAGGGGCAGCGCGCGCCGCTGAGGTTGGGGAGGTCCGGTCCTGTCGTCTGTGATGATCAGGCGACAGGCTCCAACCGGACACAGCACCGGCCCGGGCTGGGTGAGAGACAGGCTGCATACCTGCCCTCGTCCAGCCCGTGCAGGACGCCGCGCATCAGGTGCAGGTTCATGCGCACACCGTCTGCGCATGCTCACGCGCCAGGGCGTGGAAGGGGCAGTTGCCCAGCACGCCTGGCCTGCTGAAGGCTGTGGTGGCTGCTCGTCGTGCACCGCGCCGGTCACCGACACGGTCGCTGCTCACGCGTGAGCGCTGCCCGATGTGGTCTCGTCGGTGGAGAGCACTGCGGCGCGGCGATCGGGCGCCGACATGTCAGTGCCTGCTTCTAGGATCCACCGAATACACACCGGTTCACGGAGGTTCCTCGCATGCCCATCACCGCGCCCGACTACTCCCGGTACTTCACCGACGGGACCGCCTTCGCTTGCGGACGCGACCTGACCGGGACGCTGTCCGTGGTGCGCGTGGGCGAACTCACCCTGTACTCGGGTCAGGTGGTGGCGTGCGACCCGTTCGTTTACCTGGGCAGTGGGGACGTACAACCATTCACGGTGGCGGTGGAGCCCGGCCGTTACGCCGTGGACGATGCCGTTGTCATGCTGGTTCGTCCAGGCGCGGAGTCGGGGCCTCACCCGCACACTCGCGTCGCGGCCGTCCGGCTGGTGATTCGTGATGTGGAGGTGGCCGGGTGGGAGCTTGCGCTGCTGCCCGGGCAGGATCCGGCGGAACTGGGTGACGAGCAGTACTTCGGCTACGGCGTGGACGCGGGTACCGGTTGCTTCTACGACGCCTCGGCCGAGAACGCTTTTCCGGGGACGGAGGACGAGGAAGGGGCGGTGTGGGCGGCCATGGAGTCTGTCGGGCACGGGCCCGGCGTCTTCATGGCCCAGGGCGAGGGCGGCCACAACCTCGCCGGGTTCACGTCCGGGTGGGGCGACGGCGCATATCCGACGTGGATCGGCCGCGCGGCGGACGGCAGCGTCGCCTGCTTCCTCACCGACTTCTTCGTCATACCCCACTCGGCCGAGGCCGACGCGCAGGCTTCTTAGACCGTGTCCCATGTGGAGCTGGGTCGTTGGGCTTGGTTATGAGGCGGGGTAGGTGGAGTTGGATTGTTCCGGACGGGCTGTGGGAGATCGCGGAGCCGCTGATCCCGCCGTCGAAGGTGCGGCCGCAGGGTGGCGGAACACAGGACACACCTGATGAGACGCTGTTCGCGGCCATCATCTACGTGCTGGTCAGCGGGTGCGCCTGGCGGGCTTTGCCACCGTGCTTCGGCATATCGAAGTCGACCGCGCATCGCCGGTTCCTGATCTGGTCCCGGGCGGGAGTATGGGGTCGGCTGCACGAGGAGATCCTGCACCGCCTCGACGACGCCGGCCTGCTCGACCTCTCCCGCGCCGTGCTTGATTCCGCCCATGTGAGGGCGAAAAAACGGGCGACCTCACAGGTCCGAGTCCCCTGGACCGGGGCAAGCCGGGTTCCAAGATGCACGTCCTGTCGGACGCGAACGGACTGCCCCTCCTCGTCGGCGTCTCGGCCGCCAACACCCACGACAGCCTCGCCCTGAAGCCGATGATCGAGGGTCACCAAACGAGACACGACCCCCACCGCGGGCGGTTCTTCAAGCCTCGACGCCTGCACGCCGACAAGGCATATGACGTCCCCCACCTGCGGAAGTGGCTATGGGGCAGGCGCATTGGCGTTCGAATCGCTCGCAAGGGCATCGAGTCCAGCGAACGACTGGGGCGCCGACGCTGGGTCATCGAACGGACCATGTCCTGGCTGACCGGCTACCGCCGACTCAATCACCGCTACGAACGCCATCCCCGTAACTACCTGGCGTTTCTCGGCCTCGCTGCAGCCCTCTGTTGCTACAAACGGCTCGTCCGCCTCACCGCCCAGGACACATCCTAGGAACCCTCGCTGCCGCCCTCACTTGCTGGACGAAGCTCGCTCAAATCATCATTCGGGGACACGGTCTTGTTGAGTCATCGCGGTGACGAGGGTGGAGGAGATGTGGGCCAGGGCGGGGTCTGCAGCGATGAAGAACGTTTCGACTCCGGCCAGTTCGCGGTTCATGCGGGCCATCGGCATTTCGTAGTCCAGGTCGGCAACGCCGCGGACTCCGCGGATGACGACGTCGATTCCGACTCGGCGGCAGTAGTCGACCAGCAGGCCACCGGTGTGTGAGTCGACCGTAACGTTGCTCAAGTCAGTTGCTGCCGCGCGGAGCCGGTCCAGCCGTTCCGTGATGGGGAAGCGGCCGGTCTTGTTCGAATTGAACATCACGCACACGACGACCTCGTCGAACAGGAGGGCAGCGCGCCGGAGTACGTCCTGGTGCCCTTGAGTGACCGGGTCGAAGGATCCTGGGAAGAGGGCTCGCATGATCGGAAAGAGTAACAAGCGGCCGCCCCCGGGAGTGGGGTGCCAGGGCATCCAAACCACCAAGATCATGAGTGGCAGGGAGAACGTCTAGCGGGACGGAACAACCGCAACGTCCCACGTAGATCGCAGCCACGTGGGACACGCTCTTAAGCCCCGAGGAAGCGAGACGGCCAGGTGGACCGTGAAGTCCTCCCCGCGCCGAGGCCCCGCCCGGAGCGGGACTGCAGCCGGGAGAAGGCCACCACCCCGCTGTTCAGGACTGCTACGAGCTCCCCGTCCAGTACACATTCGGGCAGCACCCGAGCAGCGCGGGCGATATCGGCGAAGGGAGCCGCCAGGTCGGTGCCATGGCGGCTCCAGAGGTGCCCCGCACCGGTGAGGACCTGGCAGTGCCATCCGTCGAACTTCGGCTCCAGGCTCAGACCGACACCAACGCAGACCTCTTCGACCGGACGGCACAGCGCCAACGGGACCGGAAGTGCAAGGGACGTCATGAGGTAGCCGTACGCGCTTCATTCTGCGAGGGGTGGTGGCGTGTGGGTGGGCTGTCGCGCCCAGGCGGAGACGGTTTGCCAGGCAGACGTCGAGCAAGTCCGGGGAGGTCAGGAGCGCGTCGAGCCGGGTTTTGATCTCCTTGCGGTCGGGGACACCGACTGGCGGCCGCGCACATATGAAGAGCGCCGACGCGGGCTGCTGGAGTTGCTACAGGAGGGCCCGGCGCTCATCCGGCCAGATCCGGGTCCTCGATTCGTGGCGAGAGCCCGTCCCACAGGGGTAACAAACACCTCAAACGGGCGTTCTTCCTGGCCGCGTTCGCCTCGCTGTCCGACCCGGCGTCCAGGACCTACTACGAGCGGAAGAGTGCCGAGGGGAAACGGCACAAGCAGGCCCTGATGTGTCTCGCCCGCCGCCGCGTCGACGTGCTGTTCGCGATGCTCCGCGACGGCACCTTCTACACATCACCGTCGACATCGACATCGGCATCGGCGGCGTGAGTAGGCACAGCCCACGGCCAGATGGGCCGCCACGTCATAGTTCGCAATCCGTTGCGCAAGGCCACGCGGGCTGACCCCTTACCCGTTCTCCAGGTCGGTGTCAGCACCCGCCGCCCGGAGGAGACGCAGGACCGCCGGATCACCCCGATAGCTGAAGACCGCCCGCCACAAGGCGGTGTTGCCCTGACCATCCGGGACATCCACGGACGTGCCCGCCGCCAGCAGTTCTTCCACGATCACCGGCTCCTGGGCCTGAGCGGCGAAGTGCAAGAGAGTCCACCCGGCGCCATCCGCGGCGTCCGGATCGGCTCCCTCCGCCAACGCTGCACGGACCCCGGCCACATCACCATCAACGACGGCATGGTGCACCGCCACACGACCCAACCGATCCCCATCCGCCATGCCCTACATCCTCACCCGGCTTGACGAAACAGATAGGGGCACCCCCCGGCCCTCGGCAGCGTCGGGCTCACCGAAGTTCTGTTCCGTGGCGTCGCCGTCGTAGGTGACCTGTGAGACAGCGAGTGGACTCCGACCCTGCCCCGACGGCCCCCGCGTAGCGGACGCCCGGCCGGAGCGGAGGCCGCCCGTACGAAACTCAGTTCGTCAGCTCGGGACGGCGCGCGACGCACGTCCGGGTGGTATTTCCCCGCGCGCGTGCATTCTGGTCGTTCGGGTCCGGGCGAGCGGCAAGAGTTGGGTCATGATCATGGATCCCGCTGCCAACTCCGATACCCCTGAAGCTCCCGGAACCCCCGGCGGGCCCGCACCGGCGCCCTCCCGCCGTACCGTCATCGCCGGCGCGGCCGCCATCGCCGGAGCCGGCGGACTGACGATCGCCGCCACCTCCGCCGAGACCGCGCAGGCGCAGGCCGCCCCCGCCACCGCGGTCACCGACTGGGGCGCCTGCCTGACGATCGCCCGGGCCATCCTCGTACGGGACGACGAGGACCAGCCGCTCGTACCGCGCTACGCCGACATCCTCCTGAAGCACGGTCTGCCCCGCTCGCGCCGCCCCGGCAAGAAGGTGCTGATCGTCGGCGCCGGGCCGGCCGGCCTCACCGCCGCACACCTCCTGCGCGAGGCCGGCCACCAGGTCACCGTCATCGAGGCCAACGCCAACCGGGTGGGCGGCCGGATCAAGACCTTCCGCACCGGCGGCCACGAGAACGCCGCCCAGCCCTTTGCCGACCCGAAGCAGTACGCCGAAGCCGGCGCGATGCGCATCCCCGACAGCCACCCCCTGGTCACCGGACTGATGGACAGCCTCGGCCTCAAGCGCCGTCGCTTCCACCTGGTCGACGTGGACGGGGCCGGCCGCCCCGCCTACCGGACGTGGATCTACGTCAACGGCATCCGCGTCCGCCGCGCCGACTACGCGCGCGCCCCGCAGGCACTCAATCGTTCCTTCGGAGTGCCGCAGGCGTACGAGTCCGTCCCCGCCTCGCAGATCGTCCGCGACGCCTTCGCCCCCGTACGCAAGGAGATCGAGGGCAAGAAGGACAAGGAACTCGTCGAGGGCTGGGCACGCGTCATCCAGCGGTACGGCCACATGTCGATGTACCGCTTCCTGACGGAAAAGGCAAGGCTCGACGAGCGGACCATCGACCTGATCGGAACCGTCGAGAACCTCACCTCCCGCCTGCACCTCGCCTTCGTACACAGCTTCATCGGCGCCTCCCTGATCAGCCCCGACACCGCCTTCTACGAACTGCCCGACGGCACCGCCACCCTGGCCGACGCGCTGTACGCCCGCGTAAAGGACCTCGTGCGGCTCGACCGCCGTGCCACCCGCATCTCCCACAGCGAGGGCAAGGTCACTGTCGAAACCGTCTCCGAGGGCCACGGCGGCAGCCCCGTACGGCGCGAGACCTTCACCGCCGACACCGCCATCATCACCGTCCCCTTCTCCGGGCTGCGCCACATTCCCATCGCTCCGGCGCTCTCCTACGGCAAGCGGCGCGCGGTCACCGAACTGCACTACGACGCCGCCACCAAGGTGCTGCTCGAATTCAGCCGCCGCTGGTGGGAGTTCGATGAGGCCGACTGGAAGCGCGAGTTGGAGGCCGTGCAGCCCGGCCTGTACCGGAAGTACCAGACCGGGCAGAGCCCGGCGAACGGAACCATGCTGGGCGCCCACCCCTCCGTACCCGAGGGCCACATCTCCGCAGGCCAGCGTGCCCACTACACGGCCAGCCGCGTCGTCACCCGCGACCAGCCCGAGGCGGCAGGCGTCATCGGTGGCGGCTCGGCCACCGACAACCCCAACCGCTTCATGTTCCAGCCTTCCTACCCCGTCGAAGGCAGCGCCGGCGGCGTCATCCTCGCCTCCTACAGCTGGTCGGACGACGCCCTGAAGTGGGACTCCCTGGACGACGAGGAGCGCTACCCGCGCGCCCTCGCCGGGGTCCAGGAGGTGTTCGGGCAGCGCATCGAGGTGTTCTACACCGGCGTCGGCCGCACCCAGTCCTGGATGCGCGACCCGTACGCCTACGGTGAGGCGTCCGTGCTGCTCCCCGGCCAGCACACCGAGCTCTTCGCCCACGTCCGAAAGGCCGAGGGCAACCTGCACTTCGCCGGATGCCACACCTCCATCAAGCCCGCGTGGATCGAGGGAGCCCTAGAATCCGCGGTGCGGACCGCCCTGGAAGTGCACACGGCGTAGCGGCCGCCCAGGCGGCGCGCCGTCAGCTCTCGGCGAGCACGATCAGCCAGTCCTCCTCCAAGAACCGGACCCGCTGCCGCTTGTCGGGGTTGATCCGCACCCCGTAGTCGGGGCCCGTGGCACTCCGCGCGCGCAGCCGGTAGCCGACCGCGCATTCCCGGCGCCGCCGCGCCGACTCGACGGTGGTGGCGAAGAAGACCTCATGGCCGGCCCGGACGTAGTCCGCGGCCGGCTTGAGGTGGAACTCGTGGCCCTCCGCCGTGAACAACTCCTCGAAGACCGCGGCGAGATACGGGCTCTGTGAGATCTGAGTCATCAGAAGGCTGATCAGCCGGCCGCTCACGATGAAGTCGGCGCCGTCACGGGCGGGCGCGAGGAGCCGGTTGCCGTCGTCGGACAGCTCGGTGGTGAGCGCGAGTTCCCGTTGCGCGGCGTCCCCGACAGCCCGCAGATGCAGCAGGGTGACCAGTGTCCTGTCGTCCGCCCGCGCCTCCGGATCCGTCACCGGAGCGAGAGAGGCGACGGGCGTGCCCGAGGCCGAGCCGCAGGCCGGGGCCGCGAGTTCCGTCTCACCGATCACGATCACGCTGTCGTACGAGGGCACGTCCAGCTTGGCCAGGGTGAGCGGGTCGGTGACGTCGCCCTCGCGGAAGGAGACTTCGAGGCGGGACCGCGCGGCCGTGAGAGCTCGCGCGCCACGCGTGGCCGCGTACTCGCCGAGCGCCACGACGTCCAGGGTGGTTCCCGGGCTCACGTACTGGTCGAACTGCTCGATGACGAGCGGGGCGCGGCGGTTCCAGCCGAGCAGGAGGAGGCGTTCGGCTTGGTCGGTCCTGGGCCCGGCCGTCACGATCGCATCCTCCTCGACATGGGAGGCCACGTCCGCCCGCACGGCCGTGTCGTCGTCCTGGGAGATGACGATGATCCGGTCGCCCGGGACGATCGCCACCCCCGGATCCGGATTGAGGGTGACGCTCCCGTCGGTGTGCAGCAGGCCGACCGCCGAGGAGGTGGCGAACGACAGCAGCGCCTCGCCGAACGTTCGCCCCACCAGGCCCCCGACGGCGACCGGGTAGAACTCGTCGCCCTCGAAATCGAGCAACTCCGAGTAGACGAGCGAGAGGCCGGGCTGCCGGGCGGTCTGGACGAGGAGCCGGGCGACGATGTCGTCGACGCACAGGACGTGTCCCGTGGGCCCGGCAGCCAGCCTGGCGGTCAGGTGGTTGTGGGAGTCACGGACGGCGGCGACCACCACCGCTTCCCCCTGACCGGACCCGGGGACGGCCGCGTCGAGGGCGAGCAGCGTCTTCACCACGTGGGCGTCACCGGTGTCCCCGGTGGGAGGCAGCACCAGCACCGCCTTCGCGGTGCGCGGACTCACCCGGCACAGCTCGGTGGGGTCGGTGGTGCTCCCGTTGCGGCAGATGATCCGCGTCCTGCCACTGTCGCTGACGCGGGCGGAGATCTCGTCCTCCATCCACACCTTGTCCTGCGGGGCAAGCACGGCGACGGCGGAGCGGCGCTGGTTCGCGTTGGCGGCCACCAGCTCCCCGAGCACGGGAAAGACCTGGTCCGACCACCCCAGGACGACGGTGTGCCGCGTCTCCAGCACGGTGGAGTGGCCGAGGCGCAGCGACATGATGCGCCGGTTGATGCCCGTGGTGATCAGACTGACCAGGGTCGACACGAAGAGCAGCGCCACGAGCGCGAGCGATACGGAAGCCAGCACGTAGAGCGGTGAGCCGACGGCGCCCCCGATCTTCAGCGTCTGGCCGACGCTGACCCACACTGCGGTGAGCCGACCGGAGAGCGTGGCCGGAGCGGCCCGGTCGGACCAGACGAGGACCATGCTCGCCGGAACGACGACGGCGAGGCAGGCCAGGGCGAGCCAGCCGATGAGCGCGGTCGTTCCCCCCGAGACCAGATGGTCGAAGCGGTACCGGAGACGGTGCCGGAGTGACGTCGTGTGCTGCTGCGCCACACAAGCTCCCGTACATGAGTCGATGCGCCGATCGGAGCGGCTGCCCGCCACCCCAGAATCACCCTAGGCAGATCCCTGCTCCCGCCCCCCTGGAACCGACCGACCTCACTCAGAGGTATGAACGCACCATGGAAGCCGGGCCGGGCGGGGTGTCGAGCGCGACGTTGGCGATCGGGTGCAGCGCCGTGCCGGGGGAAGGTCGGTGGCAAGGACGTCGACAAGGCCAAGGAGATCGCGGCCACCTACTGCGTCTACAACGCCGAGAGGTGCAACCAGAAGGCCGCGGCCGTCGCACGCGGCAACGTCATCCGCGACGCCGTCGCGACCCCACTGATGGCGTATCTGGGCGGAGCGGCGCCCTGCAACAGTCCACGACCTGGCTAACGACTGAGCATGGAATCAGAAACAGCCGCGCCGAGCCCGGTGCGCGTGACGCCCATGGGGTTTGGCACGACGGCGGCCGTGCCCGGCCGGCCCTCTTGCGCAGTCGGCGGGGCGGTGGCGGGGGCATCTGGGTCCGGGCGTCTGCGCAATGTCTGCGCAACGCGCTGACCTGCGCTGGTCGGGCTTGTGGCCGGAGTCCCGGCCCACCATCGTCGGGCCTGTGGTCGGGGGCGTTGCGCAGACCTCGCGGGCATTGCGCAGACCGACCCGGTTGCGCAATTGCCTGATGCGCACCCGTCTACGGCGTCAGCGGGTCCATCCAGCCGACCCGGCGTTCGGGGTCCCGTATGGGGCGCCACACCGCCGCGGCGGGACCGTGCTGGAGCAGGTCGGTCATCGACGCGACCAGCACCGTCACCTCCCGCAGGAAGAGCGCCACCGCGAGGTCGACGTCGGCCGCGTGGAGTGCTCGGAGACGGTTGTCGATGCCGGCGGGGCCGGTGCCGTCCAGGACGAACAGCAGCCGCGGGAAAAGCGGATAGTGCCGCTGCCACTCCTCCGGGACCGCCTCCACTGTGCGGCGCCGGCCGACGGGTGCAGGAGCGTAGTGGTGGAGCCGGGCGTAGCCGCGGAGTTTGGCGGCGAGGCGTTCGGGGCCCATGGTCGCCCGGTCGACCTCGAGGAACGCCCGCAGCATCGACCAGTCACCCCCCGCCACTGTTCCGGCGCCCGCGCTGGTAGTAGATCAGCGTGTCCGGGATAACGGCCTCACCGCCTCCGATGGGGTGGTGTACCTCGGGCAGGAAGTCCAGCGGCCGGCACACCTCGCCGCGGCGGCGCGCGTCCAGCAGGAACTGCAGCCCCGTCTCCGTGACCGTCAGGGTGTGGCTCACCCGCAGCCGCGCCGCTATCGGATCCGACACCAGGCGCGGCGGCCGCCGCCCGCGCAGCTCCGGCCACTCCGCAGCGACCTGCACCCCGTACCCGGTGGCGAACCACACCCGGGTACGGCCCGCCTGCGGCAAGG
Source organism: Streptomyces sp. NPDC058295 (assembly GCF_042880655.1). Lineage (NCBI taxonomy): Bacteria > Bacillati > Actinomycetota > Actinomycetes > Kitasatosporales > Streptomycetaceae > Streptomyces > Streptomyces sp. NPDC058295. The sequence continues at coordinate 16,741 of NZ_JBHVYO010000049.1, forward strand.
TGATCCGGTCGACCAGGCCCTCGGCACGCAGCTTGGCCAGCCGCCGTCTGGTCTGCTCGATCCGCACCCGCGGGGCGGTGATCAGGTGCATCTGCTCGGTGGTGGCCATCCGGTACTGCACCAGCACCGCCAGCGCCAGCCAGTCCCCGCCGCCGGCATCCACATCCGCCCGCGTTCTCGTCATCTTCATCGTCGGCAACTCCCGCACGCACACGGTGCAGTGCCGCCCTGATGCGGCACCGCGCGTACGCCCGAGCGCATCAGCCGGCCCCGACCACACCACCGACCACCAGGACCCGACCACGGTCACAGTGCGACAACACCACCCCCGACCCCGCCCAGGAGCAGCACCCCCTGCGACCGAGAGTGGCATCACCGCAGATCACCATGGCATTTCCAGCGTGGTCGCAAGCCCGACATCCCCCTCGGAGCACCCCCGCGCCCACACCAGCCGGAGACGAAGGAAGAGGACGGGGCAGGCCGGAACGCAGGGCGCGCTGTTGTGGGTCGGGCGTTTGCTGATGGTTTCGCGCGGCGGGGCCGCGCGAGACCGTTGTAATGCAGGTTGTGAAGGGCGAAGCGTTCAGAACTCAGTCGTGATTTGTCCGAGACGTCGTTCGTGCAGCCTTACGCGGGCGTTTGCGCAGTAGCGGCACGACGACGACCAGCATGACCGCGAGGCTCAGCACGTCACAGGTCAAAACGACGGCCGACGGCGCACCGAGAAGAGTCGGCAGCTTCCGCAAGAGGCCGCTCATCCCAAGAAGCAGCAGCAAGCCGCCGAAGACAGCGCGGCGCACATCGCCGGAAGCCCCTCGTTGACTCTTCACCCGCTCTCCCAGAATAAGGACAAGACCGGCGAGAGTTGCCAAACCGGCCATCACCGCGAAAAGCCAGTCCGCTACCGGTTCCGTTGTCCGCATCCCCGCCCCTGAAAGCCATCGAGCCCAAGCCCGCGCCGTTAACCCACTGCATTGACGCACCTGACCTTATGTCCCTCATGCGTAACAACCCAGTGGCTTGCACGAATGGACACGAGGTCTAGATCGGCCCCGGTTGTGTAGCAAGCAGCTCCTCGGTTGCCTCCGTCACGCGGTTTTCCGGTTCGACGAGCAAGGCTCGAAAAAGGCCAAAGACCTCTGTATCAGCTTCGTTCAGCGGGCTCTGGGAAGACATGAGCAGTCGACTCCACTGTTCCGCACACGCCTCGAGCCCTCTGCGGGTCGCCGTGACGGCGTTTCTGCCGTTCCTCGCCCGGGTTCCACTGTTGGTGTGGGCCCTGCTCGCGGTCGCGCTGCTCTACCTGCTGTCACTCACCGCGGTGTACGCGAAGAAGCCGGCCAGACGTCGCGCGGCAGCCGACATGGTTAGGACTCTCTGGTTCACCAGCAGCCGAAACCACGACCAACCCGCAGGCTCCGAGCCGCGGAAACTGGTTCGGCGAGTACGGCACCCACGAGCTCAGGCGTACGACCCGAACGCTGAGGGCGGTCATCGCCGCAGAGATGGAGGCGGCACCGTCTGCGTCGAACACCCACAGGACGTCGTGGCTCGCAAAGATTTGCGATGCTGCTGGGGTGGTGTTGTCCTGGAAAGGGAGCGTAACTGCATTCCTGGGATCCTCAACTAAAGGGTTGCGTACGACGTACCGGCGGCCCCGATGGGGTCGCGCCCAGGGCGCTCGGCGTGAGCCGCAAATTTCGGGCTCTTGTGCGCCAACCGACAAGATCGGGGTAACTGGCATCTGGCGTGAGGGAACAGTCTGGCGCCAGCCGCTGAAGTTCGCTCTACGCATGGAAGAGGAATCACGATGACACCACACCACCCAGATATTCGCCCTCGGCCCGACGACCTCATTGTCAGCTGGTCTACTCAGCAAAGAGATCTACGTCACTTCGTCACAGAAGCACGTACACATCCGGAGAACTACCCGCCCATCGACTACTCCGAACCCGCGCAGCCCGAGCCCTCAACCTGGCCGCCCACTTTCCCGATCATGCCGCCCGGGGTCCCAGACTTCCAGCTTTCCGCGAGGTTGACCGATACAGCGAGCGCCCACGCCATATTCTTGAAAAGCCAGGACAAGGACTGGGCGAATGCTGATCAAAACATGCATCGCGGTCCTGACGGGAATCTGGTCTGGGACGTTGGGCAGCCGATGTGGGAGGCAGGGTACCACGCCTGGCGGTCGGAAAACGTAGCCTATGAATACGCCGACGCAGAGGAAGTAGTTCGCTTCTGGATGCAACATGATGCACCGTCGAAATGGGGTCATCGAAATAGCATCCTGTACGATGACTGGTATGCATCAGACGACATTCGCGAGGCTGGCTTTGGGTATGTGGAAGGTGGCCCATGGGCCCACTACTGGGTGCTAGACATGGGCAGGAAGGAAGGACCGTTCTAATGTCCTCCGGGTTCAGGTGCGGATTGTTTTAGGACGAGGGTCCACGGTTCGGACGGGCGTCCGGGGTGATGCAGTCCATGGGGCGTTCCTCGGACCAGGGGCGGGAATCCCCTCGAACGAGCAACGTCAGTGCTGGCTGCCTACTCGGCCACCGCAGCGACCCCGGCCTGCACGCCGTCCAGGAACGCCCAGGCGTCGGCGAAGTGCATCGGACCGCCGCCGACCAGGCGCCGCGTGCCGCTGACGGTCAGGTTGAAGCGCACTGTGCCGTACACGAGCCGGAGCTTTCCGCGAGGTTGACCCGATACAGCGAGCGCCCACGCCATATTCTGCGAGGACGCACCGCGGCCATCCGCCACCTCGTCCTCCAGGACCTGGCTTCCCAGGCAGGCGAACGCGCACGGGTCAGGGTCTGCGATGGGCGGCGGGGGAGACGTGGTGCTCATGACGCTGGTGTCCTTGCGGCGGGGGACGGTGTGGGAGGGCCGGGGTGGTGCCGCGGGGTAAGCCGGGGATGTCGAGCTGGGTGTCGGGGCGGCAATGAGTGCAGGACTGCATGCCGTTGGCGAGAAGGCGGCGTGCTTCGTCGCGGTCGACCGGACGCCGCCGCTTGCCCGCCATATGACAGTCACCGGCGTGGACTTGGATCGGCGGGCGGCCGGCGCCAATGCCCAGCTCGACCATCCAGTCCGGCGGCTCGGGACGGCGGCGCCGGCCCTGCTCGGCTTCTGCCTGCCGCTGCTGCACAGCGGCGATCTTCGCATCGATGCGGGCCAGCCAGAGGGTGTGCCACACCCGCAGTGTCTCCAGGCGGGGCAGGTCCTCCGGCAGGTCATCGAACACATATTTGATTCTAGGTGTACGGGCTTGCCGGTTCGACTGGGGGCACGTCAGTGATCACCGGGCGGCGGGTCCGTGGCTGGGGCGTGCTGCGCAGGCCCGGGCGCCCGGGCGCGTCCTTGCGGGCCGGTGGGGCCATGCGTCGGCGGGTGCGGGCTGCTGGCTAGGTCAGGGCGTCCTGGATGCTTGCGCGGGTGTCGAGCACGGTGTCGGCACCGGTGATCTCCAGAACGCGTCGTACCTGTCGTGTTGGGCCTGCGATGCGCAGTGAGGTCATGTGGTGGATACGCAGCAGCAGGTTCAGGAAGGTCGAGTCGACGAAGGAGACGCCGGAGACGTCAAGCACCACGAGGGAGTGCTTGCGGGCGGCGGTGTCGAGCGCTTCCTCGAGCGGGGCGAGGGTGTTGGTGTCGTAGTCGCCGTGTGCGACGACGACCCATGCCCCGTCCTGCTCGTACTGCACCGTCGTTCCTTTGCCGTCGGATTCGTGGCTCATAGCGAGATCATGCCCTGGCTGCCGGCGACGGTGGTAGGGCGCTGTGAGCGGTGGGCGGGCGGGGGTTCAGGCGCTGCGCGGCCGCCGTCCATGCCCGGTCGTCTTCTTCGCCGCGGCAGTCTTCTTGGCCGGCTGCTTCTTCCCCGCCGTCTTCTTCTTCGGCAGCTCGTGCACGTCGGCGTCCTCGCCGCGGGAGGCCTTCGCCTTGGACACGGATTCCTCGAGCGCAGCCATCAGGTCGAGGACCCGGCCCGGCTGCTCCGGCTCGGGGATCTCGGGGAGGGGCTTCTCTTCCCGTTTGGCTTCGATGATCTTCTCCATGGCCTCGGTGTAGGTGTCCTTGAAGTCGTCGCCTTCGAGGTCGTCGCGGGACATGGACTCCATTAGCGCGAGTGCGCCCTTGATCTCCTCTTCGGACACGTCGACGGGCTCGGGGAGGAGTTCGGAGGGGTCGCGGATTTCGTCGGGCCAGTGCATGGCGTGCAGGACGATGGCGTCGCCGCGGACCCGTAGCATGCCGAGCCGCTCGCGCCCGGACCATGCGTATTTGGCGATGGCCACCTTCGACGAGCGGGCCAGTGCCTCGCGGAGCAGCTTGTAGGGCTTGGCCGCGACCTGGCCGTCGGGGGAGAGGTAGTAGCCCTCGCCGATCCGGATCGGGTCGATGTCGTCCGCGGCGACGAAGGCGTCGATCTCGATCGCCTTGGCCGTCGGCAGCGGCAGGTCGCGCAGTTCCTCGTCGCTGATGGCGACGACCTGGTCCTTGGCGTACTCATAACCCTTGCCGATCTCGGCGTTCGATACCTCGCGGTCCTCGAGCTCGCAGATCTTCCGGGTGCGAATCCGCCCCATGTCCTGAAGGTGGTACTGGTGGAAGCGGATGGAGTGGTTCTCGGTGGCGGACTGGACATGGATCGGAACGGTGACCAGCCCGAACGAGATGGCGCCGGACCAGATGGTTCGGGGCATGGCACACCTCCGCGACAGGCCCCGAGCAGCAACAGCCTACGAAGGGTGCGCGCTGCCCGCACCAGCTGGTCATGGCGGGGGTGTCGGGGGTTCGGCCGGCTGCTGTGTCTGCGCCGCGGGATCCGGTGGTGGGGGAGCGGTGGCCTGCCGGATGCGGGCGATGTGGTCCAGGCCCGTCGTGCAGTCCTCGGCTTGGACGGCCTTGTCGAGGAAGGCGTCCTCGTGGCGGCGTCGCATGGCTTCTGTGCGGGCGGTGGTGCAGGTGGTGACGAGGGTGGTGATGGCTGTGGCGGTGGTCGGGAGCAGGAGCGGGGCCACGATCCACCAGGGGGCGTGGGTGAGGGTCGAGGCTCCGACGGCGAGGCCGGAGAGAAGACTGGGCAGTGTCGGGGCGTTCATGGTCGGCTCCTGGCGGGGTGCGGTGAGCAGGGCATGGGTGTGTCACCGCTTGTGGTGGTGGCGGGGGCGGGGGACAGCACCGGATGCGGCAGCGGGTGTGGCAGGCATGGTGGCGGGGGCGGTGGTTAGCCGCGCAACCCCGCTCGGTGGGCAGCACTTTCGCCTGCTGTGCAGGCGTATTCGATAGCTGCGAGCTGCAGCTTCCAGGCCGCGCGAGATCTTGAATCGTGTTACGTGAGGAGATAAGGGAGTCGGTGGGCTGGCGCCGGGAGCCGGTGCGGCCGGAACGGCGAGGTGCTACGACCCTCATCCAGAGGCTAGTGAGTCGAGTGCCTGCCGGTTCCTGGAGGCGGTGGGCATCCTGCACCGGGGCGGTCCTAGCTCCGCAACCTCGCCCGTCCGGCTGCGGCGGAGCGCGTCACTTGGCAAGAAAATCGAACAAGCGATCTAATGCAGGTATGGACGGCACCGACTTCCCCGACGACCTGGTGCAGGCACGCCTGGAACGCGACCTACCGCGCGCTCGCCGCGCCCCGGCCCTGCAACGTCACGGCGCTGCGCCGCCGTCTGCTCCGGCTGTCCGTACGTCTGTGGTGGCACCCGTACTGGACACAGGGACCGGCCGGCCGGGAGGGGCTGCGACGCCGGGGCCGTGCGCTGGAGCGGCAGCGGTGAACCGGCGGCCGCAGCACCTGACGGCGCGCGAGGAGGAGATCCTCCGCGCGATCCGCCACTCCATCCGGGACCGGGGTGAGGCGCTGTCAGTGCGCGCGCTGGCGCGGGAGCTCGGGCTGCGCAGCCCCGCGTCGGTGGCCTATCACCTGGCCAACCTGGAGGACCGCGGGGCGCTGGTCCGCGACGGCCGCAGCTGGCAGACATGCCGCCTGACCGGCTAGAGGCACCGGGCGGCTGCGCAGTGCGCGTTTTGTGAGGCGGCAGCGATGGCGCCGCCGGCGGAGGGTCGGACGATCACGGCCAAGGGCCGGGAGGTGTCCTTCCTCCCGCGGGCGCCCGGCGAGGGTGCGGTGGCCGGACGAGAGCGTGTCGCACGTGCGCTCAGTGGCCGAAGTTCCGGGCGAGGTCAGGCCGGTTGGCTGCACCCGGGCCTCGGCGCTCGGGACGGCCGGTGCACACTGACGCCGTGGAGCATACGAATTACCACCTGGAGGCCGTGGTCGACGCGCTCGTCCGGGCCGGCAACAGGTTGAGTCCCCTCCCGCCCGGCAATGGCCCGGGCCCGTTCTGGTCGACCCAAGGCGGGCCGGGGTGCTACATGGAGGCGCCGATCGACTTCGCGGTAGCCAGGTCTGTTCGGGACCAGCCCGCGGAACTCGAATTCTATGAGGCCGCCGACTCGATCTTCTGTCCTCTGTGCTGGACACCGATCAACGGTCCGGGCTATCGCGCCCCGACGGTGTGGGACCTCGGACAGATGACTCCCGGAGTCAAGGTTGAGCCAGATCCCGGGAAGTGAAGGGTCGGGTCGCCCGCCTGCGGTCGTGTAAGCGCGTGCTCGGCTCTCTCCGAAGCGGTTCTCCCGGTCCGTCGGTCCCTGCGGCGGCGTTGGCGAGGCACCCAGTCGCGGTCCGGCGAGCTGAGCTGGCGCCGGTACGGGGAGGGCGCATGCGGCGCATGTGTCGTGCACGGGAGCGGAGCGGGTCAGGGGTGTGCGTCGCGCGCTGGTTGTCACTCCCTGCCCCTCTTGCCGCTCGCACCCTGATTCTGGCGTGGACATGGCCTGATCCCTGGAAGGGCGTCGAGTGGCTGACTTACCTCGTGACTGCGAGACGATTCTCGCGCAGGCCGCGACCTTGGTGCGGCCGTTGGTCCGGTCCCGAGTCCACACTCTGCCTCCCCAGGTCCGGCATGTGGCGGGGCTGCATTTCGGCTGGTGGAGCGACGACGGCGGGGTCTTGGACGCGCCGGCCGTCAGCAAGTGCGTGCGCCCGGCCCTCGCCCTGCTGGCGTGCCGGGCGGTGGGCGGCGACCCGTACACAGCCCGGGCGGCGGCCGCGGCGGTGGAACTGGTCCACAACGCCAGCCTGCTCCACGACGACATCATCGACCAGGATCCGCTGCGCCGCGGCCGGCCTGCGCTCTGGGCGGCGAAGGGCGTTCCGGCGGCGATCCTCGCAGGCGACGCTCTCTTCTTCGCCGCCGTCCAGACCCTCGCCGAGGCTCCGGACGCGGACCGGACAGTGCCGGTGCTGCTGGCCGCCGTGCAGGCGCTGATCGAAGGCGAGTACCTCGACACCCTCATGGAATCCGGTACCGACGTCAGTGAGGACCGGGCTGCGTCGGTCGCGGCCGGCAAGACCGGCGCGCTGCTGGCCTGCGCCTGCGAACTCGGAGCGATCGCGGGCGGCGCCAGCCCCGAGCGCGCCCGGCTCCTTCACGGTTTCGGACGGCGTCTGGGCATCGCATATCAGTGCGTCGACGACGTCCTCGGCATCTGGGGCGAGGAGCCGGTGACGGGCAAGCCCGCCCTATCCGACCTGCGCTCCCGCAAGGTCACCATTCCCGTCGCAGCCGCCATGGCCGGCCACACCCCACAAGCCCAGTCACTGCGCGCCCTCTACAGCGCGAACGGGCCGCTGGGCGAGGAGGACTACACGCGGGCCAGGGACTGGATCGAGCAGGCCGGCGCCCGGGAGGCCACGCTACGACGCGCCCGCCGTCACACCGCCGACGCCCTGCACCTGCTGGACCAGGTGCGGCCGGAGCCGGTGGCGGCCGCTGAACTGGCGGCCCTCGCCGACCTGATCACCCGCCGCGACCACTGACCTTCTGGGGCAACGCCGTTCCCGAAGCCCCCACCGATCTCATGCCGTTCGACCATCCGAACAGGGAGAACTCACCGATGCACCCTGCCGAGCTCCCCGAGGGGTTCTGGACCTTCTACTGCCCTCTCGAGGAGGAGACCGGTGCCGATGCGGAGCGCCTGAGTGCCAACTGTGCCGCGTGGGCGCAGAAGTTCGACCTGGGCCGGGGCGATGCGAACCTTTCCGCGCTGTACGGAGTGGGAGGGGCCGCCCTGATCGCCCATGCCTTCCCGCACGCCACCACGAACCCCGACCTGGCCCAGGCGCTGGCCGACTACAGCGGCTGGGCGTTCATGGCCGACGACTTCATCGTGCCCGACCCGGACGCCAGGGACGACGTTCTCCACGCGGTGTACCGCTGGGCGCACACCATGCTTTGTCCGCGCTCCTGGGAGAGCCACACAACCCACCTCGACGACGCGCTGCGCAACGTCTTCGAGCGCCAGCGCGCCTGCATGAGCGATGTCCAGCACGAGCGGTTCACCACCACGCAGGCCGGCTGGCTGCACGCCATGCTCTGGGAGAGGGCCCTGCGCGAACGCGGTACCCCTCTGACGGTCGACGACTATCTGGCCGTGCGGATCGGCGCCGTCGGCGTCCACGCCACGCTCGGCTGCCTCGACGCGGTCGAAGGCACCGAGATCACCGCTCAGGAGTGGTCCTCGCCCCTGGTGAAAGCAGCGACCGAAGCAGGTCTGTTCGCTGCCGCGCTGGACAACGACCGCTACTCCTTCTGCAAGGAGAGGGACCTGGCGCAGGTCAACTACAACCTCTTCGGCGCACTCCAGCACGAACATCCCGACTGGACCCTCGAACAGGCCCTGCTCGAGGGCATCAGGATCCGCGACACCATGCTCGCCCTCTATCTCCGACTGCGCGAGCAGATCCTCCCCACCGCCAGCCCCGGCCTGCGCAAGTACCTCACCGGCGTGGAGCGGGTGATCAGCGGCGACATCACCTTCGGCACCACCTGCATGCGCTACTTCGCCCCCGAAGCCGCCCCCGACATCCGGCGCACCCACACGCCCCCGCACACCTGAGTGACGATCCGCTGCCGTACCCGACCATCGCCTGGTGGTGGGAGCACATCGCACCATGACACCGCCCCCGCGCGCCACGCACCCACGCGGGGCCTTGGCAGTGCTGTGCACCGGCCTGTTCCTGATCGGCCTCGACGTCTCCGTCATGAACGTGGCCCTGCCCAGCCTCCAATCCGATCTGCATCCCGGCCCGCAGGGCCCGCTGTGGATCACCGACGCCTACACCCTCGCGCTGGCCTGCTGCGTCCTGGCGGCCGGAGTGTGGAGCGATACGCACGGCCGGCGCCGCGCCTTCACGCTCGGCCTGGCCCTGTGCGGAACGGCGCCGGTGGCCACCGGCACGGGCCAGGTCGTCGCGGCGCGGCTGGCGATGGGCTGCGGTGCGGCGCTGCTGATGCGTACCATCCGCGCCGTCTCCCGAAGCCCCAGTCACCGTGAAAGTAGGTACGGCCTTGTCGGCGTTCCACCATGAGGAGGACAAATGTCGGATGTTGAGAATCTCGGCACGCAACTGCTCACCTTCTACTGTCCACTGACCTCCTACGTCAGCCCGGAATTCGGCGCACTGCGAGAATTTTCCCGCGACTGGGCCGAGCAGTTCGACATCGGTGAAGGCGATCCGCGGCGCACCGCCGTGTTCGCTGAGCTCGGTGCGGCCTTCACCGCCCACCTGATCCCGCACGCGACCGGCGAGACCGCGAAGGCCTTCGTCCGCTACAACACGTGGGGCTGGCTGCCGAACGACCGTGTCGAATCAGACCTCCCGCTCGGCGACATCATCGTCGGACTGGGCCGCTGGGAACACATCCTGAGGTCTCCCGATGCCTGGCATGACTCCGCGGCCCCCGCCGACAGGGCACTTCGCGATGCCGTGCTGGCCCTCAGGGAAGCCTTGGCCCCCGTGCAATACGAACGCTTCATTGCCGGACAGAGCCAATGGCTCTACTCCATGACCACGGAGGCCGTTCTCGTGCAGTGGGGAACCCCGCTCAACGTCAACGACTACCTGGCTTTGCGATTCAGCTCGGTCGGCGGATACTCCGCCATCGGCTTCATGGACGGGGCGACACATTCCGAGATCAGCGCACAGCAATGGGCCCGCCCCGAAGTCCGCGCCCTCACGGAGGCGGCCGGGCACATCACCGCACTGGACAACGACCGCTACTCCTACTTCAAAGAACGCCGCATGGCCTCCAGGAAGCACAACCTGTTCGCCGCGCTCCGCTACGAGCATCCCGACTGGTCCCTCGAGCGGGCCGTCACCGAGGCAGTCGCCATCCGCGACCGGATCATGACTCTCTACCTGCGCCTGCGCGAAAGGCTCCTGCGCGATGCCGACGAGGACATGCGCCGCTATCTCGCAGGATGGGACCACATGATCACCGGAAACATCACCCTGCCCACGCTGACGGCCCGCTACCGCTCCGCCGAGACCGCGAACGGCGTCACCATCGTGGACAAGCCCAGCGACCCCAGCACGGAACCTCTGCCCATCCCGACCATCGCCTGGTGGTGGGACCAGCTCGGCTGACAGGCCCGTACCTGTGCCTGCTCCCTCGTTGCGCCTGCTCTGCAAGGGCAGGCAGGGCGGCGCCCAAGAAGTACGACAAACCGATAGGCGCCACTACGTTCTGGGGGTTGCTTCAGCCATGACGATGGCGACAGTGGCGGCACACCCGAAGTCTGCTGTGTCGGTACTGTGCGCCGGCCTGTTCCTGATCGGCGTGGATGTGACGGTGCTGAACGTGGCCTTGCCCAGTCTGCAGGCCGAGCTGGAGCCGGGCATGAGCACACTGCAGTGGGTCGCAGACGGCTACACCCTGGCCCTGGCGTGCGGCGTCCTGGCCGGAGGGTCGTGAGGGGATGCGCACGGGCGGCGCCGCGCGTTCGTGCTGGGCCTGGTGCTATGCGGCCTGGCGTCGGTGTACGGCGCCACCGCACAGGACGCGGGACAGGTGATCGCCGCCAGGGTGGTTATGGGGCTGGGGGCGGCGCTGCTGATGCCGTCGACGCTTTCACTGATCACGGTGGTGTTCCCGGAGCCGACGGCGCGGCGGCGGGCGATCGCGGTCTGGGCCCTGGTCGCGGGGGCTGGGGCGCTGGCCGGACAGGTCGCCGGGGGCGCGCTGGTGGAGCAGTTCTCCTGGCGGGCCGGGTTCTGGCTCAACGTTCCCGTGGTGGTCGTGGCGGTGGCCGGGGCATGGTGCCGGGTGCCCGAGTCGCGGCACCCGCGCCCTGGCCAAGGTGACTGGCTGGCTGGGCATGACCCTGATGACCGGCGGGCTGCTGGCCCTGGTGTGGGCGATCATCGAGGCACCGGTCCGCGGCTGGGCTGATCCGCTGGTCATGACCGCCTTCACCGCCGCTGCGGGCGTGCTGATGGTACTGGGGTGGTGGGATCGCAGACATCCGTCGCCCGTCATCCCCGTCGCCCTGTGCCGCAATGGGCGCTTCTCAGCCGCGGCGCTCGCGCTGGCCCTCATGTTCTTCGCACTGTTCATCATCAGCCTGTACCTGCAGACGGTGCTCGGCCACAACCCCGCCCAGACCGGATGGCTCATGCTGCCGCTGGCCGGGGCGATGGGCTGCGGGGCCGGGTTGTCTCTTCTCATCGCGCCGCGCTGGGGTGACAAGATCCCGGTCACCGCCGGGATGGCACTCGTAGCCGCAGGGTTCGTCATCCTGGCCACCGCCCCGGCTGCTGACTCCGGATACGGGCCCGTCCTGGTCTTCCAGCTCACCGCTGGCGGCGGTGCCGGGGCAGCAACGGAGGCCACCGCCTCTACGGCGAGGACGCGGTCACCGCGCTGAGAGTGATCAAGGCCGCTCAGCGGCTCGGGTTCACGCTGGAGGAAGTCGCGGAACTCCTCGAGGCAGGCCGCCACCGCCACGGCCGCCCCGTGGCAGGGCTCCAGGACCGTGCCGCGGCCAAGCTCGCCGAGGTCGACGCGAAGATCGCGGACCTGACCACCATCCGCACCGCCCTGCTCGCCGCCGTGGAGGCGGGCTGTGACGACCTGACCGTCTGTGCGTCCAGCGCCTGCTGCCCCATTCCCTTCACCGACCTCGCCGAGGAGAACCGCAATGCCGGCCCCTGCTGCTGACCTCCGCCCCCACCGCACCCCCAAGGCGCTCGGGGGCCTGGCCGCCCTGGCCTGCGTCGCGTGCTGCGCGCTGCCCGTCCTGATCGCGGCGGGCGTCGTCGGTGCCGGCGCCGGGTTGGTGGCGGGCTGGCTGCCTGCACTCGCCGTCGTCCTGACCGTCCTTGCCTTCGCCCGACGGGGTCAGGGCGTGCGCTGCCAGTACGCGGTGACTAGGAGCACCCGCTCTTCCAGCGGCAGTGACCAGGGACGCCCGCGGCGAGTTCGATCGGCGCCTTCTCGGCGTAACAGCGTGACCAGCTTTCGAAAGTCGCGCGGGCGCAGCCCGGTGAACGGGGGTATCCAGGACGGCTCCGCTGCCGTGATCACTCCAGCCACAGCGGGATCTTCTCAAGGCGAACCGCGCCCTGACCGCTCACATGGCCAGCGCGGCATGCCGCGTCGACGCGGCGCTCAGGTCGTATCGCGCTTCGCGGCCGCCGGAGAGGGCGGTTGCTCGTCGCGGCTCTCCGAGGTGAAGGCGTCGCGGCGAGCGAGAGTCACCGACAGAGGCAGGCCCAGCCGCTCGGCTGCGCGGCGCCGGACACGCACCTGAGCTCGGGTCCGGGGTCGGAAAGAGGGGAGCCGCGAGCAGCCGCAGCCGGGGCGGTGATCGTAGGTCAGCTCCTCCGCGAGCACAGTCGCAACGACTGACCATGCCTTCGTGTCGCGTCGCCGGGGCGCAGCAAAGTCGTAGCCGGCGAAGACGAGCTGTTCACGACAGCCAGGACAGATGCGCTTCCGGATCGGCCATGTGCTGCCTTTGAAGGAGAGCCGGCACGCGATGCATACGTAGTGCCGGAAGGCGCCGTTGAACGCGTGGTAGCACATGGTCCGAGAGGATACGCATCGTCCGCGGGCGGGCCCAACCGGATTACTAGAGCCCGGTCTGGCCAGTCGGCCGCCCGGTCAGCGTCGCTCCACCACACGATAGGTGCGGACGCACAAATAGCGGGACAGCCCTTAGGCCACGGCCCTGACCGGCTCACGCGACCCATCGGACAGGCCCTAGTCGAGGACGCGACGGCGTCGTCTCGGCGAACTGATGAGGTGGCGGCACCAGATCGCAGCTGTCAGGGGGAGCCCAGGGTTGTGATCAGGGTGATCACTGATGGGCGACGGCGGCTGCGCGCAGCAGAGTTGGCGTTGTCAACACATTCCATCAGCGCCGTGGAGAGAAACTTCGATGCGCATCAGACTCGCCGTCACCACCCTCGTCCTGGCCACTGCTCTCACCGCCGGCGCGACCCTGCCCGCGGCCGCTGCCACGCCTGCTTCCAGCGCCTCGGCGTCCGCGAACACCGCCATCCAGGACCTCCTTGACCACCTGCCCGACGACGTCGTGGCGGGCGCGCTGATCAGACGGGACGGTGTGAGCGCCACCGCCGGCCCGGTCACCGCTGACGCCCATGTCCGCATCGGCAGTGTCACCAAAGCGTTCACCAACACGGTGGTGCTCCAACTCGTCGCCGAGCACCGGATCGGCCTGGACATACCGGCGCGCTGGTACGTTCCCCGAATCCTGCCCGAGGCGTACAGCCGCGTCACCGTGCGCCAGCTCCTCGACCACACGAGCGGCCTACCCAAGCCCGCCCCGACTCCTGGCCCCGGCGACGGACCCGGATGGCAGCTCAAATCTGTGACGCCCGAAGACTTCCTGCGCAACTCGTTCGCCGCAGCCACCGACACGCCGCCCGCACCCGGCTCCGAGCAGCAGTACAACGGACTCAACTCCTTCGTCCTCGGCCTGATCGTCGAGAAGATCACCGGCCACTCCTTCACCGACGAACTGCAGCGCACGATCATCTGGCCGCTGCATCTGAAGCACACCAGCCTGCCCGCCGCCGACGACCCGGCGATCCCCTCGCCCCACGCGGAGGTGTACCTGGATGGGCAGGACGTGACTGAGCAGAGCCCGTACCCGTGGGCCGAGGGAGGCATGATCTCCACCGCCGCCGACCTGGACCGCTTCATCACCGCACTGTTCCGGGGCCGACTGCTCCCACCCGCCCAGCAGAAGCTGGTATTCGAGGTACCGAACGTGAAGAACGCCGTCGACAACACGAACTGCGTCGGCCAGGCGGCCTGCTACAGCATCGGCGGGCTCCTGCGCTACCAGCTCCCAAACGGCGCGTACGCGTGGGGTAAAACCGGTTCCCGCCCCGGCTGGGACAACGGGTACTTCGCCACCCGCGACCTCAGGCACCGCGTGGTGTACTCCCTCAACCCGACGGGGAGAGGTAATGACCTCCCGTACATCAAGGCCATCGTCAACGCCGCTCTCACCGACTGACAGTGAGGATTGGCCATGGCATCGCTCGGGGGTCTGACTCTCCGACTGACTGACGCTTCGGCTGTCCTCGGGTTGAATCGTCGCCCTGCCGGGCGGTGAGGTGGCTGGCCGGCGTTTCCCGCCGGGTGGCGTGGGCCGGCTGCTTTCGCTCGCCGTGCCCGGCGGTGATCGCGCCCAGTCCGCCGCTGGTCTTCATCCGGCTGGCCGACGCAGAGGAGTCGACCCTGCAATGCGGCGTGGAGGCCGTCTTCGCCGGGCGGCGGATGCGCGGATTCATCCGGCCGGAACGCGTCCGAAGGATGTGTCAGTAGAGCGGGAAGGCCCAGCCACCGGGGTACCAGGGTTCCCGTTCGCCGCGGAAAGCTGCCGAGCCGAGGGATAGGGCGCCGTGCCGCAGTTCCTCGACGAGACCGGCAGCCGCGAGGGCGGCGAGCGAGGTCCCGCCGAGGAAGGCGGCGCCGAGTGCCGCCGCGGTCAGCCGTATGTCGGCCGGGGCGGTCGTGGGCTCGCAGATGGCGGTCCCTGCTTCCGCCTGCAGCCGGCGGCGCCCGCTGTTCCACGGGCAGAAGTCGTCCTGCACCTCCAGGACGAGGTCCAGGGGAAGGCTGTAACTCCGGCCTGTCAAAGCCCTGTCGACGTCGGCCATACGCAGCCACAGACGGTCCACCGGCGCGGCCGCAACCGCTCGCGGCTCGACCAGCAGGTGCGGCAAGGACTCGTCCACGGCGCCCTCGTAGTCGATCCAGGCCACCAGGTCGATGCCTGCGAGGAAGCGCCACAGCGCCGCATAGGACTGCCCCGAGCCGCTGCCAGCTCCACCACCTCCACCACCCCGGAGCTGCCGCCGAGCCCGTCAGGTGCGGAGCTGTGCCGGTAGAGCGCGTAGCCGGTGGCGCGTTGGTCACGCTCGTGGTACACGGCGCACCGGAGCGAGGTCGCCGCACCGCGGCGGTGCGGATAGTCGGCGAGGCGCACCGTCCAGTGGGCCGCCTGCCGGTCGGGCCAGCCGACCGTGGCGGTGCGGACCTGGTCGTAGATCTCCTCCAGGAGGGGGCGGCCCCGGACGGCGTTGTGCAGGCGCACGGTCCCGTCGCCGAAGTCGGTGTCGGGGCGGAGCCGCATGGCACGCCGGTCGCAGCGCATCCGATTGCCCAGCGTCGCGAGGCCGTAGCCGTACCGTCCGTAGATGCCGGCCTCGGAGGGGCGCAGCGCGCAGATCGGCTCGCGCTGCTGCTCGTGCAGGTCGGTCAGCTGGGCACGCATCATCGACGTGAGGATGCCGCGGCGGCGATGCGTCGGGGCCACGCCCACGGAGGCGACGCCCGCGACGGGCAGGACGCCCCCGGGCACGGTGAGCATGCGGCTGTAGACGGAGGCTCCGGCGACCGGCTCGCCCTCCTCGAACACGGCCAGGGTGCGGGCGAGATCCGTTGCGGCCAGCTGGTCGGCCAGTTCCTCTTGCGACCGGTCCATGCCATAGGTGTCGGCAATCATGCGCGCCCATGGAGCGAACTCGTGCTCGGCAACGGCGCGAAGCTGGAACAGAGAAGTGGACATCGGCCATGTGTACAACACATCCGGCTGGGCTGACGACCGGCGCATCTGCGCTCTGACGGTTCGCGGCTGCTGTGCGAACCCCTTCCGCACTTCCGGTCGTTCGGCGGCCTCTGCCTGCGCCTGCGGCACCGATGAACACCCGCTGTCGCGTTTCGTGAGGCGGGGCACCGGGAGTGGTCATCGGCAGCGCGAGGATCTGGAAGGTCGTGGCGCCGCGCGGGTGGTGTGGGGCGGGCCGGGCTTCTTCTCATGGGGAGTGCTGCTCGGCTCTTGCGGATGTCCTGCTCGCGGGCCGCGTCGTCCGGGGTGCGGCGAAGGCGGTGGTCACGGGCGGACCGCGCCGTGGCTGATGTTCAGGGTGTCCTCGATCGCGATGTCCGAGCAGTCATCGGGCGGCCAGGGGCGCCCTGGCGCCCGGGGTGAGGGCGTGACCAGGGTGGTCGTGGGCAAGCCCCGAGATGCCGAGTTCGTCCGACCGCGCGGAGCTACTGCCCCCGCGGGACGCGGTAGACCGAAACGTGAGATGAGGACTCGGCGGTGAACGCGGAGCCGACCCAGTCCGCATGCCTGGCTTGCAGTTCGAAGCCGGCCAGTTTGGCCATGAGATCGAGTTCGGCCGGCCAGATGTAGCGATGAGGGGTGCGGAACAACCGTGCATGCTCGCTCTCGTCGAAACGGACGTGGTGCGACACAATGTGCTGGCGAACGACGTCGTAGGTGTGCAAGCCGATGTAGCCGCGTTCAAACTGCCGCACGACGGCCGTCTGGCCCGGCGGGAGTTTGCGCAACTCGGGTACCCCGAGCTCAATCACGAACCGGCCGCCGGGCGCGAGGTGGCGGGCAGCATTGCGGAAGCAGGCAACCTGCTCATCCTGGGTGAGCAGGTTGGAGATCGTGTTGTAGACGAGATAGACGAGGGTGTACGTCCCGGGTGCGCGGGTGGTCGCCATGTCACCGATGATCACCGGGATTGTTGCTTCATCCGCTTTCGTTCGCAGTTGCTCCACCATCGGCAGGGACAGCTCGATGCCGGTGACGCAGACTCCTCGCTCGGCCAGTGGAACGGCCACCCGGCCGGTCCCGATGGCGAACTCAAGTGCTCGTCCCTTCCCTGCGAGCCGGGCGAGGCGGTCCACGGCCGGCTCCAAGACCTCAGGCGCGAACATGCCGGAACCGGGCGTGTCATAGCGCCCGGCAACTTCGCCGTTCCAGATCTCTTCCTGCTCCATGGCCTCCACGCTTGCCGCAGAACCATGTGATTGTCCAACGAGTTTGTGCACGGCACTGACGAGGATCGGGCGAGGCGCTCAGGAACGAGGAGGCTCGCCTGCTGTGACGTGGGCGCGCGCTCGAGATGGGCCTGGCCGCGTCACGGCCTCGCTGAGATGAGACACGGTCACGGCTCGAACAGCCGACGAAGTCGCCGTCAGCAGCACGAAGCCGGAGAGCACGTCCGTCTCGAACGCCTCCAACTGCTCAGTCGAAGCCGGTGCCCTGAAGTCGCGCAGATCCCGTACAGCGGCCAGCGTCAACGCGAGCCCCCTCAGCTTCACGCAGAAAGTCCTCCCGGAAGCGTGACGCTTGCGCGAACGCTTCCCTGGGGCCGGCGTCAGGCAGCAGACTCATCTACACGGCCTTCGTTCTGATCGGTGCACCTTGGTCGGAGCACATGATCAGACGAGGGCCGCCTCAGCGTCCGGAAAATGCCCAGGTCAGTGACATAGTCCGAGGAACATTTCGACGCTGGATGTCCCGTGGCACGGCCGCTGGACGAATTTCCACCGGAGTTCGACCGAGTAAGGGCCGGTAAGGTAGTGCTCTTCGGGCTACTCGGCTCCGGAGTCCTAGAGGCGACTGTCAATGAATCTCCGCCCCCTGGCTGCTGGTTCCGATGCTGCGATACACAACGTGTGGCGGCTTCCCGCTGCTGACTCGATGCGGGGGCACCGAGCCCTTTGGTGGAGCGTCGGTCCCGCCGGGGAGCTTGCGGTCCTGCTGGTCCACCGGCAATACCTTGATCACACCCGCTACATCAAGGGGTGGATCGGGTGGGGGCCGCAAGTCCCGTTCACGGGTGAGCTGGTCACCGTCACGGGACAGGAGGAGCGGCGCATCCTGGTGAATGACATTCGGATTCGGCCCAGTCACTTGGCCCTGCTTCCGGATTCTCGATTCCTTCTGGTGAGCGGGCGCACGTTCCGCAACGAGACCGAGCGGCCCTGGGCGTCCAACGCTGTGGTGTTCTCCCCGTCCGGGACACCTGAGGCCGAGTTCTGCGTCGGTGATGACATTCCCGCCTTGGTCACCGACGTCCACGGAGGCATCTGGACGGCTTACGGCGATGAGGGCATCTACGGCGGCCACCCCGAGTCGGGAGCGGGCCTCGCGGGCTGGGACAGCCAGGGCCGGACCTCCTGGACGCCCAAGGGTCGGCTGCCCGACCACCCGCTGGAAGGCTGCACCGCCGCGACCGAGAACGAACAGGTATGGCTCGTCTGGTGCTCCGGCAGCGGCAGCGGCGGCACCTTCCTGACACGGATCACCCCGTCCACCGGCGACATTGCCAGCTACCCCAGCCCCGTCCCAGCCCCGGACGGATTCGCGATCTGTGACAACAGGGCAGTACTCACCCGCCGCGACCACAACAAGCGGTCCGTCGAGCTCATACGTGCCGAGCTCAACGGCACCACCTGGGCAGTAACCAGCCGCCGTCGGCTACGGCTGCCTGGTCGAGTCGTCATGCACTGCGGCCAAGGCCGCGACGGTTCCCTCTGGCTCCGCGCAGGCAACACCTGGCTGCGCATAGAAGCATGAACACCCCGGGCAACATCTCGGGCGTTCCAACTGCGGAGCCGTCACAGAACACCGGAGGTTAAAGAACAAGGTCAGGACCGGAGCTCTGCTCCCCGCTCAAGCTGCTCGGGGGTCGGGCATGCCGAGCACGGAAAGGAATCGAAGCCGCCCTGTGGGAAGGCGATCCGCTCCGTCGGCCCACGCCTGGAAGCCCGCTATGGCGAAGGCGAGGTGAAGCTGCCCGGTCGCGCGACGGCATACCGGCGGCTCGAGGAGCTGGAGCGGCGGCGGCTCAAGCGGCGCAGCCTCCCGTGTGGGCACATCCTCGGCGAAGGCCACGTACAACCGCCGCCGCAGCAGCAAGGCTGGTTGGCCTGCCCGCTCTGCTGCGGCCGGCGGCAGGAACAGATCCGCAAGCTGGAACAGGACCTGGACGGCGAGCTCCTGGTCCGCGGCGGAGTCAAACACCCCATGCAGCTCACCAGCCTCGGCAAGAAGGTCGTGGCCGCCGCGGCTCCGTATACCGACCAGAGCGGTGACCTCCACGGACCACGCCACAAGCCGAAGGCCCTCGCCTCGCCCGAGCCGCGACAGCCCGCGGGCATGAGCAACGGTGAATCTGGGCACCTCCTGCGCGGGCCGCGAGGAATCTGGATCATGGGAGGGGGTGTTCTTCGCCCGCGTCGAGGAGCTCGGTCACCAGCCGACGGGCGTACGCGGCGTCGAGTCCGGCCGGGCGGAAGAGGATGCGGTACATCATGGGGGCGACCACGCGGTCCATCGCCGTCTCGACGTCGGGAGTGTTCTCCTCGCGGCCGATCGCGCGGGCGAGCATGACGTCGACCTGTTCGGCCGCGTAGGCCGAGCACTGACCGGCGTAGCTGCCGTCCGGGTCTCCGAGCAGAGCGTCACGGATGTAGGCGCGGCCGGAGGGGGACGACATCTCGTCAAGGAACTGTTCGGCCCAGGCCGTCAGGTCGGACAGCAGGTCACCGTGGTCCTCCGGCGCAGTGTCGGGCCGCAGGCGCTCCACCGCGACGTCCGACAGCAGCTCCTGAAGGTCGCCCCAGCGGCGGTAGATCGTCGAGGGGGTGACTCCGGCGCGCTGGGCGACCAGCGGGACGGTCACCGCATCGCGGCCCCGCTCCGACAGGATGTCGCGGACAGCGGTGTGCACCGAAGCCTGGACCCGTGCACTGCGCCCGCCGGGGCGCACCATCGGCTTACGACTCATAACTCCACCTTAAAGCACAGTTCTTGCGTTTAGGAGGAGCGTGCCGGCTCGACGGCCGCGCCAGGGCCCCCTCGCTGCGGGCATCCGGTCCTGATCCTGACCGGAGCCGAACGGCATAGGGGCCGGTCCGGAACCGTCCGGCCCGCAGGCCGCTCTCAGGCGGTCGGCGCGAGCGATCGGGCGGGCTGCGTCCGCTCGTAGGCGTGGCCCACCCGCAGCAGCTGCCGCTCACCGAAGGGTCGCCCGAGCAGCTGCATGCCGATCGGCATGCCTGCCGTGTCGTGGCCCACCGGGACGGACAGGGCGGGCACTCCGGTGATGTTGGCCGGGGAGGACAGACGCACGTAGGCGTCGGAGACGGCCTCGGTCGAGCCGTCGGACCAGGTGACGCTCTCCTGGCCGGTCTTCACCGCGGTCATCGGGACCGCCGGGGCGGCGATCACGTCGACCTTCTCCAGAATGCGGGCCCATTCTTCCTGCATGAGCGTCCGGGAGCGCTGGGCACGCAGATAGTCGCCCGCGCCCATCAGCTCACCGGCCTCCAGGAGGATGCGGACGTCCGCCCCGTACAGCTCGGGGACGGCACGCAGCGTGTCCTCGTGGTAGGCGGTGGCCTCCGGCACCATCAGCCCCCACTGGGTGGCCTGGACGTACCGGGTCATCGGGATATCGATCTCGACGAGATGGGCGCCGAGCGTCTCCAGCTGCGCGATGCCCCGGCGGACGGCGGTCTCCACCTCCGCGTCGACATGGTCGAAGTAGTAGTTGCGCGGTACCCCGACGCGCACGCCCGCCAGGTCCGGCTCCCGTTCCGGCCGGTGGTCGATGGCGGGGGCGTCCAGCGAGGTGGGGTCACACGGGTCGTGCCCGGCGAGGACGTTCAGGACCAGGGCCGCGTCCTCGACGGTGCGGGTGACCGGGCCGACGTGGTCCAGCGACCAGGACAGCGATGTGACGCCGTGGCGCGGCACCAGCCCGTAGGTCGGCTTGAGGCCGACGACCCCGTTCAGCGCGGCGGGAACCCGGATCGACCCGCCGGTGTCGGTGCCGAGGGCGAAGGTCGCCGCCCCGGCCGCCACCGCGACGGCGGACCCGCCGCTGGAGCCTCCCGCGACCCGGCCGCGGTCCCAGGCGTTGGCGGTCTGCGGGGTGGTCAGGCCGTAGGCGAACTCGTGGGTGTGGGTCTTGCCGACCAGGACGGAGCCTGCGGCCCGCAGCCGGGCGGCGACCGTGCTGTCGGCGGCGGCGCGGTGGCCGGCCCGGACCCGGGAACTGGCGCTGGTGGGCGAACCGGCGACGTCGATCAGGTCCTTGAGCCCGGCCGGGACGCCGTGCAGCGATCCCCGGAACATGCCGCGGGCCGCTTCCTGCTCGGCCTCCCGCGCCGCGCCGCGGGCCTGCTCAGCGGTGACCGCGACGTACGCCTCGACGCGCGGGTCCACCTGGTCGATGCGTTCGAGGACCGAGTCCACCAGCTCGACGGGGGACAGCCGGCGGGCCCGGATCTGCTGCGCGGCGTCGGCGAGGGTCAGCTCATACGGCTGCATCGTGCTTCTCCTTTCCAGCGCGGTAGGCGCCGGCGGGCGGGGTGTCCCCGAAGTCCAGCTCACGCAGGACCGAGACGACGGAGTGGATGTGGTTGGCGGTGGCGGCGACTGCGGCGTGGCGGTCATCGGGCAGCGGAAGTCCGGCACGGGCGGCCCAGCGGGCGGCCTCGGGCGGCGTGAGTTCAACGGAGGGCACGGGTTTCTCCTGATCAGGGGGCGTGGCAACGAAGCACCCCGCACTAAAAGCCAACGATTTGCGTTAACCCGACCATAGGTTCTACGTTCGGGTTAACGCAAATTCATTGCATTTACGGAAGGAGTCCCATGCCCGGCGTCATGTCCGACGCACCCGCGCACGTCGCCCATCGGGCCGCCCGCGCCCGTACGAAGAGGCGCACGGCTTCTTTCGCCCTCGACGTGTCGATACTCGCGGCCCTCCTGGCCGCGTCCAGCGCTCCGACCCCGCTCTACCCTCTCTACCAGGACCAGTGGGGCCTCTCCGCGCTCGCCGTCACCGTGGTCTTCAGCGCGTACGCCCTGGCCCTGTTGCTGGCCCTGCTCACCACCGGAACGCTCTCCGACCACCTGGGGCGACGCCCCGTCCTGGCAGGCGCCCTGCTCATGGCGGCCGTCTCCATGGTCCTCCTGGCCTCAGCGGACGGCGCGGGCTCCCTGACCATCGCCCGGGTCCTGCAAGGAGCGGCCACCGGCGCGGCCACCAGCGCCGCGGGCGCGGCGCTCCTCGACCTGGAGAACCCCCGGCGCCCGGGCCGGTCCGCCCTGGCCAACAGCGTCACCCCGGTCGCCGGTATGGCCACCGGCGTGCTCGTTTCCACCCTGCTCGTCCGTTTCGCCCCCGCCCCCACCGTCACCGTCTACGTACTGCTGGCGGCGTTGTTCCTCGCCCAGGCGATCGCGGCCACCTTCACCACGGAGACGGCCCACCGCCGCGTGGGAGCGCTGCGGTCGCTGCGCCCGCGGGCCGGCGTCCCGCCCCCGGTCCGCCGCACCCTGCTGGCCGCGGGCGCCGCTGTCGGCACCGTCTGGGCGCTGGGCGGCTTCTACTCCTCCCTCGGTCCGGCCCTCGTAGGCCTGGTGGCCCCCGATGCCCCGCAAGCAGCCCGTGGCATGGTCTTCTTCACCCTCAGTGCCACCGCCGCGCTCACCGTGTGGGCGCTGCGGCGCAGGCCGCCCCGCGCCACGGCGATCGGCGGCTGCCTGTCCGTCCTGCCCGCCGCGGCCCTGACCCTGAGCGGTCTGCACGGCGCCGGGCTGCCCGCGGTCTACGGCGGCGCGGTACTGGCCGGCATCGCCTTCGGCGCCGTTTCCCAGGGGGCGCTGCGTATGCTCCTCGCCTCGCTCGACGAGCGGGACCGCGCCGCGACACTGGCCGCCTACTACATCCTCAGCTACCTCTCCATGAGCCTGCCCGCCGTCGCCGCGGGCGCCGCCACCCAGCACTACGGGCTGGGGGCCACCTCACACGCCTACGCCATCACCGCCGCTCTCCTCGCTCTGGCGGCCCTGGCGGCACTCACCGCGTCACGACACGGGGCGGCCCGCCCCGAAGCCGACCGCTCCCACTGAAGAGAACAACCGACCGCTCCCACTGCAGAGAACCAAAGGAAACGACACACCATGCACACCTCCCCCGCCGCCACCCCCGTCCCCTCCTGGACCGTGGGCGGCGTCACCGTCCACCGCATCGACGAAGTCGCCCTGCCGCCCGCGACCGGACCCTGGCTGCTGCCCGACGCCACCCCTGAGATGGTGACCGCCCAGGACTGGCTGCACCCCCACTTCGCCGGCCAGGACGGGATTCTGCACATCGACAGCCACAGCTTCGCGTTCGTCGTGAACGGGCTGCGCGTTGTCGTCGACACCGGCATCGGCAACGGCAAGGAGCGGGCCAACCCGGCCTGGCACGACCTGCGGACCGACTTCCTGGAGCACCTCACCGGCGCCGGTTTCCCCCCGGACTCCGTCGACCTGGTGATCCTCACTCACCTGCACGCCGATCACGTCGGCTGGAACACACGGCAGGTGAACGGCGAATGGGTCCCCACCTTCCCCAACGCCCGCTACCTCACCTCCCGCGCCGAGCGGGAGTTCTGGGCCACGTACGACTTGGAGGAGCCTCGCGAACAGATGTTCCGCGACTCCGTGATCCCGGTCGAACAGGCGGGTCTGCTGAGCACGGTCGACGTCCCGCACGAGGGGGCCGAGATCTCCCCCGGCCTGCGCTTGATCCCGACACCCGGCCACACCCCCGGCCACGTCGCCGTGGAACTGACCAGCCAGGGTGAGACGGCGCTGATCTCCGGCGACTGCGTCCACCACCCCGTCCAGCTCGCCCACCCCGTCATCGGCGCCTGCGTCGACATCGACCCGCGGCAGTCCGAGGCCACCCGCCGCGAACTGCTCGGCTCCCTCGCCGGCACGGACACCCTCCTCCTCGGCACCCACTTCGCACCGCCCACCGCCGGCCGCGTGGTCGCCCATGGGGACGCCTACCGGTTGGATCCCGTCCCCGCTTCCTGATGCCGTTGCCACGCCGTCTCGGTCACCGCAGGTATGGCCCAGCCCCTCGGACCCCACCAGGGCCGCTCCTCTCGAATTCGCCGCCGAGGTCGAACACGCCAGGGACAAGTACGCGAAGGGCGTCTACGTACGGGGGATAGCCGGCTCGAGTCGATGGGTTTCCCGCGCTGCAGTCGTATCTGGCGGGGATCGAATCGGCCGACGCTGACCTGCAGCGCGAACGGCTCGAAGTGGCGCCACGACATCACCCGCCTTCGCGACGTCCTTGACCCTTCGCTCCCTCCACAAGAGGAAGCGCTCTTCGACATCTAAGCGATCACTCGCAGTCACGGCTCACAGAAGTTGGACCAGAGCCCGAGAACGGGAGTCTTTTGTCGATGAGCGCGGGCGCGGCCACAGCCTCAGGGCGCTCTACGAGGTGGCCGCGTTCGAAGTGGGCTCCTGCCCGGACGAGGGCGACGAGGTGGGGTGAGCTCACGGCCCGCCAGCGGGCAGCTCAGGAGGCAGCGGCTGTGCCGGACCGACGCCGAGCGATGGCCTCATCTGACCGCGGTGAGTGTCGCGTAGACCACGAGGTTGCCCTGGTATCCGGTGTGCTTGGCGTAGCCCCCGCCGCAGGTGATCACCCGTAGTTCAGCGCGCTCGGAGATGCCGTACACCTTCTTGCTCGGGAAGCGTTGCTTGTCGTAGATCTCGAGGGCGTCGACGGTGAATACGGCTGTGCGCCGGTCCGCCCGGTCGATCTCGATGGTGTTGCCCTTGGTCAGGGCGCCGAGCTCGTAGAAGACGCCCGCGTTGCCGGTGGGCAGGTCCACGTGGCCCGCGGTGACGGCTGTCCCGGCAGATCCCGGTGCCGTGCCCTCGCTGTACCAGCCGGCGCGGTTGGGGTCGTCGGCGGGCGGGGGCTCGAGCGCCCCCGATGAGTCGAGGTGCAGCTTGGTGACGGGGGCGTTCACGTTGATGGCGGGGATCCGGAGCCAGAGCGGGTCCGCGGGCGGGAGCGGGGACACGGCGGGGCCGGCTGGGGCGGCGGTGCGGTAGACCGAGGCACCTGGCAGCGGAGAGAGTGCCTGACCGGCGGAAGGCTGTGGTGGCTGCTCGTCGTGTACCGCGCCGGCCAACAGCACGGTCCCCGCCACGAGCGTCCAGGCCAAAGACCTGGCCGAAGGGATGAACGGGGATGAGGAAGAGTCGGTGGTACGCCTGGAGGCCATCGCGGTGGGTTCTTTGCCTGCAGCGGGGGAGAGGGGAGGCGATCGGTTCCCGGCCGGTTCCCGGGACCAGGAAGGCCTCGGGAACCGGCCCCGGGAGCCGGTGGGGCAGCAGGCAGTCAGTTTCCGTTCGAGCTCGTGCGGCGGCGCATCCTCACCAGCCCCCCGGCAGCGGCTGCGGTGACCAGCGCCGCGCCCAGAGCGAGCTGCGGGACTCCCCTTCCTGTGTCTCCGAAACCGGCCTCGACGGCACCGTCAGGCTGGCGTGTCGGGAGCTGGTACGAGTCCGTGATCCTGGTCCGCGGCGGGCATTTGACGGTTACGGTGTCGGTACCGGGCGAAGATCCTTCCGGCACGGTGAACTCGCCGGTGAGCACGCCCTTGCTCTCGCCTTCGAACAGGTGGAACGCCCCTGCCACCTCGGACTCGCCCTTGCCGTAGGTCACGTCCGCACCGCATGCGGTGGTGCTGACGGTGACCGTGGAGCCGTGGGAGGTCCGCTGCGGGCGAATGTCGAGGCCTGAGTCACCGGCGGCAGCGGCGACTGGAATCTGAAGAGCCAGGAAACCGGCCATCAGGCCGATAGTGAAGCCAACACGTGTACTGCCCACAAGAACCCCTCCAGCGGAGCATTGTCCGTTCTGTTGCGTGAAGCCTGAATTGTGCATCACTGCTGAGGCAACCGACGCTGTGTCACCTCCGCAACATGACGGATCGGCACATGTCTCGCCCGGACAGGCGTATCGATTGCCTGAGAACGGGCATTCACACAGGTCAGAGAAGTGGGAACCGGAGTGGTGGGGGATTCGCCACAGGTCGGCAAACAGGCTAATGAACTCACACCGGGTGTGCCCCTCCGCCCGCTGAGGCAGGGCGCGGGTGACCACTTCCGGCTGCGCCGGGACCTGGGGAGACGGGTACTCGCGTGTCACCACGGTCGGGAACAGGCCTCTTCGCTCTTCCTTGTGATGGGCGGTCCGTCGTGATCGTTTCTCCACCTCAGTGCCTGGCATACCGGCCTGGCCATTGATGGACGCGATCCACGGGCCAGCACCCCTCGAGGTCCTGCCCGGTGCGGCTCACCCCGCACGGCCGCCGTTTTACAGACGTCCCGACCGGCGTCCAACCAACATTGTCTTCCCGAGTGGACTGCGGGTATGAGCACGTTCTCCAGCCGAGATCGAACGCGCCACCCGCCTCGCAACATCCCAGCTCAACGCCCGAGCCCGGCCCTGGGTATGGGGAAGACCCGCACCACCAACCCGCCTACTACGGCGCCGATATGTGTACATTCAATGAGGAATCCAGCACTAGCACGGCCTGGAGATCGTCGAGGCCGTCGCCGAGGCGCCCTCTTCATCGAGTAACAGCCGGTCGGCGAACGCAGCACAGCCCGTATCACCCTGCTCGACACCGTCAGCGGCGACGTCGAAGGTGACCTGCTGCCCTCAATCAGCTTTTGCTGCGTCCAATCGGCGTTGGCCAATGCCCCGAGAGGGCGGTGACGTTTGCGTCAGAAATACTTCAACTGGTTTGCGTTACCTGCGCAAACGCTAACTACCCGGCCTTGGGTCAAGCCCCGATGCCGCCGGTAGGCGGTCAAGCCGCACGGGCGGCTTCCTCGACGCCGAGATGGACAAAGCCCGGGAATGACTCTTGAAAGACTCGCTCCACCGGAGCTTGTGCTCTTCGGGAACTTCAGGTCCCGGGTGTCGTACCAGGTGTCGGAGGCGGGGCCTGGGCGGCCATCCTGTGGTGTTTCGTGCTCAGCCAATTCGGACAGGGCGAGGGTCCCGCAGGTATCCGCCAAGGCTTTCACCTGCTCCAACTCGGCGAGTGCCTCGGCCTGGCGGCCGGAGGCGGAGAGCGCGGTACCGGCGGTCAGCCGGGCCATGGCCTCGTTGAGAGGCATCCGGGCCGCGCGACAGGTAAGAACCCGTGACCGTCGCAGCGGCCGGCGCGCTGGGCGCGGTCTCCGGCCCGGGGACGGATACCGCCGCCACCGTGCAAGTGACCTCACCGCGGTCGTCCGGCACATCCGCTCAAGACCTCCATCAGCCGTTGTCGACCAGGGCCCGGGGCAATGGCCTTGCTGAGGGACACAGGGCCATCGATGCTGGACCAGTGCCAGGTCAGCGGAAGAGGAAGCGCCAGCAGCAGGATGCGAGTCGGCGGGCCACCGCTCGTACTGCTCCTGGCTCGGGCTACTGGGAGGTGTTGTACGAGACTCAGGACGAGTCGGAGTGGCGTGCTCACCTTCGCCGTCTGCGTTCCGCAGAGAAACCGATCGACTGGGCGCTGACTCGGATCGACACGCTCTGTGGACGACTGGCGCAGCCAACCACTCATCGACTCAGCCGACTCTGACTGCGATCCCTCCCGGGACCATCCCGATCATTGATCTTGTGGTGCGAGTTCGCCAGCAGCGTTCAGTTCGCAAGTGTCGGCGACACGCAAGCAGGATTCGGTGCAGCAGGTTGAAGACCTCGGCCTGCTGCCACTGCGCCAGCAGGTCTGCCCGGAGCCGAACCCCAGCTCCGGCGAGTTGTGAATTCGCTCGGTCGGTAGGTTTGGACGGGGTTCGTAACGGGCGGGGGCAAGAGTTTCGACACGCCTATTGGGTCCATGCTGTCCTGGGGGCGGCGTGACCCACGGGCACCAGCTAGCGGAACGTTCGAGACCCGCGCCGGGCGATATGGCGGCCACGGTCGCCTCCGGCTGCCGGCCTACTCACGCGCATCTAGGTAGCCGCACCCAGGTGGAAGACGCCTTCCGCCGCCTAGTTTCGGACCATGAGTTCCGCACAGCAGAGCGATCCGTTCGAAGAAGAGGCTCCCCCGCAGCTGACGGGCGCCTGGTCACTCATGGTGGGCACCGCTGCGGTCGTGGCGATCGGCTGCCCGCTGCTTCCGGAATCCGTTCCGAACCAGTTCCGCTACTTCCCTGTCTACTTCATCCTGCCCTTGGGGATCTGGGCGGTCGTCTCAGGAGGTATTGCCCTGCGACGTATGCGCGGCGACGAGGGAGCCAGTCGCATCCGGGCGCGGGCCGGGATCACCCTCGGCGCGGTGGCCGTTGCGACGGCGGTGACCATCATTGCCTGGGCGTGCTGGGCTTTGAACGGCATAGGAGAGTGACGGCCTCCTATCGAGCTCGTGCAAGGTAGGCGGTAGGACGTCGAGCTCTGATCGTGATCACGGGCGTTCGGTGGGGCGCCCTGCCCGTGCAGGGATCGGCAGAGGCCGAACGAGTAGAGGCCTGCTGGCCGCTGTGATCACTGGACTGGCCCGCGGGACGGTCACAGCCGGTACGGGCCTTGTGCTGCGACCTCGAACAGCGTTTCCTTCGCATAGCTGGCGACCAGGCGCCGGCGGCCGTCGAGGCTGGACCCAGACCCACTGCAGCCCCTGATCGACGACGTCTCCGATCTGCGCGGCGTGGGCAAGGCGGGCGGCGGCAAGACAGAGCGCGCCCTTGGAGCTGCCAGGCCGCCGAGTCCTCGATGCCGGTGGTGTCCTGCCGCCCCCACCGAGCCGCCCGCTGGGCCTCGCGCCGCTCCCTGCGGCGGGCGTCACTGCCAGCCGCCCCGTTCGAACTGGGTACGCCTGGAGGAGCTGACGGGTTTACTCAAGCCGCCCACGGTGCACCCGGCTCGCCCAGCTCCAAGCCGCCTTCGACGTGTTCGGCGGCGGATCACGGTGGGCGATGCGCGGGTGGCGGATTGGTCCTTGGCGATTCGGGGCGGACCGCTGGCCCAGCCGCTGCGGCTTCGAGCGCCGCTGGACGTTGGGTTCCGACATCAGCTGAAGACGGCGAGCTCGCAGCGCCCATTTGGGGGTGCGCTGGATGTCGAGCCGTATCTCGGCCAGGTCGCCCAGCTCCGCCCTCGACGGCCTCAAGGGCAAGGGCCCGCGCATGGGCGCGCCGCGCCTGAAGTCGAAGCGGGACAACCGGCAGTCGATCCGGTTCACCGCGAACGCCGCCTGGCGGATCACGTCGGGCGGGAAGCTGCGCCTGCCGGAAGATCGGTGATCTCAAGGTGAAGTGGTCCCGCGCGCTGCCGTCGACGCCGTCCGCAGTGACGGTGATCAAGGACAGCGCGGGCCGGTACTTCGCGAGCTTCGTCGTCGAGACGGACGCCTCGGAGGTCCTGCCCGAGACGACGCCAGAGATCGGGGTCGACCTCGGCCTCGGACACTTCGCCGTCCTCTCCGATGGCCCTAAGGTCGACAGCCCGCGCGTCCTGCGCCGGGCCGAGAAGCGCCTGAAGAAGGCGCAGCGGTAGCTGTCCCGCAAGCAGAAGGGTTCCAGCAACCGGGGCAAGGCCAGGGTGAAGGTCGCCCGCGCTCACGCGCGGGTCGCCGACGCACGCCGAGAGACGAGCGGCTGGTGGGATGCCTGACGGACCGGCGTCGAAACCTGGGCGATGGTGGCCACGAAGCCGAGCAGTTGCCCGGCCACGGCAGGAAAGGGGACACCGCAGGAGCAGAAGCCCTATCGAAGGTTGCGGCGGTCAAGGCGTTGCACAAGGCCAGGGCGATGGCGGTTGGCCTTGCGCAGGCGAGTCAGGCGCTGGTGGAAGTCGGCCTGCTGTTCGGTGCCGGCGCAGGCGTCGCGTAGGTCCGCGAGGAGAGTGACGGCTTGGTCGTGGGCGCTGGGTTTCCTTGTGGCCAGGTGTGCCTCGATCTGCTGCCAGACGGATTCTGCCTCGTCGGTCAGGGCGTTCAGGTGCCGGGTGCGTGCCGCGGCTCGTTCGGCTTTGGCGTGCTGTCGGCGGTCTGTGTGCAGAGTGTGCGCGGTGTCCAGCAGGTGGGCCGCTGACCTGCGCCTGGCGGCAGTGGGGGCGGGGGTGGTGGTGCCGCGCAACTGGTGGAGAAGTTCGGTGTGGAGGCCGGGTTCGGGTCCGAGGGCGAGCCGTAGCAGCAGGGTGTCCTTCTCTTTCTGCGGCAGCGCGGCGATTAGCGGTGCGAGTTCCTTCTTCGTGGGCCGGGGCGGTTTCGCGGACATGGTGGGACTGGTCTGAGCCGCGGCGGAGAGCAGGTCCTGGTCCACGCGGAGGAAGTCCGCGAGCGCGCGCTGCGGGGCGGTCAGTTCACTGAGCCCTGCCGGGACGGGCGGCTCCAGACAGGTCCGGTACTCCTCTTCGTCGTCGTCTACCCGTCCCCAAGCTGCGAGCGCTGAGAGCCAGGCGAGGTAGAGGGGGCGCAGGTCGCCGGTAGTGAGTTCGTCGCGGACGCCGATGAGGGCGGCGAGCGAGTCGTCGGCGCCCTCGACCCAGTCGCCTTCTTCGTCCTCGCTGGTCAGATCGAGGAGGAGGTGAGTTCGGGTGGTCCAGGCATCGAGGTGAGGGCCGAGACAGTAGGGCTCGACCATGGGCAGGCTAAGTGTCCGCTGAGGCAGGCGGAGCATCAGCCGGTGGGTGCCCCAGTTGGCTACGTATAGGTGAGCGTCGAAGTAGCGCTCGGTCATACGACGCGGGTCGCCCTTCAAGTCACCCCACTCGTAGGTGTTGGTGAAGCTCGTGGCGGTGATCCGGGCCCGGGTGGAGACAGTCCGCAACTGCTTCTGCTCCTCGCCGTTGAGCGGCCGGTCGAGCGCCTGGAACTCGTAGTACTGGTACTCGCTCACGCGGCGGGCCCTACCGCCGTCGCAGTCGACCTCGCTTGGCAACGGAAGGGTGCGCCATTATGGATCCCAGCGCCGGTAGGTCTCAATTCAGACAGGATCACCTCCCTGCGGGGCCGAGCTGAGCCGACGCTGCGGCCGCCGCGCTGCAGGTCAACGACCCGGCCAAGGCGTTCGAACTGCTGGAACGCGGGCGCGGCGTGCTGCTGGCTCAGGCCCCGACGACCGTGCCGAGGGCGGCGCGACCCGAGGACCTGCTCCAGCTGTAGGAACCGGTTTGCACCGGGCGTTGTCAGAGGCATCAGGCACACTGCGCCGTATGAACTTGGTGACTGCGCACGATTACGCCTGGATCCGCACCTCGCCGCTCTTCCGCCACATGATGGAGAGCGGATACACCTTGACACTGATATGGGGGCGGACCCCGCGCGAGGTGCTGTGTGCGATGGAGGCGGAGCCGCGCGGCACTGGGGAGGGAACGGCCGGGCTGATCGAGGCGGACGACGCTCACCGCGCCGAGGTGGATTACGACTACTGGGACGAGTCCTACGTCGCGGGCGCCTTCAGCGCTCCGGGCGAGAACGGCGACTGGACACTCGTCCTCGGTTTCGACGGTGGGCTGGGCATCGCGGCGCCGTGCGTGGAGACGCTGTCGAGGGGCGGCCGGGTCGTGGCGCACTCGACCAACGGCGGCAAGCCCATCCACCTCTTCCACTGGTTCGAGGACGGTGAGCTCCGTACGACGTTCGAGGG
Organism: Streptomyces sp. NPDC058295; assembly: GCF_042880655.1. Taxonomy (NCBI): domain Bacteria; kingdom Bacillati; phylum Actinomycetota; class Actinomycetes; order Kitasatosporales; family Streptomycetaceae; genus Streptomyces; species Streptomyces sp. NPDC058295. The sequence goes on from NZ_JBHVYO010000049.1 coordinate 48,408, forward strand.
CCCCTCGTTGCGCGACGGTAATACCCCCGATGAACTGGTCCCCCTGCTGCGGGAAGTCGGCTTCCCTCTGACCCTCAAGGGAGAGCACGACGAGAGCGCCCCGGTCGTCGACGGGAAGGCGGCGGTCCTCGCTCTGGCCGAGAGACTCACCGGCATACGCGTCACTGAATCCCTCCTCCAGGACGCTACGTACGAGTTGGGACTCGTCCCCGAACAGCCCGCCGAAGAGTGGACCAGCGTGGTCATCGACATCACCGATGCCCACGGGGAGCGCCTGCACAGGGAATGGACCTACGCGGAGATCGCGACGGCGTCGGACCGCGTACGGGCGGAGGCAAACGCGCCGGTCGTGATCACCTACAACGAGCCGCCGGCCATGGATCGTTCGGAGCACGAGACAGGTGAGTAGCGAGCGAGCGGGTGGAGGGTGCCCCGTGTTACACGCCGCCCTCTACAAGGGAACGTGCCGGCACGCGGGCTTCAGCGAAGATGGTCCGGCAGGCTTCTTGAGCCGTCGCCAGCAGATGAGGCCGCAGCCCAGCGAGACGAAGGCATCGTGGAGGCCCACCGCACAGCCAGGCGCTTGAACCGGTGCAGCAGGGCGAAGGTCTGCGCGACCACGTAGCGGAGCTTGCCCAGGCCCTTGAAGTTCGGGGCGCCTCTGCGGGAGATCACCGGCAGGATCCGGCGGCGCCGAAGTTCAGCCGAGGAGTCGAAGAACTATCGGTACTCCACCGCCCATCAGGCGGTCATCGACGCCGATACCCTCCGCGTCGTCGTGGTTGGCCGGCCGCTGCCCGGCAACCGGCACGACTCCCGAGGGTGGGAAGAGTCCAGCCCGCCGTCGGCAACGCGATGTCGACGCTCCGGGGGTCAGGGCAGCTTACCCCCGGTCCCGCACGCACTGCCCAAGACCACCACCGTCACCTGGACCCGTGGCACGACCGTCTGAAGAACACGTACGTCGACACCCTCGCCGACCTAGCCACGGCTCCGACCGCGACGAACTCGTCCGGGACCAGCATTACCGCGCCCTGCTCGCCCTCTCTCACCAGCTCGAGAGCACGCGCTCGATCTAGCCCCAGCGAAGCGCATGCACCTATCTCTGCCCCAGGGCGCAAACTGCGCGGCGGGTCGCGGGCGACGGCTCCGATGGCGCCTCGTTGACCTGGCAGAACGAACTCCTGGCCTTGCGCTCTTGGCCATGGGCAAGCGCGCAAGGCCGTGTCCAACAGGTCACACCCGGAGTCCGGCACCCTGTGCGCGGCCGCCCCGACGCGACCAGAGGCGCGATCAGGGAAGCGCGGCCGTGTCGCCCCGCGAGAGGCAGAGCACATGGAGATGCCTAGCGGCAGCCGGCGGGACAGGGCAGCGAGTGCACCAATTCCTCACCTCATGCGTGTCCAGCCCCCGGTCCGATGTCGCCGAAGCCGCCACGAACTCCCTTGCCGGGAAGTACGGCACCTACCGACCCCTATAGGCGGTCCGGCACCCCAGGTTCGTCGTAAACCCGCGCCCTGTCACCGGAGAATCGGCTGTCGCACCCGTGGGTTCCTACCGAGAACCCTTCAGTTTTCGCGAACTCACGAGGCTCCCCGGGCGTGAGTAGTTGAGGTACAGGAAATCCCGGTGAGATTGACTTGCCCACCGGCAGATCCGCGATTGTGAGCCGCAGGCGTCGGTCTGGCCGCCTCCACGGCCAGCACCCGCAACGACAAGCGGCTGCTGACGTTCAAGCAGATCGCCGTGCTGGTCGCGTGGACCGTGGACGTACGGGTGAAGCGGCCGGACGGCGCCGACTACGACGCTCCGCACGTGGCCAGCGCGGTTCGCGCCAGTCCCCGCAGCCAGGTGTGGGCGTGGTCGGTGTCGTAGCGCTGATGCCACGACAGGTATATCGGTGCCGACGGCAGTTCGAGCGGGAGGGGGAGCACGACCAGGCCGAGGTCGGCGACCGCTGACCTCGTGGTGGCGGCCTCGGGGACGCTGACCAGGATATCGGAGCCGCGCGCGAACTCCAGCGCGGCCGCTTCCGTGGGCGCGGTCGACACCACGTGGCGGGTGAGGCGGAGCCGCGCGAGGGCGTCGTCGATGGCATTGCTGAGGTTTCCACGTCGCGAGACGGTGACGTGCTCAGCGGCGGCGTACCGCTGTGCGGTGACGGTCCCGACGCGGTGAGGGGGTGCCCCTGCCTTGCGACGATGACGAGGCGGGTCTCGCCCACGTTCTCGGCACGGATGTCCGGTGCGCTCGGGCGGTTGGCGTTCGCCTCCAGGTCGACCTCGCCGCGCCGCAACTCGGGGGTGTCGATGCTCGATTACGCGACGAAGCGCAGTCGCACGCCCGGCGCCTGCCCGCGCACGGCCGCCAGCAGTGCGGGGCCGCTCGAGGCGACCAGGGAATCGTGCCGGCGGAGTGTGAAAATGCGCTCCAACGTTGCCAGATCGGGTTCACGGCTCGGTGCCAGCACCCCGTGTACCTGGTGCAGCAGCTCATGCACCTGTTCCCGGACGGCGATCGCATACGGCGTCGGGGTCATCGTGCGGCCGGTGCGCACCAGGATCTGATCCCCGGTCGTGCGCCGAATCCGGCCCAGACTCCGGCTCATCGCGGGGGCGGTGACATGCAGGCGCGCCGCCGCTCCGGCCACACTGCCCTCCTCCAGCAGCGCGTCGAGCGCGGCGAGCAGATGCAAATCCAATTGCATGTGAGTAATCCCAGCCGTGCCTGACATGCATTTGAAGTTAACCGCAGGGCTGCATACCGTTGAGGTGAAAGCGCAGGAAACCAAGCGCAGTTGGGCCTTCGACCGGCCTCAGTACCCCTCCTCAGACGGGAATACCACCATGTCCGAAACGCTCCAGACCACCGACGTCGCCGCCTCCGACGCTGACCTGCTCGCCCAGACCGCGATCGCCGTGCGTGAGGCGGGTTCGGCGCTGCGTGGCCGCTTCGGCGAGGTGGTCCGTTACCAGAGCCGCGAAGAGCTGATGAGCGCGCTCGCCGGCAACGACGACACGGCACTCGATATCCTGCGCCCCCGCCTCACGCGGCTGCGCCCGGAGGCCGGCTGGGTGGAGGACGAACTGGACGGCGGGGCGCTGCCGCCCGGCGAATGGTGGGTCGTGGATCCGGCCGAAGGCAACGTCAACCACCTGCACGCCCTGCCGGAGTGGGCGGTGACCGCCACCCTCGTGCGTGAGAACCAGCCGGTGCTCACCGTGGTGCACCTGCCGTTGACCGGCGAGACCTACACCGCGCTCACCGGTGCGGGCGCCCAACTCGACGGCCGGCCGATGCACGTCTCCCAGAGCGCGGACCTCGGCCTGAGCATCGTGGCCACCAGCCAGGCCCGGCCGGACGAGGACGAAAAGGTCGTGCGGCGCGTCGGCTCCTCGATCACCGCGATGCTCTTCGACGCGCTCGTCGTACGCGTCGCCGTGCCCGCGACCCTGCATCTGCTGAACGTGGCCGCCGGCCGCATCGACGCCTTCTGGCAGTTCGCCGGCGCCCGCGCGGACCTGCTTCCCGGAGCGCTGCTCGTCACCGAGGCCGGCGGACGGATCTCCGACGCCGAGGGCCGCCCCTGGACCCCGCAGAGCCAGAGCTTCCTGGCTGCCGCGCCCGGCGTCCACGCCGAGGCCGTATCCACGCTCTCGCGCTGACCGCGCACCACAACCTCCACGCACGGAAGGACCAGATCATCATGACCACGATCGCAGTTCTCGGAAACGGCCGCGTCGGCGGCAACCTGGCCGCAGCCCTCGCCCGGGCAGGACACGAAGTGACCGCGGCGGACCGCACGCCGGGCGTCGCCGCCGACGCCGCCCGGACTGCCCGGATCGTCATCAACGCCACCCCGGGTGCCGGCTCGCTGGACCGGCTCGCCGCTCTGCGCGAAGAACTCCGGGACAAGATCCTCGTCGACGTCTCCAACGCCACCACCGACGGACCGGACGGACTGCCCGCCGAACTGATCTACCCCGGCTCGAGCCTCGCCGAACAACTCCAGGAAGCGCTCCCCGAAACGCGCGTCGTCAAGACACTCAACACCATGCTCTTCCCGGTGATGACCTCGCCGGCCACGCTCGCCCAGACACCGACCGCGTTCCTCTCCGGCGAGGACCTGCAGGCCAAGCAGACCGTCCGCGAACTGCTCACCGACCTCGGCTGGCAAAAGGAATGGATCACCGACCTCGGCGGGATCCAGACCGCCCGCGCCACAGAGGCCGCGATCCTGTTCGTACCGCACGTCATCCGGTCCGCCGGATTCACACCCTTCGCGATCTCAATCGCCCGCTGACTGTCGAGCTGCGCTGGCTGGAGGCAGCCGGAGACGGCGCGCGGCATGGATGGTTTCGCACCTTCAACCAGGCGCGTCTGCCCATGGGATAGGCCCGATCGGCGCCCTTCACCACGACGCCCTCGATGCCCGCGGCGCCCCAGGCCAGGTCGAGCCAGTCCAGGGCGGTTTCCCGGTCTGTAGTGGCGGGGCACAGCGTGAACCGGTGCGCTGAGCACGCCGCTGGCGAAGAGGTCCTCGAGTCGCGCGCGGCGCTCACGGTACGGCCGTGCGGATTAGGTCAGTACTCTTCACCTGAGATGTGCTCCTTCAACAGCAACGGCCAGGACCCTCCACAGGTCTCATCGTTGCAGGTCAGGAGCACTTCTCGTGTCTCTGAGCAAGCGGTAGACGGCACCGCTCGTGAAAGCCCGAGGTTAGTGAGCCGGCAGGTACCTGCGACAGCTGCCTCTCATCGACGCTGAGCGATCGCGCAGTCGCCCGAATCGGCAGGGCTCTTCGCACCGATGCAAATCTCGTGGGCAGCCTGACAGTTGACGCCGTAGTCTCCCCGGGATGACTACCGTTTCCGTCGAAGATCTCAAGTGCTTCACTGCTGGCAGCTTTCTCCGCCCCTGGGGTGCTCGCGCGGAGTTATAGCGGCCCCTTGGGGAGCGCCACGGGCGCCGAGCGCTTGCAGATCCGCCTGTACGATCTGCTCGCTCACGGATGGGACCTCGCCCAGGCCATCCAAATCCCCGCCCGGCTGCCCGAAGACCTTGCCGAGCAGGCCCTGGCGTTCGCTCAGGCCCAACTCTCCACCCAGTCCCGAACGGGACGATTCGCCGAGCCGCGACCCGTCGAGGAGACCGCTCCGGCCATTGACCGCCTTGCCGCGTTTCTCGGCCGGCCGGTCCCACCGCAGCTGTGAGACCGATCGAGTGCAACTGACCGCCCCGAGCCACGCCCGCTGATGATCTTCAGTTCCTCGGACGACGACGGTCGGGGCGGTCAGTATCGGCTGGGGCAGGTGCCATGTCACCGGGGATCTCTTCCACCAGGCGGCGGTGGCGTTCGGGTGTACTCCGGGAGGGTCCCGGTCGAAGGCCGAACCCGCCCTGGGCCGTGAAGTTCGGGGCGGGTTCGGTGTGGGCCCTTGTGGGGTGTCGGTTGGGCCCTGGCAGTGAGGGAGGCTTACGCGCGGTGGAGTTTCCAGTCGCCGACGTTCTGGGCCCGGTTGTAGTAGGCGTTGGTGCACACGTCGTACTTGCTGCCGCCGGCGGTTCCGTGTCCGTTCGTCTCCAGGAAGCCGCCGTTGTCCCCGTAGGTGTTCCACAGGTGGATCACGTCGCCGGGCCGGACGTGCTGGTCACCGGGGCTGGACGCCTGGGCGAAGAGGCGCCAGCGGCCGGTACCGGGGGCGCGGTCCTGGTCTTTGGAGGTCAGGACGTTGAACTTGCCGCCGCTGTTCTTCTGGTCGGCGGTCGCGTGCCCGTTGGTGTCGAGGTAGCCGCCGTCACCGCCGTAGAGGTTGCGCAGATAGACCAGGTCCCCGCTGGCCACGTTGGCTCCCACGGCTTTGCCGGTGGCGGAGAGGATCTGCCAGGTCCCGGTGCCCTCTCCACGCGTGGGCGAGTCCGTCGTCGACACTCCGTACTTCGCCCCGCCGTCGCTGCTGTGGCCGTTGGTGTCCAGGTAGCCGCCCGCCCAGCTGTTGTAGCCGTTCTGCAGGTGGACCTGGTCGCCGTACTTCAGCTCGTTCGCCATGCTTCTCCCCTGGTCGACGTAAGGCATACGGACGGCACCCGCCCCGATGGCCAGGTCATCCCCCCGCAGCCATCCGAGTGTCACTTGCCAGCGGCAGGTGTTGACCTGCTTCGCATGCCAAACCGCCCGCGAGGGGGGCGCTGGAAGCGCGACCACGGTTCACCGCCACCAGCGCGCACGGAACTGCGGAACTGTCTGCCCCGGGGCGATCCGGCCGATCTTGCGGCAGCCGTCGGAAGACCCCTCCGCTGCTGCCCACGCAAGAAAAATGTGAAGCAGCTTCTCAGGCGCTGCGCGTACTGGTGAATCGGGTGGTCGGCCCCCAGCCCTGCAGAACCGGTGTCATGCACCACTGGCAGAGGGGCTGCCGCCGTGGCCGTACTTGTGGATCTTGCGCTGGCAGATGGCGCAGGATCCGACCTGGCTGCCCAAGCAGACGAATACGGACGGGTCAGGGTCTGAGACGGGAGGCGGGGGCGGTGAAGTGCTCATCGTGCTGGTGTCCTTGCGGCGGGGGACGGTGGGTGAGGGCCGAGGTGGTGCCGCGGGGTAAGCCGGGGATGTCCAGCTGGCTGTCGGGCCGGCAGTGGGTGCAGGGCCGCAGACCTCCGGCGAGGAGACGGCGTGCTTCGCCGAGCTGGAGATGATCGTCGGCTTCGACGACGACCTGGCCGGCGAAGACACCCCCCGGACCGTTGTCGGGATGACCGCCAACGTGAGTATGCCCACCAGTACGCGGACGTCTTCGGCTGAGGCAAGGAATCCCCGGTCCTCGTCCATCAGGAACCGGTAGCCGAACGCCAGCGACAGCACCATCCACCCGAGGCCGCCCTGTCCCACCTGGTCTCCCTGCGTGCCGCGCTGCCCCGCGCCCGGCCGGCGCGGGCTGGCAGGGCGTCCCGCCAGTGGTCACCAGAAGGACGAGGGGAGTGCCGTTGACACTGAGTGCTACGCGGCCGGTGCGCTCCGTCCCCGACTGCCGCGCAGCTCGTTGGCGTGAAGCACTGGGCGACGGACCCGGGGCAGGCGGTCTGGGTGTGGGAGCTGTGCTGACCGTGTGAACGCCTTCGCGGCCTAGCCGCGCAGGCCGGCGCGCTCGGAGGGCGTCGCGTGCGCCCGGCGGGGCCGGGTACTCGGCCAGTCCCTGCGTGGACCGGCGAGAGGAGCCGACGGTGAGCAGCGCAACGGGCAGCAAGGTCGTCGTCACGGGTGCGACCGGAAATGTCGGCACGAGCGTGGTGCGGCTTCTGTCGGAGGACCCGGATGTGGCCTCGGTACGGGGTCTGGCCCGGCGGATCCCGGACTGGTTGCCGCGCGAGACCGAGTGGACGGCCGTTGACCTGGCCTCGGACCGGGCCGATCTCGCAGCGGCCTTCGTCGACGCGGACGCGGTCGTGCACCTGGCCTGGGCGTTCCAGCCCACACACGATCCGGCGGCGACCTGGCGTACGAACGTCCTGGGCAGCATCCGGGTATTCGAGGCCGTGGCCGCCGCGCGGGTGCCCGTCCTCGTGCACGCGTCCTCGGTGGGCGCGTACTCGCCGGGACCGAAGGACCACGCGGTGGACGAGTCCTGGCCCACGCACGGCTGGCCGGACGCCGCCTACTGCCGGGAGAAGGCCTACCTCGAGCGGACCCTGGACACCTTCGAGCGCGACCATCCCGGGATCCGGGTGGTGCGGATGCGGCCGGCGTTCCTGTTCAAGCGGCAGTCGGCGAGCGAGCAGCGGCGCATCTTCGGCGGCCGGTTCCTGCCCGGCCCGGTCGCCCGCCCCGAACTGCTGCCGTTCCTGCCGGACATTCCGGGACTGCGCGTCCAGGCACTGCACACCGACGACGCGGCCGAGGCGTACCGGCTCGCACTGCGTACCGAGGTGCGCGGCCCCTTCAACCTGGCCGCCGGGCCGGCCCTCGACGCGGAGCTGCTCGGCGAGATGTTCGACGCCCGCCCGGTGCGCCTGCCCCGGACGGCGGCCCGATCGGCGATCGCCGCCGCCTGGGGTCTGCGCCTCCTCCCGGCCTCCCCACACCTCTTCGACGCGGTGCTCAGGCTCCCTCTGATGGATTGCACGCGTGCCCGCGTCGAGCTGGGCTGGCATCCCCAGCACACGGCACCGGAGGTGCTGGAGGAGTTCCTCTTGGGCCTGCGGGCTGGTGAGGGCGAGGCCACCGAGCCGATGCGCGGGCGCAAGGTGGGCTGAGCGCCCAACGCCCACGCCGGGGGGTGTCGGTGAGCGCCGGACCGGATCAGGCCGTTCCAGCGGGCCGGCCGTCCTCGCCGACGCGTTGGCGCTGCCGCCGTCGCACACTCGCTGTTCGGCTGCGCCCATGCACTCGACCAACGACCTTGCGCACCTCTGGTCAGCCATCCATACGGATCCCCTTGAACTCGGGCCCCAGCCCCCCGCCGCCTGGAACGCTGTGCGGAACGCCTCCGGCCCGACACTTCCACCGAGGCCGCTGTGCCTTCGTCGTCTCCAGGTCCGATCTGCCAGCGAGTTGACCACCCGGCGGATCCGCGCGTTCACGGACTCGATCGCGTTCGTTGTGCAGACGATGCGGCGGATCTCGGTGTCGAACGTGTTCGGCCGTGCCCCTCGCACCGAACAAGGGGGAGTGGGGTGTCTGGTGGGTTCCTGTTTCGCTTCGGTGGGTCCTGGTGGGTGGGTGGTGGGGGTGGTTTGGTGGGGGTGGTGGGGAACCGTCTGTTCGGTATATTTTCGGGTTGTTGGGGCGGGCTGCGGGCTGTGGGCTGCGGGTCGGTGGATTGGGGGCGGGGATGGTGGGGGTTGTGGGGGTGCAGGTGGTGGTGGTGGGTGGGGGGCCGGTGGGGTTGTTGTTGGCGTGTGAGTTGGCGGGGTTTGGGGTGCGGGTGGTGGTGGTGGAGGCGCGGGGGGTGGTGAGTGGTCGGCCGAAGGCGACGACGTTGCATGCGCGGACGGTGCAGGTGTTGGCGCGGCGTGGTTATCTGCCGGCTCTGACGGGTGCGGGTGCGGGTGCGGGTGTTGGGCCGGGTGTGGGTGCGGGTGTGGGTGTGGGGGATGGCCGGGGTTCGGGTGTGGGGGATGGCCGGGGTTCGGGTGTGGGGCAGGGTTCGGCTGGTGTGG
>NZ_JBHVYO010000050.1:0-57415 GCF_042880655.1 Streptomyces sp. NPDC058295
GGCGGGCCCCGCCCCGGGCGGCCCGGGACCCTGACCGGGGGGGTGGGGGGTCGGGGGGGGGCCGGCCCCCCCGCCTCTGTTCGTGGCGAGCTGCGCGAGCTACGGCAGCTACTGGATCTACGGGATCAGAGAAGCGCACCGTCGGTGATCTTGGTGGCGATGCCGTTCTCGATCACGACCTCGGCCTCCACGCCCTGCTTGGAGGCCTTCTCCAGGTCGGCCTCCTCGCACGGGGCGTCCACCTTCGAGCCGGCGACGCCGCAGATCTCGCCACCGCCCAGGATCACGGTGTCCTCGGCGAGGTAGAAGGCCTGCTGCTCGCCGCCGGAGCCCTGGGCCGCGGGGCCGTCGACCAGGTACTTGCCGGGCGCCACGTACCGCACGATGCCGTACCAGGTGCCGTTGACGCCCTTGCCCTTGTTCAGACCGTCCACGACGCCGTCGCCGCCGCCGGACGCGCTGCCGGGGTCGGTCGTGGCGCCGCCGCCGGAGGTGCTCCCGGGGGCGGTCGTGCTGCCGCCTCCGGTCGTGCTGCCACCGGAGGGCGACGCGGAGGCGCGGCGCTCGGTGATCTGCGTCGCGGCGCCGTCCTTCATCACCACATCGGCGTTGACGGCGCGGCCGCCCTTGGTGGCGGTCTCCAGGTCGGCCTCCTCGCACGGGGCGTCCACCTTCGAGGAGGCGTCGCCGCAGATGGTGCCCGCGCCGAGGATCTTGGTGTCGTCCGCGATCCAGAACTGCTGGTCGGACTTGCCGGACACGCTGACGATGTACTTGCCCGAGGCGAGGTACGTCACCGTCCCGCCCGCGAAGGTGCCGCTGACGCCCTTGGCGCCGGCCTTGTTCGCCGCCGTGGCCGTGCCCCCCTTGCCCGAGGAACCGTCGGCTGCGTCGTTGCCCTCGTTGCACGCCGACATCAGCAAGGTGCCGCCCAGGAGCGCGACGGAGACGAGGAAGGCCTTGCGACGGTTGCGAGTCATGGGTCAATTCCCCTGATAAGTCGGCTGGTTGGTGCTGAGGCACGCTCGGTTCCTCAGCGCTGTTGATCACTATGAGGGGATCAGGAGCCGAAAGGGTGCCTCGGTCCTTGATCCGCGACGATGCCGGCACAGTGCCGTGACATGACAACTCCGTTCCACAGAACCGGGGTTGCCACTCCGCACCACGAATCGGGGTGACCGACGGCGGCGGCTCACCTCCGCGGAGTGCCGCCGCGCCTTGCTCCGCGGAGCGGCGAGGGCGGGCGCGCGCGGACCTCGGCCGAGAAGTCCTTCGAGGCGGGGAGGCCGGCGGCCCCGGCCTTGTACGCGTCGATGCGCCGACAGCCGGTCCGGTGCTGATCAAAAAGGGGTAGCCGCGGGGAGTAGTGCCGCACTGGTGGGCCCCGCGCGGGCCACGCCCCCCGAGCAGTTCCCGCGCCCGGTAGTCTGTACCCGCTCCACCCCAGGTGGGCCGGGGCGCAGGTGGGTTGCCCGAGCGGCCTAAGGGAACGGTCTTGAAAAACGCGAGAGCGTGACAGCGTTCCCGGGGGCCCGGATCCCGCCCACTCCGCAGGTCATAGCCATGCTGGTCAGAAGGGGTGCCTCTCACTGAGGGGCACCCCTTCGGCGTGGGGACTGTCTCACCTTGATCTGGGTCTGTCGCGTTGTGGATCAGAGCTTGTGGACCAGGCGTGGACCAGATTCATGCCCCTGTCAGCCCTCATCAAGAACGCTTGGCTGGGCGGGAGGGACGTTCAACGTCGCGGGCAACGGTGATCTGTCTGAGCGGAATTCAGGCCGTCGTGCCTTCCTCTCCCGCTTGGTTAGCCCAGTGCGGATGTAGCTCGCTAGCGCGCTCGTATGCCCTCCGTACGCGCTCAGGGTCTGAACCGCGCTCGAATACTGCGATCAGTAGCTCTTCCCGAGCCTTGGCAGCGGTTTGCAGCTTGCGGGCGTTGAGAACGCCGAACGCAGGAATGCTCATCCCCGCCTCATACGCCCCCTTGATCGCAACCTTCACACACTCGAACAGGTAGTCCTCACCCCCGCAGAACGTGAGCTGCCCGCGTCGTTCGAGTTCGGCGGCCACTTGGGGAACGCCCACAGGCTTGCCCGCCTCGTGCAGGTCGACGATCGCTTCGTAGATCAGTCTGTTCCGGTTGATGAGGGTGCCGGGAAGGAACGTGGCGGGGGCCGGGCCAGGCGCGGTATTGGGCTTGCTACTTGACGGTTGCTCTGCGTCACTCGCGGCCGGTGTCGAGACTGAAACTGAGACGTGCGCTCTGTCCCACAAGATCTTGAATCGGTTGATCTCTGATTCAGCGACAAGACGGGGGCGTGCTTGGTGAGCCAGCTGCTCGACAACTACTTCGACCACGCCCCACGACGGTAGAGCAGGTTTGACGAACGCGTGATGGATGTTCGTATGGCTAACTACCTTGCCCAGAGCCAGGGAAAGCTTTCTAGCTGAGGGGTATCCCGCCTTGCCGTGCAGGGTGTGGAGTTCGCGGTTAAGGGCCCGGAGAGGTCCTTCAGGAAGCTTCGGCCTCAGCCACTGCGCCACGTGTTACCCCCTAGCTGTCTCTCCCACATGACCTGCCCATGATGTCACCTAGCGTCATGGTCTGTAAGGAACTGTAAGAGATCACGAAGGGTTGTCAGAAACCGTCAACTGAGGGGGAGGACCTCTGACGCTTACTCCAAGTCACCTACTTGGAGAGCTAGATGGATCTCATCAGTAAGCGCACGTTTCTGCTCCTGCTCATCGGGGCCTTCACGGTCTGCTTGGTTCTGAAGCACCCGGCCGTGGGAGCAGCCCTTGGGGTAGCCGTTGCAGTCGTCACCCTTCTTCATGAGCTTCTACGGAAGTAGTCCACCGCAATGGCGCCGCCTCGCCAGAAGAGGCCAGAGACGGCGCCATTGCGGTGGGGGCTTGCCTACTCCTCGTCGACAGCATCGAGCGCCCGCTCGATCTGTTCGTTCGAGCGCTGTTGGTTTCGGTGAATCGCTTTGGCGTAGAAGCGGAACAGGACGGCGATGCTGTGGCCTGCTCGACGTGCCACCTCGGCCGGGGACACACCGGACTCAAGCCAGAGAGAGACGCCCGCGTGGCGCATGGAGTACGGCACGTCAGCCAGTGGAGAGGCCGCCTCGGACTGCGTCAGTACCGCGAGCCGGGCAGCCTTCCAGGCTTCTCCGTACTCCTTGGACAGGAGGTGACCGCCCTGGGCCGCGCGAAAGAGCCGGCCATCCTCGGCAGTGCCGAACTCTGTGATGTGCTCGCGGACCAGGCGCACGAGAACCGGCGGGATCGGTACCGCCCGGGTCGCCTTCCTGGCTCGCTTCTTCAGGCCGCGCGTATCGAACGACTCACCCGTGTCTGTCCAGCCGGAGCCGACTCGGGCCATGCTCGTGGAGAGCAGGACTTCGCCCCAGCCCTCTTCGGGGAGGGTGAAGTCGTCCGCGCGGAGACCGGCCGCCTCACCAGGGCGGTTGGCCGCGTAGTAGAGGCAGCCGAAGAACGCCATCAGGTGCCGGCCGCGTTCGCCCTGCTCGCCGACTGCATCGATCAGTGTCTTCGCCAGCTTGGGGCCGGGGACGAACCGGAAATCGATTTCGTCGTCCGTCTCGGGCGGGGTCCAGTCGACCTTGTCGAGGGGCAAGGTCGTGAGTAACTCCCGCTCTACCGCGTATCGGAGGCAGTTGCTGAAGACCGTCCGCTTGCGGTTCACGGTGTTCTCGGCGGCGGTCGTGCCGTCCTGCTTCAGCTTCAGCGCGTCGAGCGCCGTTCGCACCACTGAGGCCGTGTTGAGATCGGTGATGTCGACGGACTTCCGGCCGATCCAGTCCAGCGCGGCCACGATCTCGGCCGGTGGCTCTTCGACGTAGAGACGTGGCCGCAGCGTTCCGTCGTCGCCGAGGACAAACCGGTAGACCCATGAGTAGAGCGCGATCCGGAGCGCCTTCGGCGCCGGGGCACCACGGTTGTCCTTGACCAGCTTCGGCGTGATGGTGGCGAGCGTGTCGGCGATGCTCGCGCGGTGTTTGGCCGAGGCGCCGGACCACTTCATTTCCGCGTACGTACGGGTGTGGGCGTACCAGGTGGCGGAGTTGAGTGCCTGTACCTCAAAGGCGGGAAGACCGGTCTCCGTGTCGAACTGGTCGCGGTTGCGCAGGGCTGTCAGGAGCTCGGCACGACGCCCGTCGGCCTGCGCCTTGATCTTGTAGCTCTTGGAGAAGGGGCGCGGGCCGACGCGCCAGCGGAGCTGGTAGGCGGCCGTACGGTTGGGCCGCTTGCGGATGCCCCAGATCTGGACGTCGTAGGTCAGCACGCTTCCTGCACCTCGCAGCCGTCGAACCAGGCGTCGAGGTCGGTCCGGCGGATTCGGATCTGACCGTTCGGGAGCTTCAGATGCTTCGGAGCCTGGCCCCGGGCGCGCATCCGGTAGAAGGCGGCGCGAGAGACCCTGATCTCAGCGAGTGCTTCGACCAGCGTCAGCGTTCGCTTGTCGGCGGTGGTCGGAGTGGTCACAGCCAGGGGGCTCCTTCGGACTTGAGGCGTTCGGAATGGGTTCTGTCGTGGCGGACCTGAGCGGCGAGGAGCTCTTCGCCGGGGCGGTAGCCGCTGCTGAGGTAGGTCCATGAGGAGTCGGTGACGAGGGTGGTGTTCTCGTCGTCGACGGGGAGGCCGGCGCGGATGCGGGCGGCTTCGGCCTGGGCGGTGCGCCAGGCACGGCGTACGTCGCGGAGTGCGCCGAGGGTGGTCGAGTAGGCCCGCGATTTGCTGGAGAAGTGGCCGCGGAAGCCGAGCATGTGGGCCCACTTCCAGAGCTTCAGGTCGGCGAACTCGGGGAGGTGGCCGAGCGCCCAAGCGGTACGGATCATCTGGCGGGCGTGCTGCTGCACGGGGAGGTCCGTGAGGGGTTCGGCCTGGCCGGTGCCGTCGCAGTCGGCGCAGAGGTCGCGGAAGCCGTCAGGGCCGCGTACGTAGCCGCGTCCGACGCAGGGGCGGCAGACCAGGGTTCGGTCCACGGTGCCCGCGCCTTCGGCGTTCTTGGTGGCGTACTTGGCGACGTATCCGGCGACCTTGGCGTCCGTGAGTTCGCCGTCCCCCAGGGCGGAGATCTGGTCCACCTTGAAGCGGTCGCCCCACCGGATGACGCGTTCGCCGACCGCGTCTGACTCGACGGTGAGCCGGGCGCGCTCGACCGCCAGGCCGACGGCGACGTGCAGGGCGTCGAAGGTGGCCCAGGCCGGGGGCGGGGTGGTGTGGCCGTCGGGACCGTCGAAGCGGACGACCGCGTGGAAGTGGACCAGGCCGCGTTGCTGGTACTCGGCGACTTTGGCGAAGGAGACGCGGAGGGCCGCGTTGAGCGCTTTCTGTGTCATGCCGAGGTGCTCGGCGAGGGCGCGACGCAGGTAGGTGGTGAAGCGTGCCCAGAGGGCCCCGGCGTGCGCGTTCCACAGCACGGCGCCGGTGTAGTCGTAGCTTGCCGGGCGGAGTGGAGTGCCGAGTTCGGGAGCGTCCTGGGGGTGGCTCTCGCCGCAGGCACAGGGGCGAGGCTTGCCCGCGTCGGTCGTGGGGCGGTTGTGGACGGGGCCGAAGGACGGGGCGGTGAGGGTGACGAAGGCGCGGGGGCGGTCGCGGACGGCTTCGGCGACGTTCTTGCCGCCGGACAGTCCGGCCTTGATCAGGTGGTAGGTGTCGGCGGCGTAGAGGCGGGAGCAGGCAGGGCAGCGGGAGGCGCGGCGGTTGCCGCACGTGGTGAGGAGACGGCCGGTGGGCTCGTCTTCGGAGCGGTAGGAGCGGACCACTTGCTTGGTGCTCTGGTCGGTGGTGACGGTCCAGCCGTGCAGGTTGACGGGGCTGGTGCAGCCTCGAAGGTCGCGCACCTGCTCCGTCACGCGGTCGAAGTTGTCGGTGTTGGCCAGTTCGACCAGGTCCCGCAGGCCGGGGCTGATGATGTGGCGCAGGTCGAGGGGGCGGCGCATGTGTGGCGGGGTGTCCCTTCTGGCGCGAGGGTGGGGAGCCTGCGGGCAGCAGCGATTCAGTGCGCTCGGGCTGCTGCCCGCAGGCATGGCAGGTCGGGCCCAGGGGTGGGCAGTGGTGGGAAGTGCCGGAGAGGCCGGCGGAAGGTGTGGCCCTACAGAGCGGCGTGCAGCGCGGTGGCCATGGGCAGGCCGATTCCGAGTCGCGTCTTGAGCTGGGCCGCTGTGATCGGTTCGCCGTGCTCGGTGTGGTGGGACGTCGCGATGGAGCGTGCCTCGGTCAGCAGAGGCTCAGGCACCTTGACCGCAGGCGAAGCGGGAGCCGGGGCAGCCGGGGCGATGTGAGGAGCGACGGGTGCCGGGGCCGGAAGGGTGAGCAGCGCCGCAGGACGGATGGCGTCGGAAGCCGTCTCAGGCACCGACTCGATCTCGTCCGGCACGGAAGCCGGTACGGCGGGACGCGCAACGGTGTGGAAGGCGCGCAGGAGCTGCGGGCCGACGGAGCCCCAGCCGAGGAGGAGCAGCGGGGCCACCGCGTCAACGGCGGCGCGGCCGTAGTGTCCGGCGACGATCGGTTCGGCGACGTTGAGGGCGAGGGTCAGCAGCCCGGAGAAGTGCATGAGGCGCGTGGCTGCCGCCATCTGGTCGGCGGGCAGACCGCGTAGGGAGAGATAGCGCAAGGCGACCAGGAGGCCGACCACCGACAGGTCCACCATCGGGGCGATGAGCGGTGCGATCGGGCCGGGGACGCCCAGGCGCAGGGCGAGGGACCAGACGTTGCCGAAGGAGAAGACGAACGCCAGCGCGGCAATGACGATCATGACGGCGGTGATTGTGCGCTGAGTGATCCGGTCCTCTGTCATGGGTGTTCACCTCCTCTCCTGGGGGTGTCAGGAACGTGTAGGCGCGGTAGGTCAGGCGTCGAGCTTGGTGAGGTCCACGTCCGTCAGGCGAACGCCGAGGAAGGCTTCCAGGAGGACGTTCGGGTCAGCGGTGAGACTTGCCGTCTCTTCGGCGACGCGAGCCGCTTCCGCGTCGGGCACGTAGGGCGTACGGATGCGGGTGAAGCCAGGTTGAGACTGGTGGTTCATCGACGCGACGCCGACGTAGGTGGGGTCCTGGAGGTTGATCGGGTTGGCGTCCGGCCATTCCCGGATCTCGTCGCCGAGTGCGGCCACGGCGGCTTCGGCAGTCTTCTGGGCGAAGCTCAGACCGACGGGGCACACGTCGCGGATGAAGGTGGGGATCGCGTCACCGGTGGACTTCTGAGTGGTGAGGATGACGAGCAATCCCACGGACCTACCCTTCTTCACCAGGTCTTCCACGAGCCGGGCGTTCTCGGCGGCGAACGCGGCCAGCTTCTTCGTCTGCTGGTCGCTGCCCTTGTGGTCGCGGAAGTAGGTGTGGGCTTCGTCGACGATCAGCACGACCAGGGGCCAGTGCTCGGACGGGCCGACGTCCCACATTGACTTCACCCCGAGCATCTGGCGCACCGAAGCCGACCGGGCACGGCGGAGCTCCACCAGGTGCCGAAACAGCTTGTTGGCCTCTTCCAGGTCATCGCCCACGAAGGCGAACATGCGTGGGACCCAGTCGGCGTAGTCGCCTTCGTACGCAGCCGACACCTTGCCGTCCGCGCAGGCGAACTGCACTGCGGGCGACGGTGCCCAGTCGGAGAGAAGCCGGTTGATCAGGCTGGTCTTGCCGAAGCCGGGGAGGCCGGCCACGGTGACGCCGGGTACCTGCGTGAGGTTCACGGAGACGGGCTGCGCGTACTCGTCCAGGCCCAGATCCCACCGGGCTGTCTCCTCCGGTGGCTCGCCCGTGGGGTGGTGCTCGGTGGGGAACTTCAGCGGGTCCAGTCGCACGCCCCGGATGAGGACCTGCCCAGGCTTGTCCTGGGTGACGGCCACTCGTGTGCACCGCCAGGCGTCCGCGAGATGCGGGCCCGCCTTCTGGAACTGTTGGAGTCCAACACCAGGCAGGCACTGTGCCCGCGCGATCACTCCGTACGCGTCGTGCTTCACCTTCAGGGAGGGGATGAGGACGCGCGGCTTGATGGGCTTGCCGTTCGTGTTCGCCAGAGACGCCAGGGCGGTCGGGGTCTTGTCCGTGGCCGACAGCTTGAGCATCGGTGCGAGCCGCTTCCAGCCCCACCGCACGCGTACGGCCTGCCGTATGGACTGCCGGGTCATGGTGTCGGCGCGAACGTAGCGGACGACCCACCAGGCCGCCCATCCGACGAGCACGGCGAGCGGCAGGGCGACGACGAGCGGGACTTGACCGAAGATCCCTTCCGCCGGGGCGTTCGAGTCCTTCATGTGTGGCTCTCCAACGGGTTGTAGAGGAAGGCCGCCAGGGCCGATTCGAGGGCCGCCCGATCCGCCGACGCGTCGAGGCGGGGATAGCCGTAGCCGACGAGCACGGCCGCCACCGAGTTCACGAGTGATTCGGTGAAGCGGGCATCCGGCCCGGCGTGAGGCAGCGGGTAGCTGCGCTCAGCGCCGGACCGGGAGGTGGTGACGCTCACGCCGCCTCAGCGGCCGGGGCCGCCAGGTCCAGGCGAGCCGCGCGGTAGGCGATGCCGTCCGAGAGCGAGCCGTTGAAGATCCGCGCCCACGGGGTGGCGAACAGTTCCACCGGCATGACCGGGACACCGGGTCGGAGGCCGTTGGGCAGTCCGGTCTCCGGAACGGTGATCTTCAGAGCTTCGGCACGGTCCTCCTCCATGAAGAAGAGGGTGATCGTGTAAAGCTTCGCGCCGGTCTCACGGTCGGTGGCGAACTGCGTCTTCTCCTGGTCCGCGTACTTCGGCACCGGCAGGGTGCCGACCATGAACGACGAAGTGGGGAGCAGGCCAACACGGATGCGTGCCATGGGAGTTGGTTCCTTTCGGTTGCGCTCCACCAAAGCGGTGGGGCGTGATCACCATTGAAC
This sequence comes from Streptomyces sp. NPDC058295, assembly GCF_042880655.1. Lineage (NCBI taxonomy): Bacteria > Bacillati > Actinomycetota > Actinomycetes > Kitasatosporales > Streptomycetaceae > Streptomyces > Streptomyces sp. NPDC058295. The sequence goes on from NZ_JBHVYO010000050.1 coordinate 8,907, forward strand.
ATAGCTGACCTAGCAGTGTCAAGTGAAGCGGGTGAGCTAGGTGACAGCTGACATAGGCCACCTATGTCAGTGGGGTGTGCTAGGGGTGCTAGGAATCGCTACTCTTGGGCCATGAGCCCCGCGCCAGAGAGCAAGCAGGATCGTCGGCCGCCGTATCAGCACGCTGCCGACGAGCTTCGGCGCGACATCTTGCAGGGGCGGATCAAGCCGGGCGAGCAGATGCCGTCCATTCGCGAGCTGCAAGAACGCTTCGGCGTGGCCAACATGACCGCGAGGTCCGCACTCAATGTGCTGCGCGACGAGGGCTTGATCTACACGATCCATGGACGTGGCAGCTTCGTCGCGGACCACAGCGCCGGCGGGGAGCCCTCGGCGAACTACACCGCTCCAGCTTGGTACCTGGCGAACCAGGACGAGAAGCCAGGCAGGGCAGGGCAGGGTGAGGGCGGGCCCGACGCCGCCGAAGCGGCCGAAGACGCCGGGACCACCCTTGCTGAAGTACTCACCGCACTACGTGACGAGATCCGTGTTCTCAGCGCTGATCACCAGGAACTGCGACGTGAGGTCGAGGAGCTGAAGGCGGCTCAGCAGCCGAAGCCGTAGTCCTGATCTGGGCCACTTCCTCTCGCAACTCCCTGGTCTCCCTGCTGACGCGGACGACCATGGCCCGCATCTCCTCGATCAGCGCGACTACCTGATCCGTGTCCCCGACGTGAATGCTGGTCGACCCCATTTCGTTGTCCGGTATGTGCTCGGTCATCGCTCCCTGCTTGCTGCCGTGCCGCCGTTCCGTGCCGCACTTGCTCGAACCGCCGGGACTTGCCCACGGCATCCGCTTCTCTCCCAGGTTGATCGACTACTGCGCTGTGGTGCTGTTCAGAGTTTCTTTACTGGATCAAGGCGGCCCGCCTACGGCGGTCCGCGCGCGCTGGCGGCCACGGGCCGCCGCCGCTCCCTGTCTCCGCCACCGCTGCGCCGGCCCCCGGCCACTCAGCGCGCAGTACCGCCAAGCCAGACAGCCAGGCCAGGAAGTGACTCGCCCAGCCCGAGCACCAGGAGCACGACCAGGTCCAGGCCGAGCCCGCGCCAGCACGCCCCCGCCGTCCGGATGGCCGCCGTTTCGAAAGCGGAAGACGTGGCTGATACCGGAACGGGGTTGCTGGAGACACACGTGACGGGTGCTCGTTCGGCGCACTCGCCGCCGTGGCTGACTTTCGGTGGCGCAGGCCAGAACTGCGCTGCCAATGCCTGGGCTTCAACCTCTCTCCTCTCCAACTTTGCGACAGGCGGCAGGGGTTGTAGTCGCACCCGAATCCGAGCACGCCGACCGCCCCGGTACCATCGGCACCGGGGTCCTGATCAGGGCTTCCGCGACCGGACCACCCGGAATGCTGTCGAGGCTGAGGGGTGGTCCGGTCTTTTGCTGTTGTCGTCCGCGCGAAGGTGGCGCGAGACGGGTCCGTTTGGGTTCGGGGTCAGATCAGGGCTTTGCCCACCTCGTAGATGGTGGGCCGGTCCCCCGGCGCATGGCTGAGCATCGCTTCGACCAGTTCGCCCAGCTCACCGGGCACCTTCACAGGCCGACGCCGAGCGTTGGCCACTGCCTCTCGCTGCACGGGGCGCGGAGCGTCGTCCGGGTACTCGACCGCCCGCCAGCCCGTGGCGGAGATGAGCAGCGAGGCACCGAGTGCGTAGATGTCGGCTGCCTGCGTCGGCTCCGCTTCTCCGGTGTCCAGCACGCTGCGGGCGATCTCCGGAGCCTCGTAGTGGACGAGGCAGCCGCGGAACGGGAAGTCGTACCCCTGGGGTACCTGGCCGCCCCGGGCAAGGGCGAGGTCGATGAGGTGCGTTCGTTCCGGGCCGACGATGAAGTGGGCGGGTTGCACGTCGCCGTGTGCCCAGCCCCTCACGTGGAGATCGGCCAGGGCTTCGACGCATCCCAGCGCCACGCTGGTGCTCGCTTTGATGGACGAGCCCTGCTTGCGGCACGGCTCCCACAGCTTGTGGAGATCCGGCCCGTCGTGCCACGGCTGGAAGTTCCACGTGCCGTGTTCCCATTCGCCGTACGCGATCTCGTCGAGGCCGAGGCGATGCAGGACGGCACCCTCGCGTGCAGGCGCGAGCGCGGTCCAAGGCTGGGCAGGCCACTCGGCCGTTGCCTCGATCGGATAGCCCAGCTTCACGGCGAAGTGGCCCCGGTGGCTCTGCACCTCCCAGACCGTGGAGCCCCGGCGGTTGATGACCAGGCGCTGAGTCGTGGGCATGAGCGCGTCGAGCACCACGATCGGCAGTTCAGGGGTTGGGCCGGACAAGGTCTGTTCTCCTTCCGAGCGAGCGCGGCCGACCTCGAGGCGAGGCCGGCCGCGTCACTGTGTCGAGGGTTACGCCTGACCGTACGGTCGGCCGCAGTCCGAATCGCACTGTGCGAGGTTCGTGCCGTCCACGGTCCACAGGTCATCGAAGACCACGAACCCGGCCGCCTTCATGCCGCGCGCCGAGGCGGCGACCTTCTCCGGGTCGCGCGCTCCTCCACCCGGCTTCGGGTTGTGGTGCAGGAAGCGGCCCGCGTGCTGTGCACACAGCTCGGCGTACTCCTTCGTGTGCAGGATGAGCGCGTGCAGGCCGAGGTCCACGTCGTCCGACGGGACCATGGGCACGGTGGCCGTGGCCGCCGCGACGAGGAACGCGACCGCCTGGTCCGCGATTCGTTCAGCGCGCTCGGGGGACTGCCCGTCGTGGACCGCCACGAAGCGGGCGAGGCTCTCGAACAGCTCTTCACCAGCCACCGCGCGACCGGTCTTCTGATCGCTCGCCGTTGCCGTCATGTGCCATCTCCTGAGGTGAGGTGGTGCGTGGCGCTTACCTCCCGACCTGATCGCCGAACCCGGCGCGCGGACGATAGGGAAGCGGGCTTGAAGGCCGGCCCCGAACGGGTCGGGGAGCCGTGAAATCGGCACCCGTTCGGGGCGGCCGGTCTACTGGCTGGTGCCGAGGAAGAACAAGGCCCCGGCACATAGGCCGATGACGCGCTTCACAGCGGGACCTGACTGTTGCCGTTCCGCTCGGCCAGACGTGCGCTCAGCTCTTCCCGCGCACTGGGTGCCACCACGTTGCTGGGCAGGACATCCCACTCCTTGCCGCCACGGACCGGCCGCATCTGCACACGGCCACCGATCTCACCCATGACGACACCGATATGCCCGGTGACACTGTCTTTCGCCAGTTCACCGATGGCTGGTCTGGTCTGCTGATTGCTCGCCATGCACACGAGCATCGCGAGCCTGGTACCCCCGCCAAAAGGTCAGGCTGATTACCCAACTTGGGTAACATCGCCGCAAGTAGAGAAACCGCGACGTTGCGTAGCCCTCGCAGTGTGGGAGCTTGCCCAATGCCCGACGCCGACCGGCCGCAGGAGCTGCCTGCCCGGCTGCTCACCGATCCCGAGATGATCAATGCGTGCCGGGCACGGGACTTCGGCAGAGTCTTCCGGCTGGTGAAGACCAGGGCGGGCATCTACCCGTCGATGATCGCGAGGCGCTGCGAGCTGACGCCGAGCCGCGTCGGTGAAGTGATTGCGGGCCGACGGCAGTTGCTGCACATGGACGTCGTCGAGCGAATCGCTGACGGTCTGCGTATCCCGGGGCACATGCTTGGGCTTGCCCGGCGCCCATGGGAGACGCCGCAGGCTCTCGTCGTCACCGAGCGCGAGGCACCCCAAGTGCCGGAGCCAGAACAGCAGGCCCCCGCGTCTCTACCGGGGCCCGACGTGGACAGCATCCTTGCGTTGACCACGCGAACCAACCTCAGCGCAGCCACACTTGCAGCCTTCCGGTCATCCATCGAGGACTACTGGCGACGAGACGACCAACACGGCGGGGAGGCTCTCAGGCCGGCCGTCGTCGGACAGCTCCGGTATGTGGTCGGACTCCTAAAGGAAAGCCGACCCCCGGCCATCCAGAACGGCCTGTACGGAATCGCGGCCGAACTCGCACGCCTCACCGGCTGGACCTACTTCGACGCCCGCCAGTACAACCAGGCCCGCGCCTACTTCACCGAGGCCCTGCAACTCGCCAAGGCCATCGACGACCGCCAGTTCATGGCCAACGTCCTTGCCTGCATGAGCTTGCAGGCGACCTACCAGGACAAGCCCGCGGACTCCCTGGCACTCGTGACCGCCGCCCAGGACCAGGCTCGCTCAGCCATCGACACCACCCCGCGCGTTCTGTCGATGCTGTCCATGCGCGAAGCCTTCGCCCACGCCACGCTCGGCAGTCAGACGTCCACGCACCGGGCGATCACGGAAGCGCACCGCCAGTTCCAGCAGATCCAGGCGAGCGACCCGGACCCGTCGTGGGTGGCCTACTTCGACGAGCCGAAGCTCATCGTGGACACCGGCATTGCCCATGGCCGACTGGGCGAGGCAGCGACAGCTGAACCGTTGATCGCGGACGCCTTACGCCGGGAGGCCCACACCAACCAGCGAGGCAGGGCGTTTCACGCGTTCTGGCTGGCCCGTACGCAACTGGACCAAGGCAAGCTCGACCAGGCGTGCCACACCGCCACGCAAGCCCTGGAGCCCGCATCGGCAGTCGCTTCAGAGCGAGTGTCGGGCCACCTCAGGGAGTTCTACGACCAGTTGGCCCCACACAGGCAGGAGCCCGTAGCCCTGGCCTTCGAGGCGCGGCTACGGGAGCTCCTGCCACCGGTCAGCGGATCGCTTCATCCATGAGCACGTACAGGAGACCGACGAGGGATCCACTGCTCACGATCTCGCGGCGGTCGATCATCCCCCGTATCTCACGGAGCGGGATCCACTCGATGCGGTCGGACTCGTTCTTCTCCGTGGGCGGACCCTCGTAAGTCGCTCCGTCCGCACGGAAGACGTGGTGCTGCGAGTCCGTGATGCCGTTGGCCGGCTCGGCGTAGATCAGGGGCTTGATGGGACCAGGACGCCATCCCGTCTCCTCCAGGACTTCGCGCGCCGCCGCCTCCTCCGGAGACTCACCCTCCTCGACCAGGCCCATGGGCAACTCCCAGGCCCAGGAGTCCGTGATGAAGCGGTGTCGCCACATCATCAGCACCTCCTGGCGATCGTTGACCACGGCGGCCACGGCCAGGTGCCGCAGGCGAACGACGTGGTACTCCCACCGCCGCCCGTCAGGCTGTTGGACATCCACCAAGCACAGGTTCACCCAAGGGTTGGTGTAGATCTGTCGCTCACCGTGGGTCTTCCACTCCATACCTGCGGCCCCTCTCGATCGGACTCCAGGATCTCAGACCAGCTGAGAGGGAGGATGCGGGTCGGACGATTTGGCGTCAGATCGACGAGATAGCAGTTGCCGCCCCTCGGGGGTGAGGGGCGCAGATGCATCCTGTGCGGTGGCGGCACTGCGCCGGGCCTGCACGCTACTGCGCTGGACCGACAATGAGATGAAGGCTGCGCTCCGTTCCAGTGCGTTGGGCGAGAACATCAGGCCGATCCCGCAACAGGACTCGAAGAGCTCGAAGCGCAATTTCCAATGCCTCATAGCAATAGGCGTACTCGGCCGCCTCATTCAGGGCTGACGATCCATGTACCACGTCACTGCGCAGTGCATAGATCTTTCCAAGTTTGGTCCGGAGCTTGCGCCTATCTTGCGGGCTGTCTGTAAGCAGCAGGGCGAGTGATGCTGTGACACGCAGGGTTGGCTCCCCCTCTTTACTGCCGAACAAGTTTTCCCAGGCGATTACTGAGTCGATAAGGACATCGGATGGGTCGCGGCGCTCAGAAACTGCTCGCATGACACGCGATAGAGCCAGCTCAATGTGCTGGATGTTGGGATTATCGAGTAGTTCATACCACTCACGCCATGCAGCCAACTCTGTTTCCGTAAGTTGAGCTGGCGTTAGGCCGATTGCCCGAGTGGAGTCGTTCCACAGCAGCGAATCGCCGCCGTCAAAGAGATCCTCATAATATTGCCAGGAAGGTGCGAGCTGAAGTTTTCTGTTTTCTCGCTGGACGGCGATTAGGAGACTCAATCTAAGGCGATTCGTTACCTGCTTGAGGGCGTCTGAGGACAATTCATCTAGTACATGCTGGGAGCCATCAGGTGATGGCGGTACTGCCTTTACCGTATAGGGGTAATCGAACTCAACTACGATGTCACCATCGTAGTTAATCACCGTCATGATCCCAGCAGCATCCGATCCGGTAAGTTGCCGCTTGAGCGATTCAGGAGCGCGCTCGCGATCTCTCTCCGTAGCTTCGCGTACAACAACACCTTCCCCCGCCGTCCACCTTGTGCCTGGAGGGAGATGTACACCCGCCAATGCTTGGTAGGCTTTCACAGTTACCGACTCACCAGCCAGTGCAGTGCGCATTAGCTGGAGCATATCTAGTGACCTTCTGCACAACTCGGCCGCAGAAGTGGGGTGGTCGGATCCTGAATGCCAAGCATTGCGGAGAATGATGCTTGGCAGGAGAGAAGATTGCACCCGGCCGCCCCTGAAGGTGCTTCGGTATAGGTTGGCAGCAGGGTCGGCTGGATCTTCCTCTACGAAAACGGCCGAAAAAAGTGGATCAGTCATAATGGCGGCCTTGAATTCTGCTGCCCGTGAGTGCCTGATGATAGAGGCCGAAACATATACGCTTTCGCTGCGACCGAACTCCCGCAGTGGCTCTTCTGCTGGCAAGAGGAAAGCAGGGAATGCATCCGTGGCAAGTGCGCTAATGATTGCGTCTAGCGAACCGTCCTCCCTCGCTTCCGGTAGGCTTCCGCCGTGTGCCAGATGTAGCCGGTTAGCGAGTGGATTACCGTCCTTACTGGTATCGGTCAAGTGTAGGCGGAGTAGATTTCGAACGGTTTGCTGATCGTAATCTTGAGGGTATTCATAGGTTAGGACGCCGTCGAGATCCCGAAGTGTGGAGATTTGCTTTTCTGAAAGTTGGCCGATCGGGGCTGAATTAACTGTTGCATTCAAGATAAAGTTTAGGAGTGGCTCGCCGATGGCTGTCGTGATCCGCTCAATGATTTCACTCTCGGGGGCTCGCGTCATGGTGCGTATTATCTAAGCGTGCATGCTACTCGGCAAGCAATTTGCCCAAAGCCGGCGATCGGCTCAATCGGATGCCCGGCGAGGAATCGGCGTCGGTCGTATCGGGTGCGCCCAGCATGTGTTGCTGCTGGGCGCAGGCCCCGGTCTCAAGTCGGGGCGCCGGTACCTCACCAAGGTCGGCCGGAGTGACGCGGTAAGGAGTGCCGCGCTGCATTGGTGATGGGCACCGTGGGGTTCCTCTGGGTAGCGCGCGACCGCTTGCGGGGCGGCGGCAACGTGACGCCTTCCGCATACGGAGCGACCTCAGTGGACCCCGTGTGGACCACACCCCGCGTGGGCCGCCCGCGCCCGGTAGTCTGTACCCGCTCCGTCCCAGGTGGGCGGGGCGCAGGTGGGTTGCCCGAGCGGCCTAAGGGAACGGTCTTGAAAACCGTCGTGGCAGCGATGTCACCGTGGGTTCAAATCCCACACCCACCGCAGGTGAACGGCCCCTGACCAGGTGAAACGGTCGGGGGCCGTGCTCGTGGGCGTCGGTCGGCGGTGTTCGCCGGGTCCCGCTGTTCGCCCGGATCTAGACGGTGAGCAGCCCGGCGAGTGTCAGGGCCGCCATCGCGGAGAGGAGACGTGGCTTTCTCCAGCCCGGTCCCGAGGCCTGGCGGGTCAGCTCCCAGGCGCCCACCAGGCCGCCACCGAGGCCCAGCGCGCTCCGCAGCAGGAAGACGGTGGTGTGCACGGGGGGCCTCCAGGACCTTCGAACGGACGGGCAGGTTACCTCTGGTGGTGGCGGTCGTCCTCCGGCAGAGATGCGGGTCCCGGTCCGTGAGCAGGACGACGGGTGATTCGGACTTGTGGGCATGACCGTTTCTTGGCCGGGCTCACGGTCGATCATTGCTGTTCCTTCATCCCGCCTTGGGCTGCGGCGATGTGTCTTTGACAGGGGACTCCAAGGGCTTGTGGCCCTGGGGGGTCTCCGGCTCCGGGGCTCGTTCGGCGGTTCGACCGGACGGCGCCCGAGGAGCTGTCCCGTCGCCTCCTGATCGACTGAAGGACAAGCGTGTCTCGTTCACCTCGCGCCGCCCGGGCGGCCCGCGTCATGGGCACCCTCGCGGCTTCGGCCGCACTCGCCGTCGGTGCCGCCCATACGGCGCTCGCGTGCAGCATCGGCGACTTCTCCGCGGCCGCCGTCTGTGACGCCGACGGCCACGGCGTCATCCAAGTCACCGACAAGGACGGCTCCGGCACACCGGCCACCGTCTTCCTGTACCTCCAGCTGAACCAGCCGATCAACAACGAACGGCTCGTCGACACCCGGAAGATCGAGCACCCGACGGCGCAGGGCGTCACCGTCGATCTCGATCCCCAGACATGGCACGCCGGCGTGACATTCCGGGTGCACGTCAAGGCGGGCGACCAGGTCGACGAGGACATCCAGCCCATGGTCGTCATCCAGGACGAGACCTGTGCGCCCGCCGGCCCCCCGCCCTCGGCGTCCGGCACGCCGTCCGGCCGACCGTCGACCTCGTCTTCGCCCGCGTCATCCCCTTCTTCGTCCTCGTCGGCCTCGTCGTTCTCGTCGTCCTCGTCTTCCTCCGCCTCGGCGGGCGCGCAGCCGTCGCCCGCAGGTGGTGGCACGGTCCTGGCCGAGACCGGGGCGTCCGGCCGTACGCCGGTGGCCGTCGGGGTCGGCGCCGCGCTGGTTGTGGCCGGCGGCGGCATCGTCCTCGGACTGCGCCGTCGCACGGCGCGGCGCTCGCACTGACGGTGGAGCGCCGGGGGGCTGTCACGGTTCGGGGCGGTGCGTGGTCATGCGGGCCGCCGACGTGATCGTCCCCCGTGCCTCCCGTGCCGTCAGGCCGGTTCGGACGGCGGCGTCGACCAGGTCCTCGGTCAACTCCGGGCCGATGCCGTCCTCGTAGGCACGGCAGGCCGCCCAGAACAGCCGGGTGTTCCGTTGTCCCTCGTGGGCGGCCAGGACGAACTGGACCAGGCCCCGGCCGTGTGCGCCGCCCGCCGTCGAGCCGGGGCCCGGGCGGGGGGAGCGGGGCGGTGGCAGCAGCAGGCGCAGGAGGGAGCGCGGGCAGGGCGCGGGGGTGAGGTGGGCGGTGCCGGGGGCGGTCGCGTAGATGCCGTGGGCGGTGCGGGAGCCGGGGCCGACCAGGTAGCCGCCGGCGCCCCGGATGTCGATGCCGGGGGCGAGGCGGCCGGCCGAGTTGGGGACGACGACGTCCGGCGGGCCGGTGAGCCACAGGTGTCGTCCGCCGGACGGGGTGAGGACGACGATCGTGGGCGGGATGGTGAAGAGGTGGCGCAGGGCCAGTTCGCGCAGGGCGGCCGTGGAGTCCGTGTCCGACTTGGTGTCCAGGTCGACGCCGATGAGGTGGTGCGGGGGCAGGCCGCAGGCGATGCCGTAGCCGGTGGCCCAGGGTGCGGCGGCGAACAGTTCGCGGATGCGGGCCGGGTCGGTCGAGGCGTCGTACACGCCGTGGCCGAAGCGGCCGCACTCGCCGTGGCAGGGCGGCCCCGTCGGCTCGGGGGCGTCGCGGTGGGGGGAGCGCAGGGCGGGGAGTTTCGTCCGGGACAGGGGGATGACGGCCAGGCCGCGTTCGGCGGCCGACAGGGCGTGGGCGAGGGCCAGCGTGGTGGCCTGCCGGGGGTACCGGTCGGTGGTGGCCATGGAACCAGTGTCGTACGTGTGTTCGATAAAGGGAAGAGGGCGGGCCGCGACGCGCCCGGGGGCGGTCGACCGGGACGGAAAAATGCCGGAACGCTTCGCCTCGTGTGGGGCCCGGGAGGCGAGTGTCCGACTTGCCGGGGGTTATGGCGTCTCGTACAGGAAAAGTGGCGCTAGGGGTTTATCGACTTGTCATCACGCTTGCGTGCTAATCACGGTGCCCGGGGTGGTTCGCCGGGGACGCGGTGGGCGACTCTGGTCTCGCGACGTCGCCACAAAGGCCTGGGCGGTCGGCCGACTGCCCAGGTGAAAGCCGTGCTTCATGCACTTCGGGTACGCACGTACTTCCGTTCTGGAGGAATCACATGGCAAGCATCCGTACCGCCCGCGTCATCGCCGCCGTCTCCGCCCTCCCGCTGGCAGCCGCCCTCTTCGTCGGCGTCGCGGTGGCGGACAACGGCGGCTTCGCGGACGACGGATCGAACGCGGGTGTCGCGAGCATCACCGGCAGTGGTGTCGGGCGCGGCAACAGCGGCAACTCGGCCACCACGCAGCAGAACGCCGTCGGCTCGGGCGCCTCGAACCAGAGCAATACCGCGCAGGTCAACGGGTCCGCGTTCACCGCGGTCAACCAGGGCAACAGCGATGTCGCGGTCGCCTTCACCCCACTGTGGTGGTGATCTGAGGGGATTGGTGTCCGGCGCCGGCCCCGGGGGGAGCTTCGCGCCGGGTGGGGGGCTGTGGGGGTGGCAACGCGTCTGCGCGGCGGTACTTCGGTACCGCCGCGCAGGCGTTTTCGTACGGGGAAGTGACCTTGACAGAGATTCCTATCTGACGGACAGTCAGAAACTGTTCCCAGTAAGCCAGGTGGGCCGGGTAGGCCGGGTAAGCCAGGCAAGTACCGGCAAGGCCCGGCACCCCCTGCGACGCCTTTTCCCGCGGAAGGAGTACGGCCGTGGACGACGAGCTCCACGCGCGGCTCAAGGCCTACGAGGGCCGCCCCGCGGCGGTCGCGGGCACCGGCCGGGACCCTGTCAACGCGCCCATGATCCGGCACTGGTGCGAGGCGACGGGCGACCAGAACCCGGCGTACACCGGCCCGGGCGCGATCGCCCCGCCGACCATGCTTCAGGCGTGGATCATGGGCGGCCTGAGCGGCCACCAGGGGCGTGCGCAGGCCTACGACGAGCTGCTCTCCCACCTCGACGAGGCGGGCTGCACCTCGGTCGTCGCCACCGACTGCGAGCAGGAGTACCTGCGCCCGCTGCGACCGGGGGACGAGGTCGCCTTCGACACGGTGATCGAGTCGGTCTCGCGGCGGAAGACCACCAAGCTGGGCACCGGGTACTTCGTCACGACCCGGACGGACGTACGCGTGGGCGAGGAACCGGTCGGCACCCATCGCTTCCGCATCCTCAAGTACGCACCGCGCGAGCAGGTACCGCGCGAGCAGGTACCGAGCGAGCACACGCCGAACAATGGCGCATCGACCGGGTGGGAAACCGGGCGGGAAACCCGGCGGGAGCAGAAGGCGCCGGGCCGGCCGGAAGCACCGCGGCGGCCGCGTCCCGTCGTCAACCGGGACAACGCCGGTTTCTGGGAGGGCGTCCGGCGCCACCGTCTCCTCGTCCAGCGCTGCACCGCCTGCGACACGCTCCGCTTCCCCTGGCTCCCCGGCTGCAACGCCTGCGGCTCGGCGGAGTGGGACACCGTCGAGGCCGGCGGCGAGGGCACGGTCTTCTCGTACGTCGTGATGCACCACCCGCCCTTCCCGGCCTTCTCCCCGCCCTACGCGATCGGGCTGATCGAGCTCGCCGAGGGCGTCCGCATCATCAGCAACGTGGTCGACGTGCCCTACGACAAGGTGCGGATCGGCATGCCCGTGGAGCTGGAATTCCGGTCCTACGACGATGAGGACGGCGAACTGGTGCTGCCCGTGTTCCGGCCCCGTGCGGGGGAGGTGGCCGGGTGAAGGCCGGTGACGAGCTGCCACCGCTGGAGATCGGGATCACCCGCACCCTGATCGTCGCCGGCGCCCTCGCCTCGCGCGACTACCAGGACGTCCATCACGACCCCGGACTGGCCAGGCTCAAGGGGTCCCCCGACATCTTCATGAACATCCTGACCACCAACGGCCTGGTCGGCCGCTACCTCACCGACCACTTCGGCCCGACCGCCGTGCTCCGCAAGGTCGCCATCCGGCTCGGGGCGCCCAACTACCCGGGAGACACCATGGTGTTGAGGGGCACGGTCGAGGAGTTCGACGGAGCCACCGCCGTGGTGCGGGTCACCGGGGACAACGGGATCGGCAGACATGTCACCGGCACGGTGACGCTCACCGTCCCGGTGGGAGACGCGGGATGAGCGTGCGGACGCGGGACTCCCTCGGCGGCCGGGCCGCGATCGTCGGCATCGGGGCCACGGAGTTCTCCAAGGACTCGGGACGCAGTGAACTGCGGCTGGCGGTGGAGTCGGTGCGGGCGGCCCTGGCCGACGCGGGACTCACGCCCGCCGACGTGGACGGACTGGTGACGTTCACGATGGACACCAGCCCGGAGATCACCGTGGCCCAGGCCTGTGGCATGGGCGAGCTGTCCTTCTTCTCCCGGGTCCACTACGGCGGCGGGGCGGCCTGCGCGACCGTGCAGCAGGCGGCGCTCGCCGTCGCGGCCGGGGTGGCCGAGGTCGTGGTCTGCTACCGCGCCTTCAACGAGCGGTCGGGGCGCCGCTTCGGCTCGGGCGTCCGGCACCGCGAACCGTCGGCGGAGGGGACGGCGCTCGGCTGGACGCTGCCGTTCGGGCTGCTCACCCCCGCCTCCTGGGTGGCGATGGCGGCGCAGCGCTATCTGTACACGTACGGGCTGACCCCGGAGGACGCGTTCGGGCCGGTCGCCGTCACGGCCCGCCGGCACGCGGCGGTGAACCCGGCGGCGTACTTCCACGACCGTCCGATCACCCGCGCCGACCACGCGGCCTCGCGCTGGATCGCCGAGCCGCTCAGGCTGCTGGACTGCTGCCAGGAGACGGACGGCGGCCAGGCGCTGGTCGTCACCTCGGTGGAACGGGCCCGGGACCTGCCGCAGCCGCCCGCCGTGGTCACCGCGGCCGCCCAGGGCGCCGGCCGGGCCCAGGAGCAGATGACCAGCTTCTACCGCGACGACCTGACGGGCCTGCCGGAGATGTCCGTGGTCGCCCGCCAGCTGTGGCGCGGTTCCGGGCTGGCGCCGGCCGACATCGACGTGGGGATCCTGTACGACCACTTCACGCCGTTCGTGCTGATGCAGCTGGAGGAGTTCGGCTTCTGCGCCCCGGGCGAGGCCCCGGCCTTCGTGGCGGCGGACCGGCTGCCGCTGAACACCCACGGCGGCCAGCTCGGCGAGGCCTACCTGCACGGGATGAACGGTGTGGCCGAAGCCGTACGGCAGCTGCGCGGCACGTCCGTGAACCAGGTTCCGGGGGCCGCCCGCACCCTGGTGACGGCGGGAACCGGGGTACCGACGTCGGGCCTGGTCCTGACCACGGACGGAGGCGCGGACTGAGCCGTGGACTTTACCGTGCAATGAGCCGCTCACTGAGCCGTGAAAACGAGCGCGGACGAGCCGCGGGCGAGCCACGGAGGGATGAGCACCCAGGGGTCATCCCGTAGTAGCCGGTGCCGCCTCGTCCACCTTCAGGAGGTGGGGCGGGCACCACCCCTACAACCTGAGACGGATCCGGCTTCGGGACCTGCGGCCGATCCGCCCGAGCGGCCCGCGAACCTAGCGTGGAGCCATGACCACACCCGTCTGCACCCGCGCTTCGAACGGCATGACGCGGCCTTCTCCGTACCCGTCCTTCGCGTCGTACGTCAGAGCCCGTCAGCCGGTGCTGCTGCGCACCGCACGGTCGCTGACCGCGAACCCGAGCGACGCGGAGGACCTGCTGCAGACCGCGCTCACCAAGACGTACGTCGCGTGGGAGCGGATCGAGGACCACCGGGCGCTCGACGGCTATGTCCGCCGGGCCCTGCTGAACACCCGGACGTCGCAGTGGCGCAAGCGCAAGGTCGACGAGTTCGTCTGCGACGAGCTGCCGGAGCCGGATCCGGTCGCCTCCGCGGACGACCCGGCGGAGCGGCAGGCGCTGCACGACGCCATGTGGCGGGCGATCATGAAGCTGCCCGCGCGGCAGCGTGCGATGGTCGTCCTCAGGTACTACGAGGACCTCAGTGAGGTGCAGACGGCCGAGGTGCTCGGTGTCTCGGTGGGCACGGTGAAGTCGGCCGTGTCGCGGGCGCTCGGCAAGCTGCGCGAGGACCCTGAGCTGATGCTCGTCCGCTGACGAGGGCCGATCTTCCGGCCCGCGCCGTGATCCGGGCCGTGCCGTGACCTGATCGATCACCGCTCCCTAGTGACATACCGCGCGGTATGTGCGCAGAATCAGCACAACCGTTACCACCGCGTAGGCAATGTCGCCGCCTGGGAGGACACGCCGTGCTGAGCACCATGCAGGACGTACCGCTGACCGTCACCCGCATTCTCGAGCACGGTGTGCTGGTGCACGGCCGGTCCCAGATCACCACCTGGACAGGTGAGAGCGAGCCGCAGCGGCGCAGTTTCGCCGAGGCGGGCACCCGGGCGGTGCAGCTGGCGAACGCCCTGCGCGACGACCTCGGCGTCCGCGGCGACGACCGCGTGGCGACGCTGATGTGGAACAACGCCGAGCACGTCGAGGCGTACTTCGCGATCCCCTCCATGGGCGCGGTGCTGCACACCCTCAACCTGCGCCTTCCGGCCGAGCAGCTGGTGTGGATCGTCAACCACGCCGCCGACAAGGTCGTCATAGTCAACGGTTCGCTGCTCCCGCTGCTCGCGCCGCTGCTGCCGAAGCTGCCCACGCTCGAGCACATCGTCGTCTCGGGCCCGGGTGACCGCTCGCTCCTCGAGGGCGCCCACGCGCGCGTGCACGAGTACGAGGAGCTGATCGCGGACAAGCCGACGACCTTCGACTGGCCCGAGCTGGACGAACGCCAGGCCGCCGCCATGTGCTACACCTCCGGGACCACGGGCGACCCCAAGGGCGTGGTCTACAGCCACCGTTCGATCTACCTGCACTCGATGCAGGTGAACATGGCCGAGTCGATGGGCCTGACCGACCGGGACACCTCGCTCGTCGTCGTCCCGCAGTTCCACGTCAACGCCTGGGGACTGCCGCACGCCACCTTCATGACCGGCATCAACATGCTGATGCCGGACCGCTTCCTGCAGCCGGCGCCCCTCGCCGAGATGATCGAGAGCGAGAGGCCGACCCACGCGGCCGCCGTTCCCACCATCTGGCAGGGTCTGCTGGCCGAGCTCACCGCCAAGCCGCGGGACGTCTCCTCCCTCACCCAGGTCACCATCGGCGGATCGGCCTGTCCGCCCTCCCTCATGACCGCGTTCGACGAGCTGGGCATGCGGGTCTGCCACGCCTGGGGCATGACGGAGACCTCCCCGCTCGGGACCATCGCCCGTCCGCCGGCCCACGCGGTCGGCACCGACGAGGAACTCGGCTACCGCCTCACCCAGGGCCGCTTCCCGGCCGGCGTGGAGGGCCGCCTGACCGGCCCCGGCGGCGAGCGCCTCCCCTGGGACGGCGAGTCCGCGGGCGAGCTGGAGGTGCGCGGCGCGTGGATCGCCGGCGCCTACTACAACGGCCCCGACGGCGAGCCCCTGCGGCCCGCCGACAAGTTCAGCGAGGACGGCTGGCTGAAGACGGGCGACGTCGGCACCATCTCCCCCGATGGCTTCCTCACCCTCACCGACCGCGCCAAGGACGTCATCAAGTCCGGCGGTGAGTGGATCTCGTCGGTGGACCTGGAGAACGCGCTGATGTCCCACCCGGACGTCACCGAGGCCGCCGTCGTGGCCGTCCCCGACGACAAGTGGGGCGAGCGCCCGCTGGCCACGGTCGTCCTCAGGGAGGGCGCCACCACGGACTTCGAGGCCCTGCGCGCCTTCCTCGCCGCCGAGGGGCAGATCGCCAAGTGGCAGCTCCCGGAGCGCTGGACGATCATCGGGGCCGTCCCGAAGACGAGCGTGGGCAAGTTCGACAAGAAGGTGCTGCGCCGGCAGTACGCGGAGGGCGAGCTGGACGTCACCCGGCTCTGAACCCGCCCGCGGTGCGGACGCGGTGACCGACGCAGCAGCCGTCGCGGCCGTTCACGCGTGTCGTGTACGCCGGGCAGGGCACCTCGCGGCCCCTGCCCGGCGTACGCCGTTTTCACGGCCGCGGGCCGTCCGCACGGTCACAGGCCGTCCGCACGGTCACAGGCCGTCCGCACGGTCACGAGGCCGACTCCCAGACCGACTTCACCACCGTGGGGCCGTCACCGCCGTAGGACCGTGACCGCCGGCCGTGACCGGCGTACGTCCGTCACCGGCGTACGGCCGTGGTCGTCCAGCCCAGGACCAGCCACGCGCCCGCCACCGCGACCACGCCACCCCAGCCGAACTGGGTGAAGGCGAGGCCGGCCAGGGCCGAGGCGGTCGCGCCGCCGGCGAACCCCGCGACGACATAGGCGCTGTTCGCGGTGGCCGGGGCTGAGGTGGTCGTCAGGGCGAGGGTCTGGTTGGCGACATGGGAGGCGACGAGCGCCGCGTGGATCACGATCGCGGCCGCGAAGAGCGCCACGAGCACCTGCCCGCCCAGCCAGAACAGCGGGACCGAGACAGCGGCGAGGAGATACGCGTTGCGGACGACCTTCGCGGCGCCGAAGCGGTCGACCAGCCCGCCGGCCAGCGGTGCGACGACACTGGCGGCCAGTCCGAAGAGACCGAAGAGGCCGGCGGTAGCGGTCGTCAGGCCGTAGGACTGCTCGCCCGTCAGCAGCAGCGCCAGCGAGGTCCACAAGGCGCTCCAGGCGCCGTACATCCCGGCCTGCCGCACGCAGGCCCGCCACAGGTCGGGCGAGCGCCGCACCAGGCCCGGCATCGCGGTGAGACCGGTGAACAGGTGACCCTCGCGGGGGTGGTGGCGTTCGGAGGGGAGGGCGGCCGCGGTCAGCAGGCCCAGGATCGTGGTGAGGACGGCCGCGCCCACGAACACCGCCCGCCAGCCGAAGGCCTGCCCGGCGAGTCCGCCGAGGACTCGGGCCGCGACGATGCCGGTGAACAGCCCGGCGATGACGGCGGCCACGTGCCGGGCGCGCCGGTCGGCGGGGGCGCGGGCGGCGACCAGCGGCACGAGGAGCTGCGGGACGACGGTCGCGGCCGAGGCGACGAGCACGGCGGCCGCGAGCGCGCCGGTCCCGGCGGCCGTGGCCGCGGCGATCAGGGCCGCCGCGGTGACCAGGGAGAGGACGGCGACCAGTCGCCGCCGGTTCACGCGGTCGCCGAGCGGGGCGAAGACGAGCAGGCCGGCCGCGTAGCCGAACTGGGCGACCGAGGCGATCCAGGCCACGGCCGAGGGTGCCGAGCCGAAGTCGTGGGCGATGAGGGGGAGCAGCGGGGCCGCGAGATAGATGTTGGCCGCCGTGACGGCGGTGCAGAGGGCGATGAGGACGAGGAGAAACTCCGTGCGGCGCCCCGCGACCGCCGAGGGCGCGACTTCCTCTCCCGCTGCTCGGACTTCTGTGACTTCGGACGGCATGGCGGCGGTGCTCCTTCGAGCGTCTCTAGTAACTAACCAGTTGGTTGGAACGGAGGGGGAACAGTCTGGAGCGAACGTGAATTCCCTGTCAACCAACTAGTTGGTTAGGTCCTCGCTACGATGGCTCCATGGCAACCACCAGGGATCCCGAGGCCACCCGGGCCCGGATCTTCGACGCCGCCGTCGCGGAGTTCGCCCGCTACGGCATCGCGGGCGCCCGCATCGACCGCATCGCCGCCGAGGCCAAGGCGAACAAGCAGCTCATCTACGCCTACTTCGGCAACAAGGCCGAGCTGTTCTCCCAGGTCCTCGGCCGGTCCATGGTGGACCTCGCCTCCGCCGTCCCGGTGGACCCGGACGACATCGAGGGCTGGCTCGACCGGCTGATGGACTACCACGCCGCCCACCCCGAGCTGCTGCGCCTCCTGTACTGGGAGGGCATCGAGTACGGCAGCACCGAGCTGCTGCCCGACGAGGCGCGGCGCCAGAAGCACTACGCGCTGAAGGTCACCGCCGTGCAGGACGCCCAGGACCGGGGAGTGATCTCCGACGCCATCCCGGCCCGTGACCTCTTCTTCCTGCTGATCGCGATGGCCAACTGGGCCGCCTTCGTCCCCCAGATGAGCCGCATCCTGGCGGGCTCCGAGGACACCGACCGCGACCGCCTGCGCGCCTCCATCAAGGAGGCGGCGCGGCGGATGGTCGCCCGGTAGGCGGGGCGGCCCGGTAGGACGTCGCCGAGCGGGACCGCGCCGCGCCGGGCGGGGCCGGGCCGGGCGGCTCCTTAGTTGGTGCCGATCCGGGCCAGCAGATCCACGATCCTGCTCTGCACCTCCGCGCTCGTCGACCGCTCGGCGAGGAAGAGGACCGTCTCCCCCGACGCCAGCCGCGGCAGGTCGGCCGGGTCGACGGCGGCCGTGTAGACGACCAGCGGAGTGCGGTTGAGCTGGCCGTTCGCCCGCAGCCAGTCCAGGATCCCGGCATGGCGCCGGGACATCTGCATCAGGTCCATCACGACCAGGTTCGGCCGCAGCTGCCCGGCGAGCGTGACGGCGTCCGCGTCGCTCGCCGCACGCGCCACCTGCATCCCGCGCCGCTCCAGCGTCGAGGTCAGGGCGAGGGCGATCTCGGCGTGCTCCTCGATGAGCAGCACCCGCGGCGGATGCTGCTCGCTGTCGCGCGGCGCGAGCGCCTTCAGCAGGACGGCGGGATCGGCGCCGTACGCCGCCTCGCGCGTCGCCTGTCCGAGCCCGGCCGTGACCAGCACCGGAACCTCGGCGGCCACCGCGGCCGTGCGCAGCGACTGCAACGCGGTACGGGTGATCGGCCCGGTCAGCGGGTCCACGAACAGGGCGGCCGGGAAGGCGGCGATCTGCGCGTCGACCTCCTCGCGCGAGTGCACGATCACCGGCCGGTAGCCGCGGTCGCTGAGCGCCTGCTGCGTACTGACGTCCGGCGCCGGCCAGACCAGCAGCCGACGCGGGTTGTCCAGCGGCTCCGGCGGCAGTTCGTCGTCCAGCGGCTGCGGCCGCGGCGGATCCGCCACCTCGACGGCCCCACCGGGCCCGTCCAGCGGCTCGGGCCCCTCGGCGGCGTTCTCGTCCGGAGCCCCTATGGCGTACGACCGTCCGGCGCCCTCGGTCCCCGGCCCACCCGGCACGAGCCGGGACTGACCCGCGAGGGAGGGGTGCGGTACGGGGGGCGGCACGGGCGCGGCTGCCGGGGTGGGTGCCGTGCCGGGCGACGCTGCCGGAGCCACGCCGGCCTGCGCCTGCGCCTGCGCCGGGGCCTGCGCCACGACGGGCTGCTCGGCCGACGGGTGCGGACGCGCCGTCTGCTCCGGGCGCGTCGTCGGGTCGGGCGGAGTCCCCAGCTTGCGGCGCCGCCCGGAACCACCGGGGGCGTGCGGGGCGGGGGTGGCCGTACCCTGCGCCGACGGCAGCCCCGGCTGCGACTGACGCATCGCCTGAGCCTGCTGAGCCTGGTGGGCTTGCTGAGCCTGGTGGGCCTGGTGTGCGTGCTGCAACTGCTGTGCCTGCTGCACCTGGGCGGCCTGCCGGGTGAACGGCACGCCCTGCCCCAGGGTCCGCACGCTGATCGCCCGACCCTGCGTCGAGTTGGGGTCCATCGGCCGGCCCGCCGCGGCCTCGGCGGGCAACGGCTGGGCCGCCCGCGGCTGCCCGACGGCGGCCTCGGGCGGAAGCGGGGTGCCACCGCTGGGCGTTGTCGTCACCGGTGCGGGCTGCGCCGGGGCGGGGGCCGGAGCCGGGGCCGCTTCGGCCGGGAGCGGCTGACCCTGCCCGGGCACGTTCGGCACGGGGTTGGCGGCCGCCTGCGCGGGGAGCGGCTGACCTGCGGCCGGCTGTCCGGGCAACGGCTGCCCGGGGACGGGCACGGCTGCCGGATCCGGCTGCGCGGGGGCGGGCTGGGCACCGGCAGGCTGCGCGGCGGCGACGGGCTGTCCCACCTGCTGCGGCTGAGACGGGGGCTGGAGTTGAGGCTGCTGGGGCTGAACCTGCGCCGGGGCGGCGACCTCCGCGGCCTGAGCGACGGCCCGTCGACGGCGTCCCGTGGGCGCGTTGGTGGGGTGCGGCTGGGGCGGGGTGTGGTCGTCGGCCTGGTCGTGCGGGACGGCGTCGTGCCGCCCGTGGTCGCTCGCGGAATCCTCGGCGGAACCCTGAACGGGAACGGGCGCCTGAGCCTGAACCGGCGCCTGAGCCTGCGCGGGAACCGGGCCCGGCGCGGGCACCTGAACCGCTCCCAGCGCCTGCACCGCTCCGGGAGCCGGAACCGAACCCGGAACCGAACCCGGAACCGAACCCGGAGCCGGAATCGGCCCCACTGCGCGGGCGGTCTGGGGAGCTTGGGCGACCTGGGGAGCCTGGGCGGCCGGGGCGGGTGAACTCGTGCCGACGGCATCGTCCGGCGCCCGGTCGGCCTGCGCGGGCGGCAGGGCGAACACCGCGCGGGGCCCCGCCTCCTGGGCGGCGGCGCGCTCGTTCGCGGCGGCGAGGGCGCGCCGACGCCTGCCCGTCGGCTGTCCGTCCTCCGCGTCCGCCTGCGTCATGGCTCCCGGACCCGCTCCCGGACCCGTCCCCGGGGCCTCGGCCGGTGCGCCCGCGAGCGCCGGCAGCGCGGGCGCCAGGGCGTTCTGCGGCTGCCGGCCGTCCGGTGCGTGGTGCGCGGGCCGCTGGCCGCCCGGCGCGGGCACGCCCTGCGGCGGAACGGTGCCGCCGAGTCCCGTACCCGAGGCCGCGGTCCCCGCCGCGTGCTCGGCGGCCGTGACGACGGCACCCTCGCTCACCCCGCCGTCGAGCGCCGCGGGCATCCCCGCGTCGGCTCCCACGACGGCGATCTCGGCCGACCGCCCACGCCGCCGCCCGGTGCCGCCGGAGCCCTCCGGGCCCTCGGCCTCGTCCACGGCGGGCGACAGCTCGCCCGGCGTCTCCTCCGGGGCCGCGGCCCCGGCCCGCCTGCGCCGCCGCCCGGTCGGAACCGCCGCCTCCGCGTCGGTGCCGCCCTCCGCGGCCGGGACGTCGCCCTCCAGGAAGGCGTCCACCGAGGACCGTCGAGCCCGTCGGCGCCCACCGGCGCCGTACTCGCCCGGAACGTCCTCCTCCGAGGCCAGGGCGGCGGCGGGGGCGGGGGCCGCCGAGACGGCGCCGCCTCCGGCCGCGAGGGCGGGCAGGGCCATGGCCGCCGGAGCCGCCATGGCTCCCGCACCACCGCCCAACGGCACCTCCAGCACGTACGCGCTGCCGCTCATGCCCGGCACCTCGTGCGTCTGCAGCACGCCACCGTGCGCCCGCACGATCCCCCGCACGATCGGTTCGTGCACGGGGTCGCCGCCCGCGTACGGACCGCGCACCTCGATGCGGACGACCTCGCCGCGCTGGGCGGCCGCCACCACGACCGTGTTGTCCATGTAACCGCCCGCCGAGACGGGCGCGTTGCCGGTGGCGTCGACGCCCGCGACGTCGGCCACGAGGTGCGCGAGCGCGGTCGCGAGGAGCCGCGCGTCGACCTCGGCCTCGATGGGCGGCGCGTGCACGGCGAACTGCACCCGCCCCGGCCCGATGAGATCCACCGCGCCGTCGACACCGGCGGCGACGACGGCGTCGAGCATCACCTTCGTCCGGGCGATGACCTCCGACCCGGTGTCGAGACGCTGGTAGCCGAGCACGTTGTCGATGAGCGTGGTGATCCGCGAGTAGCCGGCCGACAGGTGGTGGAGCACCTGGTTGGCCTCGGGCCAGAGCTGGCCGGCGTCGTCCGCGGCGAGTGCCGCCAGCTCGCGGCGCAGTTCGTCCAGCGGCCCGCGCAGGGACTCCCCGAGCAGGGTGAGCAGCTGCTCGTGCCGCCCGGCGAGCGCCTCGTACCGGTCCTTCTCGCGCTCACCGAGCGAGGCGTAGCGCTCCTCGCCGGCCGCCAGCTCCTCCTCGTGCCGCTCGCGCAGCTCCTCGAGTTCGGTGACGTGCTGCTGGCGCAGCGCGGTGAGGTCGGAGGCGTGCTCCTCGGAGAGCTTCTCCAACTCGTCCGCGTGCCGCTTCTCGACGCCGTCCTTCTCCTCTGCGAGGGCGTCGTAGGGCCGGCGGTCGGTGAAGGTCATGACGGCGCCGACGAGCTGGTCGCCGTCGCGCACGGGCGCGGTCGTCAGATCGACCGCCACCCTGTCCCCGCTCTTGGACCACAGCACCTGCCCGCGCACCCGGTGCTTGCGCCCGGACCGCAGGGTGTCGGCGAGCGGCGACTCGTCGTACGGGAACGGCGAGCCGTCGGCGCGCGAGTGCAGCACGAGGGTGTGCAGCTCCTTGGCGCCGAGATCGCTGGCCCGGTATCCCAGTATCTGGGCGGCGGCCGGGTTGACGAGGACGATCCGGCCGTCGGTGTCGGTGCCCACGACGCCTTCGGACGCGGCCCTCAGGATCATCTCGGTCTGCCGCTGCGAACGCGCCAGCTCGGCCTCGGTGTCGACGGTCCCGGACAGGTCGCGGACGACGAGCATCAACAGTTCGTCGGAGGCGGAGGAGTAGCCGTAGCCGTCGTAGGCCTGCTGACCGTTCTCGAGGTTGGCGCTGGTGACCTCGACCGGGAACTCGCTGCCGTCGGTGCGGCGCGCGACCATCCGGGTCGGCTTGGTCCGCCCGCGCGGGTCCATGTGATCGGGCCGCCGCATGGACCCCGGGATGAGCTTGGAGTCGAACTGCGGCAGCAGATCGAGCAGCCCCCGCCCCACCAGCGCGGTACCCGGCGTCTCGAACGCCTCCAGCGCGATGGTGTTCGCGTTGACGACGGTCCCGTTGGCGTTGACCAGCAACAACGCATCGGGGAGCGCGTCGAGTATGGCTGCGAGGCGAGCAGCGCCTCGGGATGGCCTGCTGCTCACGAGTCGCTTCCTCCCTGTTACCGCACCTTGCCGACCGTTCGGGCCATCTTGCCAACCGGCCCGCACCGTGTCACGCGAGGGAGTCTAAGGGCTGGGGTCCCGTCGGCGGCGCCGGATGAGAGGGAGCTCGCACGACGAAGTGACACAGAACGTGTGTCCTCACCCGTCGTGGCCTGTCCCTGCGCACGACAGACGGCTCCCGCGCCCGCCCCGCATCCCGCTCGGACTGCGCTGGACCTTCGCGCGACCTTTACGGAACCGGTGCTTCCGCCACGCGTCACCTGTTACGCGCACGACCGCGGAGGCGGGACGGTCCCCGTCGGACACCGGGCGCGCGTCAGCGGGCGGCGGGGCGCAGGTCGGGCAGCAGCGGCACGAGCCGGTCCCACCGCTCGATCCGGCAGCCGTCGCTGCGGTCGTACGTCGCGTCGACCGGCCGCCCGGCCCAGCGGCCCGTGACATGGGCGGTGGCCGGCCCGCCGTACCGCATGGTGCAGATGCCGCCGTCCGGAACGGGCGCGAAGGCGTCCCTGCCCCACCGGGTGTCGCGGTCCACGGCGCGACAGGCGCTTGCCACGTCCGGGTGACTGCCACCTCCTGGGTGGCAGTACAGCTCGAACGTCCCGTTCGCCCGGTCGCCGGCGTGCCGGACGGTGACCGTGAGGTGATCACCGGAGACCCGGTCCTCCTCCCGGACGGGCGGCGGTGCGAGCGAGGTGACGCCGGCGAGGGCCGTGACGGCCTCGGCCGTCCCGGAGGCGTACGCGGTGACGGGCCCGGTGGCGCACGAGGCGACCATGGCGGCACAGGCGGCGGAAGCGGCGACGGCGAGCCGTCGGAGGGGGGTGACCTGGAACATGACAGGACTAACGCGAGGCCTCCGACGACGTTGCGCCCCGGCAACCGCTTTGCCCTGCGACCCACCTGCCTAGTACCGTGGACGCCGATTGGTGACACGCCCTTCGACTGTGTCATCATCTGCACGCACCACTCGCCCACACGCGAGCGGTTGTGCTGGAGGCGTCGCCTAGTCCGGTCTATGGCGCCGCACTGCTAATGCGGTTTGGGACTTCAATCCCATCGAGGGTTCAAATCCCTCCGCCTCCGCGCGATCACCGAAGCCCCGGTCCACCGACCGGGGCTTCGTCGTTCTCCCGGAGGTTCTCCACGAGCCCCCAGACAGCCGTTTCCGCAGCTCACAAGCGGTATGGCAAACGGATTTCACATGTCGGCGGCAGTCATGTAATGTTCTTCCTGTCGCCGCGAGCGGGCCGCAAGGGCCGAGAGCGAAGACAGAAAAACCGAATAACAAGCACTCGTAGCTTAACGGATAGAGCATCTGACTACGGATCAGAAGGTTGCAGGTTCGAATCCTGCCGAGTGCACACAGATCAAAGGCCCCGCCGGTTCATCCGGCGGGGCCTTTGACATCAACGGTTGACATCAACGTCCCCGGAGGGGCTGTTCAGCCGCCGAGGACGCCGTTCGGCAGAAGTGTGCTGAGGGCGTTGCCGTTCGTGATGCCCGCCGTGACGCCGGAGAGCTGTGTGATCAGGCTCCCGAGCAAATTGGAGTTCGGGGCCGGGGCCGGAGTGCCGGCAGCTTGGGCGCTGGCCACGCCGACGATCAAGAGTCCTGCTGTAAGACCGGCGACGGTCGTCGTACGTACCGCGGTCCGCCAAGCGACGGTAGGGGTGGCCATCTTTCCTCCACGTTGTTGCAGGTCGCGGGCGACGTCCGCCCGACGCGATCAACCTGACAACTGTGCAGCGCGACCATGGGTTACTCCGGACTTCCGCCAGCCCTCAGACATGGATTCAGGCGCGGCCGTTATGCGACTCGTCCTCGTCGTCGTCGGAGCCAAGCACGCCCCGGCCCGTGCGCGCTGGACGTGATCGGGGACCGGGTGCGCGGCGGATCAGACCCCCTCGGTTCGGTCGTCCCGACATGCCGCTCCGGCTCTCGCGGCTCGGCTCCGGCCACGGCGCGACGACTCTGCTCGGGTCCGCTGCGACGCGCCCCACCCGTGTCCGCCCTTCAGGTTCCTCCTTGCCGGCAGGGGGACGCCGGCTGCTCACCGCGAGGGCCTCGCGGCCAAGGCAATTGCCAACGTAAGAGTCCGTTTCGGCTGCTGACGATCACGGCGGCATTGCGCATCATCGGCAAGCCTCATGCCATGACAACCTGCCTGCCGACACACCCATTTGGACCCGGAGGTACACCGCGCGTGGCGGCGAAGACCAATCCCACTGTCAGGAGACGCCGTCTCGGAGCCGAACTGCGTCGGCTCCGCGTGCTCAGTGGGTTGAAGAGCACAGAAGTGGCCGAGCGGCTCATGGTCTCTCAGCCCAAGATCAGTCATCTGGAGAACGGCAACCGCGCCATCAGCCCCCGTGATGTGCGCGACCTGTGCGTGATCTACGAAGTGACGGACCAGCAGGTCATCGACTCCCTGATGGAGATGGCCAGGGAATCCGGTCAGCGCGGCTGGTGGCACTCCTATGGCGAACTCTCCGGCAGCGTCTACATCGGCCTGGAGACGGACGCCGCTTCCCTGCACACCCACGCGCCCATGATGGTGCCCGATCTGCTGCAGACCCCTGCCTACGCCCAGGCTGTCATCGGGGAGACCATCCCTCGGCTCACCGCGGAACAGGCCGCCACGCAGCTCAAGGTGCGGCTGCGCCGGCAGCACCGGATCTACGACCTGGCCTGCCCGCTGCGCCTGTGGGTCATCATCGACGAATCGGCCCTGCGCCGCGTCGTCGGCGGTCCGGACGTCATGCGTGAACAACTGGGGCACCTGAAGGCACTCGGCGCGGAGCCGCACATCACGGTGCAGGTCCTTCCCTACACGGCCGGCGCTCATCCGGGACTGTCGGGACAGTTCTCCATCCTGCGGTTCGCCGACAGTCCCGAGGCGGGGGTGGTGTACCTGGAACGGTTCGCCAGCGATCTCTACCTGGAGAAGCCGTCCGACGTGCGGCACTACAACGTGATGTACGAGCACCTCCAGGCGCATGCCCTCACCCCGGACAGCAGCCGCGACTTCATCACCGACATCGCCAAGGCGTACGTCGACGCGACGATCCCGGCCTGACTGATTCGAGTACGAACCACAGGTCAGCGGCAGGCTTCAGCGAAGGAGCCGGTGCGTCGTCGGCGGGGTCAATCGAGGGTGGCGAGGTGATCGGCATCGCCGCCTCGCCACTCGATGAGGAAGATGGTCGCGTCGTCGGTCGTGGTGCCGCCGCGCTCCTGTTTCAGGGCGTGGGAGAGCGCTCGTACCACCGCCCGTACCTGGGGGCGGTCGCGGAGGATCCGATTGGTCCACTCGATCAACTGCTCCTCACCGAACAGTTCTCCGCCGGTCTGGTGCTCCTCGAACAGGCCGTCGGTGAAGCACAGCAACCGGTCCCCGGGTCGCAGCGTCCGCTCGCTGACCACCGGCTCCTCACCGCCGAAGCCGACCGGCAACGTGGTCGGGCTCTCCAGCCGGTCCACCACTGCGCGGTCACGGATCAGGAACGGAGCCGGGTGGCCGGCGTTGACCCACTGCAGTCGGCCTGTGGTGATGTCCAGGGTCATCATCTGAGCGGTGACGAAGTGGTCGTGGCCGAACTGCTCATTGATGGCCCTGTCCATGAACGCGTACACCTGGGACAGATCCGTATGGGCCCGTCGCGTGTGGCGATAGGCGCCGATGGCCACCGTCGCCATGGTCGCCGCGTCCAGCCCGTGGCCCATCGCGTCGATCATGGCCACGTGCAGGATGTCGCCGTTGAGGGCGTAGTCGAAGCTGTCGCCGGCCACGTCGTAGGCGGGCTCCAGGATCCCGGCCACCTCGACCTGCGGCACCGTCATCGACAGCGGGGGCAGCAACGACCACTGGATCTCCGCGGCCACACTCATCGGGGCACTACGGCGGGCCTGGAAGAACTGGTCGGTGTAGGCGTCCTTGGTGACGATCATGTCCGCGACCAGACCGGAGAGTCTGCGCAGCAGTCGTCGGTCGTCGTCATCGACGCTGTCCAGGGTGACGGCCATCAACCCGATCTGGTCGCTGCCGTCCAGCAGCGGCAGGTACATCCGCACACTGTCGTCCTGGGGCACCTCCACCGTTCTACGGCTCAGGAACGCGTCGCCTGCGGGGGAGTCCTCGACCGGCTCGGGGCCGCCGAGCTTCAGCCTCCGGCCCGGCAGCGGCACCAGCAGCACCTGCTCGTAGTCCTGCAGGAGAATGGAGACGTCCCGTCCCCCGACCCGGGCCACCTCTTCCGCGACGAGTGGGGCGATCAACTGCGGCGGCATCTCGTGGGCGCGGTCCAGCAGCACCCCCAACAGCCGTTCGCCGAATCCCTCCGACCGGTCCACCCCGATCCGGTCCGGCTTCCGCCAACCGTCCGTCATGGCTGTCTGCTTCCCTTCGTCCCGGGCACGGGGAACTCATCGGGGAACTCATCGGGGTGGCAGCGTCCACACGGTGTCCACCGGGCGGCCCCGTGCCCCGGCCTCGTCGAACCGCAGCCGGTGCGGGCGGTGCCGACCGGACGGCGCCGCGCTTCCAGCACCCCGACCACGTGCCGGACGTGGTGCCCCGAGGCGACGCACACCCCGCTCCTCTCGGATCCACCCGGCAGGCAACGGCGAGCAGCGTGGCACGACGCAGTCGACCGGCTCAGGCTCGCATCACCGACCGGCCCGAGGAGGCGCTCACGCCATGGGCGGCATGTCGCCCCTGACATCGGTCACCACAAAAGCCTTGGGCGGCGGGGGCGAGCCACTCCGGAAGCCGGCGGAACGGGTCACGCCCTGCTCCCGGCGGCCGTGTCCCTCGTGCTTCAACGACCCCGGCGTATACACACCGGGGTCGCCCTTCCGGGCCGGTCGCACGTGAGAGTGTGCCGACCCGCTCTCATGGTAGCCCTGGTGCACATTTCGGTCATATGGCGTCTTGTGGTTCTCGCGGGTCAGGTTTCGTCAGCCTGCGTACGGCCATTTCCGGAGGACCGACTGGAGACCAGCCAGGAGCGCGCAGGCTCTGCCGCGCGCGCGGTGTCCACGGTGAGGTGGAGGCGGGTTCCGCCGACCACCGTGCCGGCGGGATAGCTGCGCTGCTCGGACGAGGCGAAGCAGCGACGGAGAACCTCCGCGACCTGGCGGGCAGCCGCGGGGGACGAGGCGACGAGACGCACGTCGACGTTCCCGCCGCCGGGCGGTTCCGGTGACTCCACGGGGTGCAGCCGTTCCGGCCCGCCCACTGCTTCCACCGGGGCACGAGCCGAGTCACCCGTGGCACCGCCCGGATCGGCGTCGTCCACAGCGGGCGACGCGGAAGGCTTCGCCGCTGGTCGGTTCTTCGCCCGCAGGCGGCCGATGCCCGGCAGCGCATCGCCGTAGCGGTAGGCCGCGATCCTCGCGTCGTGCTGCGCGTTGAGCTGATGGATCAGGACGACTCCCATGGCGATCACGGCGATGATCAGTACCGCGGTGACGACGGTCTCCACGTCCTCACCTCCCTCGGACGGAGCGCACCAGGGCGGTCCTGTTCGGTGAGGGCTGTACCTCTGCTGGTCGCGGTCATGGCGCGAACCTGTCCCCGGGCTCGTCTTCGACGTTCCGGTCCTGTCGCTCGCCGAGAACGCCACCAGCATCTGATCTGGTGTGCGAAGTGCTCCCGGTATTTCGACCCTACTCCGCCCGAAGGCCCCTGTGGGTGCGTGTGACCAGCCGTTCTCCCGGACAAGGCGCCGTCCGGGCCGGCGTGCGGGGACGGCGCCTCGATACCGGGCACCGTGTGCCGTGCCTCCGGCTTGGTGATCACTCGTCCGCTCCGGACAGTGCCTTGGATCGGGCTCGTGCGGAGCGCAAGGGGAGCGGTTCATCCGCCGACGGCACGGTCCGTTCGGCGCGGCCGGGGAGTACGCTCGAAGTACCGAGGATATTTCGCGCACCGGCTTCCATGCTCGTGTCGTTTTCGGCGATCACATAGGCCGGGGCGACCGCGGTCGGCCCGGGGCAGGGTTCGCGTCATGACTGCGACCATCTCCCTCTCGCCGATACTCGAAGACCGGCTCTCGTCGTCCTCCGCCGCTCCTTCCTCTCTCCGCCTGTCGCTGGCTCCTGTGGGCACGGCACCGGCTCTCCTGGACGGCGCATGGTGGCCCCGCTCTCGCGACCTGGCGGCCGAACTCCCGGTCCTGGCAGCGGTATTGGATCCGCTGTGGGGGCGGATCACCCGGGTCACGGTGAATCCCACCCACTGGCCGGTCGTCCCGCACAAGGTGCCCGTCGGCGGGCACGTGGTGAAGGTGGGCTGGTTCCTGGCCGAGCAGGACCCGCACGAACTGCTGTTGCTCTCCTACCGCACGGGCCGATGGAACCTGCTGGTGGTCCCGCCGCGGACGGACCCCGCCTCGGCCGCCTGGCTGATGGCCGCCGCGAGCGACCCACGGGGCACATCGACCGCGAGCCGGTTGATGGAGGAGGCGGCGCGCCTGCGGACGGCGTCCGAGACCGACCGGGCCGTGGAAGCGGTCTGGGACTCCGAGGGAGGGCACGGGGCACGCGTTCCGGCTGCGCGTCCACGGATCCCGGCAGTCATGGCCGAGGGCGGAGTCGAGCCGTTGCATGTGTCGCGGCCCGGTCCTCTGCTGATGGGGATGTGAGGACCATGGAGACCTTCGCGACCCTGGTCGTCGTCATGGCGATGATCGTTCTGGGTGTGCTCCTCGTCCACCTGGCCAACCGGCAACACGCGATCGCACCGCCGCCTTCCACCAAGGCCGCCCCTGGGCGACATGGCGGAGACGCGGCCCCCGGAAGGGAGTGAGGTGAGTCCCCATGATCCCCACGATCCCCCTGCTCCCCGTCAGGCTCCTGGCGGACACCAGCAGGAAGCCGATACTCCCCGGCACCGCGGTCCTGCG
Organism: Streptomyces sp. NPDC058295; assembly: GCF_042880655.1. Classification (NCBI taxonomy): domain Bacteria; kingdom Bacillati; phylum Actinomycetota; class Actinomycetes; order Kitasatosporales; family Streptomycetaceae; genus Streptomyces; species Streptomyces sp. NPDC058295. The sequence goes on from NZ_JBHVYO010000050.1 coordinate 38,536, forward strand.
GATGGAGACGACGCCCCGGCGCACGGGGACGTTCGACGGCGCGTGGTGGCCACGGTCACGTGACCTCGAGAGTCAACTGTCCGGACTGCTCGCCGCGTTGACAGCCCGGCTGGGTCCGCTCGCCCGTGTCGGACTCGACGCGGGCGCCTGGGACGAGAGGCCGGGCCATCTGGTCGTCGACGGTCGTACCGTCCGCATCGACTGGTCGGTCGTCGGCGACGACACCATGATCATCACTCGGGGCGACCAGGACCACTTCATGTTCCTGGTGATCCCTCCGCAGACGACCCCTTCGCTCGCTCGCGCCGCGATGGCCATGGCCGTACGGGACGACAACGACGCCTCGGCCGAACGGATTCTCGCCGTCACCGGCGTCACCCCCGCCGACCGGACGCCCGTACTGCCCGGCGCTCCCGGCTGGTAGCCCGGCGGATCGCACATCGCGGGCTCCGGTGCCGGAGGTCGCGTTCAGGAACCGAGTTCAGAAACCGAGGGCATGAACTCGGTTCGCCGGTCCGGAAGTTCATCCCGTCCGTCACCGCGCACGCACACCCGACACCCACACGCGTCCGGACAGAGGAGCCATGGCCCTTCCACAACTGAACGCCCACCGGTACGAACGCGGCACCCGCGCTCTGACCATCCTCGCGGGAGAGATCGACCTGGCCACGGCACCGCCGGCGCGCGAAGCGCCGGCCGAGTGCCTGAGCGATGACCTCCGCAGCAGACTCCCGTCGTTCGCTGTCGCCTCGTTCCCGGTCGCCGGGGCGCGATCGGGTCGGATTCCCGTTACCACGGGCGGTGCGCGGTGACGCCCCCGCTCGGCCGGCAGCAGCCGCCGCTCGGTGACAGCAGCACACCGTCCGCCATGGACGCGTTACGCCTGCGCCGGCTGAACCGCTGGCAGGCCGAGACCCTCAAGGAGGACCTGGCCGATCTGTACGTGGAGTCCTTCCGGGCGCAGCCCGGCGAGGGGTACCGGAGCCGGGAGGCGTTTCTGCGGCGGCTGACCGGCGCCGTCCGGCGGCCCGGCTTCGCCCTGCTGATCGCGGAGAGCACCGCTTTCGCCGGGTGTGTCTACGGATTCCCGGTACGGCGCGACGGTACGTGGTGGCGGGGGTTCGATGGGCCCCTCCCGCGGAGCGTCGAACAGCTCACGGCGTCCGGGCACGTCTTCGCGATCACCGAGACAGTGATCCACCCCCACACGGACGACCAGCGCCTGGCCCGCCGCCTTCAGTACCGCCTGCTCGCCGAGCATCACGCCTCGCTCGGGGCGACGTTGGTGGAACAAGCCGACTCGGCGGTCTGCAACGCCTTCCTGTCGTGGGGCTGGCAGGACATCGGACTGGTTCGTCGGCCGTCGGACCAGCAGGCTCTCCGGCCGTCGGACCCCGTGGTGCTACGAGCCCTGGTCCTTCCACTCGGAATCGGGCCGAGTGGGACCGCCCACCCGGACGGGCTCGCCCACGACGACCGCACCCAGCGGCCCGGCTGACGAACGCCGCTCAGTGCGGCGCCCGGCGGGTGTTGCCGACGGCTCCGCGTATTCAGAGAGATGACGCATAGTCGGAAATGCGAATAAGAGTATTTACGGAGCACTGTCCGCTGTTTGCCTGAGGGAGAAATACCCCTGTTTCGTTGCAGCGGGGGCAAGGATATTTCTGCGTAATATGCGGCAGCAGTGAAAAGGCTTCCGGGTGATCGGTAGGGCCCGGTACGCCACGGCCCCCACAGAAAATGGCTTTGATGAAGCTGAAGATCCCTCAAGCAGCTGACCGCCGCACTCTGTCCGGCTTGCTGGCCTCCGCTCTCGCGGCGACGGTTTCCGCTGCGATGGTCTTCCTGACGCCGACGGCCGCGTCGGCCATCGCATTGCCCGTACCTCTGGGCACCACCGCCACTTACTCCGTTCTGGCGGGTCAGGGAGTCACCAACACCGGCAACTCGGTGCTCGCCCACGACCTCGGGACACACCCGAATCCGGCCATCACCGGATTCCCGCCCGGCCAGGTGGGAGGCGCCATCCACCCCGCGGACGCCGCGGCCCTCCAGGCCAAGGCCGACCTGCTCGTGGCGTACAACAACGCCGCCGGCCAGGCCGTGGACTTCGCGCTTCCGGCGGGAATCGGCGGAGGTCCGCCGCTGCTTCCCGGCGTCTACAAGGCCACAGCCGGTGTCGGCATCACCGGCGACCTGGTCCTGGACGGTCAGGGCAGCTCCGACGCGGTCTGGGTGTTCCAGATTCCTGAGTCCCTGACGACGGCGACCTCCAGCCGGATTCTCCTCACCAACGGCGCTTCGGCGTGCAACGTGTTCTGGCAGATTGGCGAAGACGCGTCGCTCGGCGTCACCACCAGCTTCGTGGGCACGCTCCTGACCGAGAACTCGATCACCGTGAACCAGGGAACGAACGTCGAGGGCCGGTTGCTGGCCGAGGTAGGTTCTGTGACCCTCAACAACAACAGGATCTTCCTCGGTGGGTGCGCGGCCTCCACCACGGGTGGAACGACCTCCGGCGGCCCCAGCGCCCCCGGCACGACCACCAGCGGCGGGCTCCTCGGCGGCGGTCTCGTCAGCGGCGGCCTCGTCACCGGTGGCGTCCTGGGCGGGCCCATCGTCGGGACCGGCGGCACCTCGGGCAACACCGCCGGTAACTCGTCCGGAAACACCGCGGGCAACACCGCCGGGAACAATGCGGGCAACACCGCGGGGAACACCACCGGCGGGAACACCGCAGGCAACAGCGCCGGAAACACCACCGGCGGAAACGGCCCCGGCGGGAACGACCATGCGCCGGGCGGACCGGGCGGACCGGGCCACGGCGGCCACGGCGGCAACGGCGGCAACGGCGGCAACGGAAAGCCTGATCACGGCGGCAAGCTCGACCTCGGGCAGTACATCCACCCCGGTAAGCCCGACCACGGCAAGTACGACCACGGCCAGGACGACCACGGCCAGGACGACCACGGCAAGTACGACCACGGCCAGGACGACCACGGTAAGTACGACCACGGCCAGGACGATCACGGCAAGCAGTCGGACGAGAACTTCGGCTACGACGACGTGCCCAAGAGCCACGAGGGCGACGACCACTCCCAGGGTCACGAGGGCTAGGCAGCGCACTACGGTCGGTCCGGTCACCGGATGACGGCGCGCGGCGGGATTCTCATCGAGTCCGCCGCGCGCCGTCGGGGGCAGCCGACGCGGAAAGCAGGTGCGAGCAGCTGAAACGAGAAAGACAGGGTACGCGGTGTCGAGCGGAATTGACTCAGCGGATGTGAAGGAAGTCCTGCACTCCGAATCAGGTCCGGTCGTGCAGGAATGTGCGGACGCGAAGGCTGCGCCGCCCAAGATTCCGAGAGGTGCCCGGGCGCTGAAATCCGGACTGTGTGCCACCGTGGTCCTGTGCCTGGTGGCGAGTGTCGTCCACGTGATTCTGGTATTCCTCCACGTGGCACCGGCCAACACCGTCTCCAAGCGATACAGTCCGCTGATCAATTCATGGGTGTACCCGTTCTTCGAACAGAATTGGCGGCTTTTCGCTCCGGACCCCGAAGCCGTCAACCGGCAGATTCTGGCGAGAACCGCGCACACCGGCTCCGACGGATCTGTTCAGGTGAGTCCCTGGTTCGACCTGACCGCCGTGGACCGCTCCGCAGTCGTGCATGATCCGTTCCCGAGCCACACGGCACAGAACATGTTGCGCCGCGCCTGGGCCGGCTACGTCGACTCGCACGGCGGCGACGACAAGGCGCGCACCGAACGCGCCCTGATGATGCAGAAGTACCTCGGCAACATCGCCGCGGACCGCGCAGCCGCCCGCAAGAACGGCCCCTTCGACTTCATCCAGCTCCGCGTCGTCACACTGCCCATCCCCGTGGCCGGCCCCGCCGCCGGCAATCGCCCGCCGACGCCGGCCGAGAACCGGCTCCTGCCCTGGTGGAAGGTGACCCGCCATGGAAAATGAGGCGCAGAGGTCCGTGTTCGCCGGCCTCGACCGATGGCTCGTCGACCGGAGCACCGTCGTGTGGGACCTGCTGGCCGGCCGTCCGGTGTCCCTGTACGCGGCGTCGGTGCTGCGCATCGGCTACGGACTGCTCTACCTGATCTTTCTGCTGCGTGAGTTCCCGCACCGTGACGAGATCTGGGGTCCGGGTTCCGCGTGGACGCCCGCCCTGGCACACCAGCTCTTCGAGCAGACAGGCTGGTTCAGCGTTCTGGTCCTGTCGGACAGTCGTGCCTACTTCGAGCTCTGCTACGTGCTGGCGCTGGTCACGGCCGCACTGTTCATGCTGGGCTGGCGAACCCGTGTCCTGTCGGTCCTCTTCGCCGTCGTGGTGACCTCGTTCCACGGCCGGGCGATCTTCATGACGGACGGGGGCGACAACCTGGTCCTGCTGATGTCCATCTACCTCGTCCTCACCGCATGCGGCCGCCGCTGGTCCCTGGACGCACGCAGAAACAGGCTGAGGGCGGCCCGCGCGGGCAGCGCCCCGGAACCGGTCGGGAGTGCCTTCGCCCGGCAACTCCGCGATGCCAGAACCACTTTGATCACGGCGGTGCACAACTGCGGAATGTTCGTCATCGCGGCGCAGGTCTGCTTCCTCTACGGATCAGCCGGCCTGTACAAGGTCCAGGGAGCCTTCTGGGGCGGCGGCACCGCGCTTCACTACGTCCTGAACCTCGAACTGTTCCGGCCCTGGCCTGCCGTCTCGGCCTTCGTCGACGAGCACACGCTCGTGGTCGCCGTCGCCGGCTACCTGACCGTGCTTTTGCAGGTGGCCTTCCCGTTCGTGCTCTTCGGCAGGCTCAAGTACCCCGTCCTGGCGATGCTGCTGGGCATGCACATCGGCATCGCCGTGCTCATGGGGCTGCCTCTCTTCTCCGGCGCGATGGTCGTCGCGGACGCAGTGTTCCTTCCCGACCGCTTCTACGCCTCCCTGCTTCACCTCTGCCGACGCGCGCTGCGGCGGACGGGCAGCGGTCGCCCGGCGCCCGGACCAGCGGCACGCCCCGGAGCCGTACCCGCGCAAGGCGGGCCGGGCCGTGCGCCCGGCTCGACGCATCGAGTCGTGCTCCCGACAGGGCGGAACGACACGATCCCTGCCACCGAGCCGGCGGCCCCCGGGGCCCCCTCGGTAACGGCTGAGTGACCCCGCCACCGAGACAGGGCACGCGCCGCCACCGCCAGTAGCCGCCGAATTCCGGCGGGAAACCGCGGCTCTGAAGGCAAGGCTCCAGAGAGCTCCGTAGCCTTGGACGTCACTGCCGGCAGCCGATTCGGCCCCAAACTGTCGAGTGGAAGGCCTGCTCGCCGAGGGCCTGACAAGCTGACGGCCGAGGAAGACCTGCACGGTGTTGATCAGGGTCGGCGTAGCGGCGAGGGCGCCGAAGCCGTATCCGTTCGTGAGGTTCGAGGGGAGATGGTCCGGCATGCCTGTCTCGTTGCATCACATCGTCATCGACGCTCATGATCTGCCCGGCCTGGCTCGGTTCTGGGCCGCGGCGTTGGGGTGGCGGGTTCTGTCCGAGCGGGAGCGGGAGGTGGTGATCGGGGTGGACGAGACGGCCCCGGTGGGGATCTGCTTCATGCCGGTGTCGGATCGCAAGGTCGTCAAGAACCGGCTGCATCTTGATCTGACGTCCGCGGCGGAGGACCGGGAGGCGGAGATCGAGCGGATCCTCGCGCTCGGGGCTCGCAGGGCGGATGTCGGCCAGAGCGGCGACGAGTCGTGGGTAGTGCTGGCCGATCCGGAGGGGAACGAGTTCTGCGTGGTCCGTCCGAAGAAGAACCTCGTTCAGTAGACGATGACTCTCCAGCGCTCGACCCACAGCAGCCACGCGCCGCCCGTGCCGCGTACCTGGACGCGGTCGGGTTCCACCTGCCAGGCGGTGCCGTAGAGCGTGGCGTCGGGAAGGTCCACCCTGACGGTGCCGTGAACCTCCAGGTCGTCCTCGACCGTGCGGGTCCACGTATGCGTGCAGTGATCGCAGCCGTAGCGGACCACACCGCGTCCCGCGGTGGTCGTCGGGTAGCCGGGGCGGACGGCCTCGACGAGGCACCGAGGGCACGGGTCGGCCGTGTGCGGGCCTGCTGATCGGGACATCGTTCGATCCTGCTGTGGGATGACGAAGGACGGCAAGCTCAATCAGCTGTCGTGGAGGCGGAGTTCCTCTCGGTAGGTGTTGGCCAGGGTGGTGGCGCGGGTGAACCAGTCCGTCAGGACGGCGGTCTCCTCGGGGGAGTAGTCCGCGAAGAGCGCGTCGAGGCGGGCGTAGTACGGCGCGTAGAGGGCGTGGACGCGGGCGACCGCGGAGGGGACGGCGGCGACGCGGACCCGGCGACGGTCCTCCGGGTCGGGGCGGCGGGTGACATAGCCGGCGCGTTCCAGGCGGTTGAGGATGCCGGTCACGGCGCCTGTCGTGACGTGGACGCGGGTCGCGAGGTCGCCGGCGGTGAGGAGGTCCTCGCCGGCCTGGATGACGTAGGCGAAGCAGGTCAGGTCGGTGACGTTCAGGCCCAGGCGCTGGGCCATCTCCTGCTGGCCGACCATGCTGACCGCGATGAGGTCGTCCATCGCCGCGAGCGCTTGCGCGGGGGTGGCGGCGGGGCGGCCGTGGTGCGGCGGTGTCGGCTCGGCTGGCATCTCGGGGGCTCTCTTGTTCCTGATTCCTGGCTGACTCCTGGCCGAGGAGTCTGCGGGGCTGCGGTCTGCGGGGCTGCGGGTCTGCGTGCGGGGCGTTGGTTTCTGCTGGGTCCTTGTTATCTGCTTTCGGTTTCTCTTACCCTCTAAGAGGTTTAGTACTGCAACTTCTTAGAAGGTGAGGGAAACGTGTCGGGTCATCTGTACGACGAGGGACATACGGTCGCCGGCTGGACCGGGGTCGGCATCGTGACCGTCGGGACCGCCGTGGTGGGGGTGGGCGTGTGTGCCGTGTCAGGGGTCCTCCTGGCCGGCGGGCTCGTGGTCGTGGGGCTGGGCGCGTTGGTCACCTGGGGGCTGCATCTCGCCGGGTGGGGCAAGCCTCCCGGGGTGCGGCCGCGGGCGGAGTGGGGGATGCGGGTCCGGGATCCGTGGGCCAGGGACGGGCATCCGGGGTGTGTCGGATGCCGGCTCGCGGGGCGCGCGCCCCAGGCCCGCGCCGTGATGTCAGTGCCTGGGCCTACCGTGGTGGGTGATGGCACAGGCATGGAAGTGCGCGGGGCTGCGGTGGTCGGCGGAGGGGCCGGAGCTGACGTGGGACGGGGGGCGGCGTAGCCCGTTGTCCTGGGGGAAGCGGGTCTCCTTCGCGGTGGTGGAGGGGGGTGTGCGGGAGTGTGCGGGGGCTCGGGGGCATGCGTGTCCCCGGCGGGTGGTGGTGCCGGGGAGGAGCGCGGGCGGGCGGTGCGAGGAGTGTGCGCGGCTGGACCGGGCGCACTCCGTCGCCGCGGACCGGGTCGCCGACGACCCGCGGCCGTACCGCGTGTACCTCGCGTGGTTCGGGCCCGGTCTGGTCAAGGTCGGGATCACGGCGGTCGAGCGGGGCTCGGTGCGGTTGCTGGAGCAGGGCGCCGTCTGCTTCAGCTGGCTCGGCTGCGGGCCGCTGATGGCCGCCCGGCGCACCGAGGAGCTGCTGCGGGCCGCTCTGCGGGTGCCGGACCGGATTCCGTACGCGGTGAAGCGTGCGGTGCGGGCCGCGCTGCCGGAAGCGGAGGGGGAACGGGCCGAGGAGATAGGCGAGGTGTACGCGCGAGCCGTGGAACTGGGCGGCTGGCCCGAGTCGTTGGAGCGCGCGCCCTTCCTGCCGGTCGATCACCTGCGGGCCTTCGGGCTGGCCGGAGCCCCGGCCGCGCTCGGGGAGGTGGGCGAGCTCGTCCCCGGGGGAGCGGTGAGCGGGGCGCTCGTGGCGGCCGCCGGACCCGACCTGCACCTCGCGACCCCGGCCGGGGTGGTCGTGCTCGACACGCGGTTGATGCGGGGGTGGCAGCTGGTGCCGGTGACGGGAGGCGAACCCGACTTTCCCGTACGGCACTTCGAGGTCGAGGCGGACCATCGTCAGGACGGGCTGTTCTGAGGGCCGCGCGGTCCTGCGGCGGGCTCGGGTAGGGAGTTGGCTCCGGCGAGGAGTCGGCTCGGGCGAGGAGTCGGCCTGGGTAAAGAGTTGGATCTCGACGGGATCGAGCGGTGGCGGGCGCACGCCGAGCACCGGGCGGCCAAGGAGTACGGACGGGCGCGCTGGTACGAGCGGTACTGCCTGCACATCGCCAAGGTGGAACACAGCCACGCGTACGAGCGGACGACCCAGGCGATTCTCACGGAGCGCGCCTCCTGAGGGCGGCACAGCATGCCGTACCGGGCATACCGCCCTCCGCGGCCGATGCGGAGCAAACGGTTCCCAGGTGTTGCCTGAGAGCTGCCTGTGCGTTTCTCAGGGAAATCACAGATTAGTGAAAGAGTGCTCTCAGGGGACCCGGCCAAGGTGTTCACCATGACCACGACCTCGCCCCAGGGGCGCACCGAACTGCTGAGGCCGGACGGGAGCCCCGTCCGAGTGCTTGTGGTGGACGACGAGCTGTCGATCACCGAACTGCTGTCCATGGCTCTGCGCTATGAGGGATGGCAGATCCGGAGCGCGGGAGACGGCACGGGTGCCATCCAGACCGCGCGGGAGTTCCGCCCCGACGCCGTCGTCCTCGACATGATGCTGCCCGACATGGACGGGCTGACCGTCCTGGGACGGCTGCGTCGTGAGCTGCCCGAGGTTCCGGTGCTGTTCCTGACGGCCAAGGACGCGGTCGAGGACCGGATCGCCGGTCTCACCGCGGGTGGCGACGACTACGTCACCAAGCCGTTCAGCCTCGAAGAGGTCGTGGCGCGGCTGCGTGGGCTCATCCGGCGCTCCGGTGCCGCCGACCGGCGCTCCGACTCGGTGCTCGTCGTCGGGGACCTCACCCTCGACGAGGACAGTCACGAGGTGTCGCGGGCCGGGGACAACATCCACCTGACCGCCACCGAGTTCGAGCTGCTGCGCTTCCTGATGCGCAACCCGCGGCGCGTGCTCAGCAAGGCCCAGATACTCGACCGTGTCTGGTCGTACGACTTCGGCGGTCAGGCCAACGTCGTCGAGCTGTACATCTCCTACCTGCGGCGGAAGATCGACGCGGGACGCGAACCGATGATCCACACCCGGCGTGGGGCCGGGTACCTGATCAAGCCCGCCGTGTCATGAGCGGGCGACGACGGCCGCGTGCGCAGAAGAGACGAGCGGGACAGCCGCGCACCCTGCGGACGCGGCTCGTCGTCGCGTCCGTGGCGCTGATCGCCGTCGTCTGTGCGGTGATCGGCACGGTGACGACCCTGGCGCTGCGGTCTCATCTGTACGACCAGCTCGGGGACAAGCTGCAGGACGTGTCGAGCCGTGCGGCCGGGATGGGCGGGCCGCCGGGCGGGATCAAGGAGAGCCAGCCCGGGCAGAACACCACCGGGACCTCCGGCACCGTCGACCTGAAGGAGTTCGTGACGCGCGGCCCCCAGCCACAGGGCACGGTGATCGCGAAGGTCGTGAACGGGAGCATCACCGATTCCAAGGTCGGCAAGAAGGACTCCACCAGCACCGACATCAACCCCATGGTGGACAAGGACCTGAGTGAGGCCCAGGAGGCCGCCCTCGGCACCGTTGCCCAGGACCGCTCGTCGCACAGCATCGAGATCCCCGGGCTGGGCGACTACCTCGTCCAGTACGTCTCCGGAGACAAGGGCTCCTACTACGTCGCCATCCCGACCCAGGACACCGACAGCACCATCACCACCCTGATCCTCGTCGAACTGAGCGTCACCGCCGCCGGTCTCGTGGCCGCCGGCATCGCTGGTTACGTCATGGTCGGAGTGGCCACCCGCCCCCTCCGCAGGGTCGCCTCCACCGCCACCCGGGTCTCCGAACTCCCCCTGCACACCGGTGAGGTCAACCTCAGCGAGCGGGTGCCCGAGTCCGAGACCGATCCGCATACCGAGGTCGGGCAGGTCGGGGCCGCGCTCAACCGGATGCTGAACCATGTCCACGGCGCCCTGCACGCCCGCCAGGAGAGCGAGATGCGGGTCCGGCAGTTCGTCGCGGACGCCAGTCACGAGCTCCGTACGCCGCTCGCCTCCATCAGGGGATACGCCGAGCTGACCCGGCGCGGGCGGGAAGAGGTCGGGCCCGACACCCGGCACGCCCTCGGGCGTATCGAGTCGGAGGCCGGCCGGATGACCTTCCTCGTCGAGGATCTGCTCCTGCTCGCCCGGCTCGACGCGGGGCGCCCCCTGCAGTTCGAGCAGACCGACCTGGTTCCGCTGGTCATCGACACCATCAGCGACGCCCGCGCCGCGGGACGCGATCACGTCTGGCGCCTCGAACTTCCCGACGAGCCAGCGCTCGTGTCCGCCGACGCGGCACGCCTGCAACAGGTCCTCGTCAACCTGCTTGCCAACGCCCGGACGCACACCGCGCCCGGTACGACCGTCACCGCACGCGTGCAGCGCCGCGGGCCGTGGCTGTGCGTGGACGTCCAGGACAACGGTCAGGGCATCCCGGCCGATCTGCTCCCGCACGTGTTCGAACGGTTCGCCCGAGGCGACTCGGCGCGCTCCCGCACCACCGGCTCGACCGGCCTCGGCCTCGCCATCGTGCAGGCCGTGGCAACCGCGCACGGCGGCGCCGTGACGGTGGACAGCGTGCCCGGGCAGACCGTATTTACCGTGCATTTGCCGGCCCTTGCCCCCGCCGTTCCCCAGCCGTCCCCCGAAACGAACTGGCAACTCGACTCACAGGTCGAGCACAGTGCCACCACATGGGTGCAACAGGGCGCCTGACGAAAGTCGATGTCATGCGAACCGACTCTTCTCCCGGCACCCTGCCGGCGCGGGAGCACCTCCCGGCCGACACCGCCGGTACGCCTGTCCTGGACGTAGTGATCCCCGTCTACAACGAGGAGAAGGACCTCCAGCCGTGCGTCCGGAGACTGCACGACCATCTGACGCGAACGTTCCCGTACTCCTTCCGCATCACGATCGCGGACAACGCGTCGACGGACACCACCCCTCTGGTGGCGCAGCGGCTGGAAGCGCACATCCCGGAGGTCAGGAACTTCCGGCTCGAGCAGAAGGGCCGCGGCCGTGCGCTGCGGACCGTCTGGTCGGCCTCGGACGCTCCGATCCTCGCGTACATGGACGTGGACCTGTCCACCGACCTCAACGCGCTGCTGCCGCTGGTGGCACCGCTGATCTCCGGCCACTCGGACCTGGCGATCGGCTCCCGGCTGGCCCGTAGCTCCCGCGTGGTGCGCGGGCCGAAGCGGGAGTTCATCAGCCGCGCCTACAACCTCATCCTGCGCGGCTCGCTCCAGGCCCGTTTCTCGGACGCGCAGTGCGGGTTCAAGGCGATCCGGCGTGATGTCGCACAGATTCTGCTCCCCCTGGTGGAAGACACCGGCTGGTTCTTCGACACTGAGATGCTGGTACTCGCCGAACGTGCCGGCCTCCGTATCCACGAGGTGCCGGTCGACTGGGTCGACGACCCGAACTCCACGGTGCACATCGTGAAGACGGCGACGGACGACCTGAAGGGGGTATGGCGCGTGGGCCGGGCGCTGGCCACCGGTTCGCTTTCCCTGGACCGGCTGACCAGGCCGTTCGGCGACGACCCTCGCGACCGCGACATCATGGACGTACCCAAGGGCCTGGCCCGCCAGCTTGTCGGCTTCTGCGTCGTGGGTGGCCTCTCCACCCTCTTCTACCTCCTGCTCTACACCGTGTTCCGCCAGTTCGGCGGATCCCAGGTCGCCAACGCGCTGGCGCTGCTGGTGTCGGCCGTCGCCAACACCGCCGCCAACCGCCGGCTCACCTTCGGGGTGCGCGGTCCCGGCGGGGCCGTCAAGCACCAGGCCCAGGGCCTGGTCGTCTTCGGCATCGGCCTCGCGCTGACCAGCGGCTCGCTCGTCGCCCTGAACACGGCGACGTCCAGCCCCGCGCACTCCACCGAACTGGCGGTGCTGATCGCCGCCAACCTCGCGGCGACCGTGCTGCGCTTCCTGCTCTTCCGTGTCTGGGTGTTCTCCGACCGGCGCGAGGGCGACGAGCCGACGAACGGCGTGACGGCCGCCCCGGGCGCCTTCGCCCCGGCCCCCCGCACCTCCGCCCCCGGCGCCTCCTTCCCGCACGCCTCCGCACCGACGTACCCGACCGGCGTCCAGCAGGCCGGCACCCAGCAGACCGGTGCTCCGCAGACCGGCGGCCCGTCCGTGCCGCATCCCCAGACGCAGCCGCTGCCGCAGCGGCACATCGTGCACCCGCACGACCAGAACACCACCACTCAGTTCCGCGCCGGCGAAGCCGCGGACGGCACCTGGAGGGACGCGACCATGCAGATGCTGCCGGTGCGCCGCCCCCATGACACCGACCCGGGGGACGCCCGATGAGCACCGACATCGACCGGACGACGACGACCTGGGATCCGCCGCCCACCGCGGCGCCGGTCGGCACGGATCCCGACGCCCGGGAGACGGCCGTCCCGGCCCCCGAGTCGGGTGAGCCGAAGCAGCCCTGGCATCGCAGACTGTGGCGCGGCCGCCCCGAGGACCCCCGCTGGGCCCGCCCGGCCTTCCTCGGCCTGCTGGCCGCCACCCTCCTGCTCTACCTGTACAACCTGAGCGCCTCCGGCTACGCCAACTCCTTCTACTCCGCGGCCGTCCAGGCCGGCAGCCAGAGCTGGAAGGCCCTGTTCTTCGGCTCGCTGGACGCGGGCAACGCCATCACCGTCGACAAGCCTCCGGCCTCGCTGTGGCCGATGGCGCTGTCGGTCAGGCTCTTCGGTCTGAACTCGTGGGCGATCCTCGTCCCCGAGGTGCTGATGGGCGTCGGCTCGGTCGCCGTCGTGTACGCCTCGGTGCGCCGCCGGTTCAGTGCCGCGGCCGGCCTGATCGCGGGCGCCGTGCTGGCGCTGACGCCGGTCGCCGCGCTGATGTTCCGGTTCAACAACCCGGACGCGATGCTGGCCCTGCTGATGGCCGTGGCCTGCTACATGACGGCCCGAGCCTTGGAGGACGGCCGGACGAAGTGGCTGGTGTGGGCCGGGGTCGCGATCGGTTTCGCGTTCCTCGCCAAGACCCTCCAGGCCTTCCTGATCCTGCCGCCGCTGGCGATCGTGTACGCGGTGTGCGCCCCGGTGAGCCTGAAGAAGCGGTTCGGCCAGCTGGCCGTCGCCACCGGCGCGCTGATCGTGTCCGGCGGCTGGTGGGTGGCGATCGTCGAGCTGTGGCCGGCCTCCTCCCGCCCGTACATCGGCGGCTCGCAGAACGACTCCTTCCTGGAGCTGACCTTCGGCTACAACGGTCTCGGCCGCCTGAACGGCGAGGAGACCGGCAGCGTCGGCGGCGGCGGAGGCGGAGGCACCGGCCAGTGGGGTGAGACCGGCTGGGACCGGATGTTCAACTCCGAGATCGGCGGCCAGATCTCCTGGCTGCTGCCGGCCGCGCTGATCCTGCTGGCCGGCGGTCTGGTGGCCACGCGGAAGCTGCAGCGGACGTCGACGACCCGCGGTCTGTTCCTGGTGTGGGGCGGCTCGCTGCTGATCACCACGGTCGTCTTCAGCTACATGGCGGGCATCTTCCACCAGTACTACACGGTGGCCCTCGCTCCCTACATGGCGGCCGTGATCGGCATGGGCGCGGGTCTGCTGTGGGAGAAGCGGTCCGAGCTGTGGGCCTCGATCACCCTCGCGGCCTCGGTCGTCGCGGCGGCGTCCTGGTCGTACGTCCTGCTCAACCGCACCTCCGACTACCTGCCCTGGCTGAAGTGGCTGGTGCTGATCGGCGGTCTGGCCGCCGCGCTCGGCCTGACCTTCGCGGGCCGGATCAACCGTCAGCTCGCCCTCGCGGCGGCCTCCGTGGGCCTGGTGGCCGCGCTGGCCGGACCGACGGCGTACACCATCAGCACGCTCCAGGAGGGCCACACCGGTTCCATCGTGACCGCCGGTCCGTCCGGCGCGAGCATGATGGGCGGCGGCGGCCCGGGTGGCGGCGGTGGCGGTGGCCGGGGCGGCTTCGGCGGTGGCCAGAACCAGAACGGCAACGGCAACACGCAGAACCAGGGCCAGGGCCAGAACCAGCAGGGTGGCGGCACCGGCGGCTTCCCCGGCGGGGGCATGCCCGGCCAGAACCAGCAGAACGGCAACGGCGGCACCCAGAACGGCAACGGCAACACGCAGGGCCAGGGCCAGAACCAGCAGGGCGGTCCCGGCGGCCAGACCGGCGACGGTGGCGGCATGGGCGGCGGTGGCGGTGTCGGCGGTCTGCTCAACGGCGCCTCGGTCACCGACGAGGCCAAGAAGCTGCTGGAGGCCGACTCCGGCAAGTACACCTGGGCGGCGGCCGCGATCGGCGCACAGAACGCCGCGAGCTACCAGCTCGCCACGGGTGACGCGGTGATGGCGATCGGCGGCTTCAACGGCACCGACCCGTCCCCGACGCTGGCGCAGTTCAAGCAGTACGTGACCGACGGCAAGATCCACTACTTCATCAGCAGTGGCTCCGGCGGCGGCATGAGTGGCAGCAGCGACGGCACCTCCTCGCAGATCACCTCCTGGGTCGAGGCCAACTTCAAGAAGGTGACGGTCGGTTCGGCCACCTTCTACGACCTGACCCAGAAGGCGAGCAGCTGACGCCTCGCGGGTTTCGCAGGTGAGAGGGGCGGTGACCACGGTCGCCGCCCTTCCTCGTGTTCGCTCCCCGTATCCCCTCCCCACCCCTTATCCCCACCCCGTATCCGCTCCGTTTCTCATGTCCCGAACAACTTTGTTGTACAGCGTATGGGGACAGCTCTACGGTGTAGAACATGACTACGTCCCCGTCCCCGTCCCTCCTGGGAAGCGCCCCCGGACATCCCCAGCGCTGGCTGATACTCGGTGTCATCTGCCTCGCGCAGCTCACCGTGCTGCTCGACAACACCGTCCTGAATGTCGCGATCCCCTCGCTCACCCGGGAGCTGGACGCGGCCACCGCCGACATCCAGTGGATGATCAACGCGTACTCGCTGGTGCAGTCCGGCCTGCTGCTCACCGCCGGTAGCGCCGCCGACCGCTACGGCCGTAAGAAGATGCTGGTCGCGGGCCTGGCGCTGTTCGGCATCGGTTCGCTGGCGGCCGGTCTCTCGGAGACCACCGGCCAGCTGATCGCGGCCCGGGCCGGTATGGGTGTGGGCGGGGCGCTGCTGTTCACCACCACCCTCGCCGTGGTGATGCAGGTCTTCGTGTCCGAGGAGCAGCCGAAGGCGATCGGCATCTGGGCCGCAGTGAACTCGCTGGGCTTCGCGACCGGCCCGCTCATCGGCGGCTTCGTGCTCGACCACTTCTGGTGGGGCGCGATCTTCCTGATCAACCTGCCGGTGGCGGCGCTGGGCCTGGTGGCCGTCGTCGCCCTGGTCCCCGAGACGAAGAACCCGCGGGGCGACCGTCCCGATCTGCTCGGCGCGTTCCTGTCGACCGTCGGTATGACCTCGCTGGTCTTCTCGATCATCTCCGGCCCCTCGCACGGCTGGACGTCGTCGCGGGTCCTGGTGAGCGCGGGGCTGGCGGTCGTCGTCCTCACCCTGTTCGCCTACTGGGAGACGAGGATCCCGTATCCCATGCTCGACCTGGCGTTCTTCCGCGACCGACGGTTCACGGGCGCGGTCGCCGGCGCGGTGCTGGTCACGTTCGGGATGGGCGGCGCGCTGTTCCTGCTCACCCAGCAGCTTCAGTTCGTCCTCGGCTACGGCCCGTTGGAGGCGGGCTTGCGGACCGCGCCGCTGGCACTGACCGTGGTGGCCCTCAACTTCACCGGACTGTCGGCGAAGGTGATGGCCAGGCTCGGTGGGCCGGTGTCGGTGCTGGTGGGGATGGCGCTGGTGGCGGGGGGCCTGACGGCCGTCGCCACGCTCGCCTCCGGCGGCTACGCCGGGATGCTGATCGGGCTGCTGCTCATCGGCGCCGGGACGTCGGTCGCCAGCCCGGCGATGGCGTACGCGATCATGAGCTCGATCCCGCCGGCGAAGGCGGGGGTGGGCGCGGGCGTCAACGGGACGCTGGCGGAGTTCGGCAGCGGGCTGGGGGTCGCCGTGCTCGGCGCCGTGCTGAACGCGCGGTTCGCGGCCGTGTCCCTGCCGGTGGCGCTGGCGGCGGCGAACTCGGTGGCGGAGAAGGCGCGGGTGATCGACTCGTTCTCCTCCGGGTTGGAGGTCAGCCTCCTGATCGGGGCGGCCGCCGTGCTGCTGGGCGGGGTGGTGGCCGCGGCCCTGCTGACCCGGGCGGAGCGCGGGGAGGAGCCACCGGTGCCGGCCGTCGCGTGAGGACGGGAGCTCCGGCACACCGGGCCCGGCGCGGGGGCGGGGGCTCCGCCATGCCGGGCCCGGCGTGAGGACGGGAGCTCCGGCACACCGGGCCCGGTCGGCTCGACGGCGCGACGGAGCCGCATGTCAGGGCGGTCCCCCGCGCCACGACGACAGGCCTCGGCCTAGCATCTTCCCCAGTTACCGGAAGGAAGGTGCCTTGCCATGGCCGAGACCGCCGAGGGCGCCGCGCATCACAGTGTGTGGCTGGAGGGCAGGGCGCGTCGGCGTGGCCGTGGTGGGGGGCAGCCCTCCGGACTGGACCGGGACCGGATCACGGAGGCCACCGTGCGGCTCCTGGACGCGGAGGGGCTCGCCAAGTTCTCCATGCGGCGGCTCGCGGCCGAGCTGAACGTGACGGCGATGTCCGTGTACTGGTACGTCGACACCAAGGACGACCTGCTCGAACTCGCCCTGGACAGCGTCTTCGGCGAGCTGACGGCGCTGCCCGACCCCACGGACGAGGACGCGGACTGGCGTGAGCAGCTGCGGGCGCTGGCCACGGAGTACCGCGGGCTGCTGGTCCGCCATCCGTGGCTGTCCCCGCTGGCCGGCCGCTACCTCAACATCGGCCCGAACTCGGTCGTCTTCTCCCGCACGGTCCAGCGGGTCGTGCTCCGCACCGGCCTGCCCGCGTACGGCATCACCGGCGCGATCTCGGCCGTCTTCCAGTTCGTGTACGGCTACGGCACGATCGAGGGCCACTTCTTCGCGCGGGTCGCGGACACCGGTCTGACCCCGGACGAGTACTTCCGCCAGGCCATGACCGCGACGGCGGGCGCCCCGCAGACCGCCGAGATCATCGAGGAGTCGAAGGCCCTCATGGCGGCCCGTGGCGGCGACACGGTCGAGGAAATGATGAGCCGCGACTTCACCTTCGCCCTGGACCTGCTGATCGCGGGCATCGAGGCAATGGTGAAACGCGGCTGATCCCCAGGCTCCGCGACCCGACGGCTCCGGGTCTCCTGGCCGGGCGGCTTGGGCTCCCCCGGCCGGGCGGCTTGGGCCTCCGGCCCTGCCGTTCGGCGGCTCAGGTGGCCTCCTGGCCGGCGGCCCCCACCTACTGGTCGGGCGGGCCACGGTTTGGGGCCGGCCGCCCCGCCTACTGGTCGGTGACCAGTCGGGCCGGGAAGCCGCCGGTTGCGATCGGGCCCCATCGCTCCGGGGTGATCCGGATGATCGACTTGCCCTGCTTCAGCATGGCCTGGCGGTACTCGTCCCAGTCCGGGTGCTCGCCGGCGATGTTGCGGTAGTACTCCACGAGCGGCTCGACGGAGTCGGGCGTGTCGATCACCTCGGCGTTGCCGTCGACCTGGACCCACGGCCCGTTCCAGTCGTCGCTGAGCACGAGCACGCCGACCCGCTCGTCCCGCTTCGCGTTGCGCGTCTTGGCCCGCTCGGGGTAGGTGGAGACGACGATCCGCCCCGAGTCGTCGACCCCGCAGGTCAGCGGCGAGGCCTGGGGGCTGCCGTCGGCACGCCGGGTCAGCAGGATCGCGCGGTGCCGGGGCCGTACGAAGTCGAGCAACTCGTCCAGGGAAACCTTGGTGTTCGTCGCGATGTTCGGTGCCAT
Source organism: Streptomyces sp. NPDC058295 (assembly GCF_042880655.1). NCBI lineage: Bacteria > Bacillati > Actinomycetota > Actinomycetes > Kitasatosporales > Streptomycetaceae > Streptomyces > Streptomyces sp. NPDC058295. The sequence goes on from NZ_JBHVYO010000050.1 coordinate 56,491, forward strand.
GGCGTCAGCCTAGGCGCAGCGCCGCCCGTTCCGGCTGACCCTGCCGTGCCTACGCCTGGGGCAGTGTGTCGCCCTGTACCGCCTGGACGTCCAGCTCCACCTTCAGGGTCGTGCCGATGGCCGCGATGCCCGCCTGGACGACCTGGTTGTAGTTCATCGCGAAGTCCTCGCGGTGCAGCTCCGTCGTGGCCCGGAAGGCCGCCCGGGTGCCGCCCCAAGGGTCGGAGCCGGTGCCCAGATAGGCGAGGTCGAGGTCGACGGGACGGGCGACACCGTGCAGGGACAGCTCGCCGTGCACGGTCCAGCGGTCCGGGCCCGCCGGGGTCAGGCCGGCGGAGCGGTAGGTGATCTCCGGGTACGTCTCGACGCCCAGGAAGTCCGCCGAGCGCAGGTGGGTGTCGCGCATGGCGTTGCCGGTGTCGATGGACGCCGCCCGGATCACCGCGTCCACGCGGGACTTGGCGATGTCGTCCGGGGCGACCTCGATCGCCGCCGAGAACTCCGTGAACCGCCCGCGCACGCTCGAGATGCCCAGGTGCTGGGCGACCGCGCCGACGGTGGAGTGCGCCGGGTCGGCGGTCCAGGGCCCGGGCGGGGGCAGTTCCGTGCCGCCCTGCCGGGCCAGGGTCACGGTCCCCACCTCCGCGCGGCCACTGGCCGTCACGATCGCGCTGGAGGCCGCGGGCGCGTACCCGACCGCCGTGACGATGACGGTGTACGCCCCCGGGGTGAGCGCGGTCGCGTCCCGTACGGCTCCTTCCCCGTCGGCCTCGGCGCGCAGCACCTGGCCGCCCGCCATGTCCGTCACCGTGACGACCGCGTGCGACACGGCCCACCCGTCCCGCGTACGGATCTTCGCGGTCAGTCCCATCTCATGTACTCCTCGAACTGGAACCGGCCCGGTGCGGGGCAGAAACCCCCGCAC
>NZ_JBHVYO010000051.1:0-56903 GCF_042880655.1 Streptomyces sp. NPDC058295
GTAGCGGCACGGGGGGCGCGGCGCGGTGGGGGCGGGGCTGCAACGGTTAACGCCCTCGTTATCCGTACGGGGGGGGGGGGCCGCACGCCGGCCCCCGCCCCCCTCGTGTCGTACCCATCAGCGGAAGATCACCGTGCGGTTGCCGTACACCATGACGCGGCTCTCGCTGTGCCACTTCACCGCGTGCGCGAGCACCTGTGCCTCCACGTCCCGGCCGACCGTGACCAGGTCCCCGGGGCCGAGCGAGTGGTCCACCCTGACCACGTCCTGCTCGATGATCTGCCCCTCGTCCAGGTCCGGGGTCACATAGTGCGCCGTCGCGCCGACGAGCTTCACGCCACGGTCGTAGGCCTGCTCGTAGGGTCGCGCGCCCTTGAAGCTGGGGAGGAAGGAGTGGTGGATGTTGATGGCGTGACCCTCGAGCTGCTTGCACAGGTCGTCGGAGAGGATCTGCATGTAGCGGGCCAGCACCACCAGGTCGACGTCCAGGTCCCTCACCAGCTCCAGCAGGCGTGCCTCGGCCTCGGCCTTGGTGTCCCTGGTGACGGGGATGTGGTGGAACGGGATGCCGTACGTCCGCGCCAGGCCCTCGAAGTCCCGGTGGTTGGAGACGATCGCCGGGATCTCGATGTTGAGTGCGCCGGTGCGTTGGCGGAACAGCAGATCGTTGAGGCAGTGACCGAACCGGGACACCATGATCAGCGTGCGGGTCGGCGTCGACGCCTCGTTCAGCGTCCACGTGATGCCGTACGCCTCGGCGACGGGACCGAATCGGTAACGCAGTGTTTTCACCTGCGCGTCCGGGTCGGAAACGTCGAAGTGAACCCTCATGAAGAAGCGGCCCTGCAGCCGATCGTCGAACTGCTGACTTTCCAGGATGTTGCCCGAGTTCCTGACGAGGAAGCCGCTCACCGCGTGGACCAGTCCGGCGCTGTCGGGACAGGAGAGGGTGAGGACGTACTCACGACCGGGCTGCGGACCAGGGTACTCAGCGGACACAGCGACCTCCGTCGGTGCGTATTGCACAACATGATGAGCGATACGCAACATCGTCGACTCGACTCCGCTTTCGGTCAAGGGCGGCCGCATAAGTACCCGCATGGCGAAATCGTCATCCGCCAACCCCTTGACGCAGGTCTGTGGCGTTCGTCAAGGTGTTCCACCACAAGCAATTGAATGCATGATGCGCAACGCATTTCGGCTGAAGGGCATTGGCGCGTGGCAGACCTGTATGTGGCTGGGGAATGGCGGGACCCGTCGGCCGGTGGGAGCCGGGAGATCCGGTGCCCCGCCGACGGCTCTGTCACCGCGACCGTCTCGGAAGGGACGCGTCCCGACACCGAGGCGGCGATCGCCGCCGCCCGTCGCGCCTTCGACGAGGGACCCTGGCCCCGCACCTCCGAGCGGGAGCGCGGCGCGCTGCTGCAGCGCACCGCCGACATCGTCGAGCGCGATGCCAAGGAGTTCGCCCGCGCGGAGTCGCTCGACACCGGCAAACGGCTGGTGGAGAGCGAGTACGACATCGCCGACGTGGTCTCCTGCCTCCGCTACTACGGCGGGATCGGCGGCACCGACGCCGGCCGGGTCATCGACACCGGCCGCGACGACGCCGTCAGCCGCGTCGTCTACGAGCCGATCGGCGTGTGCGGGCTGATCACCCCCTGGAACTACCCGCTGCTGCAAGCGAGTTGGAAGGTCGCCCCGGCCCTCCTGGCCGGCAACACGATCGTCCTCAAACCCAGTGAGCTCACCCCCTCCACCTCGATCCTGCTGATGAGGGCGCTGGCGGAGGCCGGACTCCCGGCCGGCGCCGCCAACCTCGTCCTGGGCGCCGGGCCCGAGGTCGGCGCCCCGCTCTCCGAGGACCCCGCCGTCGACATGGTCTCCTTCACCGGCGGCCTGGAGACCGGCAAACGGATCATGGCCACCGCCGCGGCGACCGTGAAGAAGGTGGCGCTGGAACTCGGTGGCAAGAACCCCAACGTCATCTTCGCCGACGCCGACTTCGAGACGGCCGTGGACTTCGCTCTCACGGCCGTCTTTCTGCATTCCGGGCAGGTCTGCTCGGCCGGCGCCCGGCTGATCGTGGAAGACGCGCTGCACGACCGGCTCGTCGACGAGGTCGTCCGCCGCGCCCGGCGGATCCGCCTCGGCGGGCCCTTCGACCCCGAGGCCGAGACCGGAGCGCTGATCTCCGCACAGCACCGGGAGAAGGTCGAGGCGTATGTCGCGGCGGGCCTCGCCGAGGGGGCCGTGCTGCGCTGCGGCGGTGAACGGCCCGACGACCCGGCCCTCGCCGACGGCTTCTACTACCCGCCGACCGTCCTCGACGAGTGCCGGCAGGACATGCGCGTCGTGCACGAGGAGTCCTTCGGTCCCGTGCTCACCGTCGAGCGCTTCACCGACGAGGACGACGCCGTGCGGATCGCCAACGACACCGAGTACGGACTGGCCGGGGCCGTGTGGACGCAGGACGCGGGCAAGGCCCAGCGGGTGGCCCGGCGGCTGCGTCACGGCACGGTGTGGATCAACGACTACCACCCCTACGTGCCGCAGGCGGAATGGGGTGGCTTCGGGCATTCGGGCGTGGGCCGGGAGCTGGGACCGACCGGCCTGGACGAGTACCGAGAGCCCAAACACATCTGGCAGAACATCCAACCCCGGCCGCAACACTGGTTCCGCGGCTGAACGCCGAAGAGAGGTCGATCATGACCCCAACACAGACCGAGGTGCCGCAGCGGCGCGGCGCGCCCGAGGATTCGGACGGTACTCCGGTCATATCCGTGCGCCGGCTGTGGAAGGTGTTCGGGCCGAAGGCCGACCAGGTGCCGGACTCAGAGGAGTTGTGCGGGCTCACCCGCCGCGAGCTGATGGACCGTACCGGCTGCACCGCCGCCGTACGCGACGTGAACTTCGACGTCCGCCAGGGCGAGGTGTTCGTCGTCATGGGCCTGTCCGGCTCGGGCAAGTCCACGCTGGTGCGATGTCTGACCAGGCTGATCGAACCCACGGCCGGTGAGATCGTCTTCGAGGGCGAGGACATCCGCGAAGCGGACCCCCGACGCCTGCGCGACCTGCGGCGCCGCAAGTTCTCCATGGTCTTCCAGCACTTCGGACTGCTGCCGCACCGCCGGGTCGTCGACAACGTGGCCTTCGGCCTGGAGATCCGTGGCATGAGCAGGGCCGAACGCAACAAGCGGGCCCTGGAGGTCGTCGAACTGGTCGGCCTCTCCGGCTACGAGAACTCCTACCCCGACCAGCTCTCGGGCGGTATGCAGCAGCGCGTCGGCCTCGCCCGCGCGCTGGCCGGCAACCCGGACGTGCTGTTCTTCGACGAGCCCTTCTCGGCGCTCGACCCGCTGATCCGGCGCGACATGCAGAACGAGGTCATCCGGCTGCACCACGAGGTCGGCAAGACCATGGTGTTCATCACCCACGACCTCTCCGAGGCGCTCAAGCTGGGCGACCGCATCCTGATCATGCGCGACGGCAAGATGGTCCAGTGCGGCACCGGCGACGAACTGGTGGGCGCACCGGCCGACGACTACGTACGCGAGTTCGTCAAGGACGTGCCGCGCGGCGATGTGCTCACCCTGCGGTGGATCATGCGCCCGGCGGAGCCCGACGACGCCCTGGACGGTCCCGAGTTGGGCCCGGACGTCGTGGTGAAGGAGGCCACCCGGGCGGTACTCGCGGCGGACCGGCCGGTCAAGGTCGTGGAGGACGGCAAGCTGCTCGGCATCGTCGGTGACGAGGAGATCCTCGCGGTGGTCGCCGGGCACGAAGGCGGGGCGTGATGGCCGTCGCCCTGGAGAAGTCCGCACCCCTGGCCGGCGTGCGCACACTCCGCCGGCGCACGGTGGTGGCCGCGATCCTGGTGGCCTGGCTGCTGCTCTTCGTCGTCCTGCGCGGAAAGCAGACCCTGACCCTGGCGGCGGCGGACCTCACCGACCTGCACCGGTGGTTCAACGACGTCAACGACTCGATCGGCGCCGACCGCAACTCCAACCCGCTGTTCCTGTACTTCTTCAACGAGATCCGCCTGGTCATCGACAACCTGGTGACCTTCATCCAGCACCTGATCTCACAGCCTTCCGCCGGCCGTCCCCTTCCGCAGATCGGATGGCTCGGCGTCGTCGGCATCGTGGGCTACGTCTCCTGGGCCGTGGGCAACTGGCGGGTCGCCCTGCTGGCCGTCGCGGGCTTCACCTTCTTGGGCCTGCAGGGTCTGTGGCAGGAGAGCATGGACACCCTGTCGCTCACGCTCTCCGCGGTCTTCGTGGCGCTGCTGTTCGCGATCCCGCTGGGTGTGTGGGCGGGGCTGTCGGACCGGGTCAACCGGATCGTGACGCCCTTTCTGGACTTCATGCAGACGATGCCGACCTTCGTCTACCTCGCCCCGCTGACCCTGTTCTTCCTGATCGGCGGGGCCTCCGCCACGATCGCCACCGTGATCTACGCGGCGCCACCCGCGATCCGTATCACGGCGCACGCCATCCGTTCCGTGCCGGAGGCCACCGTCGAGGCCGCCGAATCGCTGGGCGCGACCCGACGGCAGGCACTGCTGAAGGTGCTGCTGCCCATGTCCAAGCGGACCGTGGTGATGGGCGTCAACCAGTCGATCATGGCCGCCCTGGCCATGGTGACCATCGCGGCGCTGATCGACGCGCCCGGCCTCGGCAAGACCGTCGTGCAGGCCCTTCAGTCGCTCGACGTGGGAACGGCCTTCAACGCGGGGCTCGCCATCGTCGTCATGGCGATCGTCCTCGACCGGGTCACCACCGCGGCCAGCGCCCGTGCGGAGACGGCCCGGCGTTCGAAGAACCGCTTCCTCAAGTGGCGCGGGCCGCTGCTGGGCGCGGGAGCGGCGGTCACGGCCGTCCTCGTCTACCTCTCGCACACCTATCTCTGGGCGGCGGAGTTCCCCGGCGACGGCGGCACCGGCAGCTCCATCGCGAGCGCGGCCGACACCGCGACCGGTTGGGCGCAGGACCACCTGTCGGGCCTCACCAACGCCTTCCGCGACGGCATCACCAACGGACTGCTCAACCCGTTCCAGTCGCTGCTCACCGACTCGCCGTGGTGGCTCGTCGCCGCGGTGCTGATCGCGCTGGGCACCGTGCTCGGCGGCCGGCGGGCCGGGGTCACCACAATCGTCTGCCTGGGCCTGCTGGTCGGCACCGGCCTGTGGTCGGACGCGATGACGACGCTGGCGTCGACCCTCGTGGCGACGGTGCTGGTCATGCTGCTCGGCATGGTCCTCGGGGTGTGGATGGGGCGCAGTCCGCTCGTCGACCGGCTGCTGCGGCCCACGCTGGACGCGGCGCAGGTGATGCCGCCGTTCGTCTATCTCGTGCCGTTCCTGGCGCTGTTCGGCGCGACCCGCTTCACGGCCATCGTCGCCGCGATCGTCTACGCGGCGCCGGTCGCCATCAAGATCATCGCCGACGGGGTGCGGGCCGTGCCCGAGACCACCGTGGAGGCGGCCACGTCCGCCGGGTGCAACACCTGGCAGATCATCACCAAGGTTCAACTGCCGATGTCACGCAGTGCCCTGACGCTCGCGACCAACCAGGGCCTGATCTACGTGCTGTCGATGGTTGTTGTGGGCGGCCTGGTAGGAGCGGGCGCCCTCGGCTACGACGTCGTGGCCGGCTTCTCACAGGGGCAGCTGTACGGGAAGGGACTCGCGGCGGGGCTCGCCATCGTCCTTCTCGGAGTCATGTTCGACCGGATCACCCAGGCAGCGGCGCGACGCGCGAGCGCTTAAGGAGCACCAGCATGGCAACACAAGTACGACAGTGGAGAACCGGTGTGGCCGGCACAGCCGTCGTGACTGTCATCGGGCTGACCCTCACCGCCTGCGGCGGCGCGAAGGTCGGTGACGACTCCGCGGATTCGGGCAGTTCGGGCAAGTGCGGAACCTTCAACCTCGCCGTCAATCCGTGGGTGGGCTACGAGGCGGACGCGGCGGTCGTCGCCTACGTCGCGCAGCACGACCTCGGCTGTACGGTCACCAAGAAGGACCTGAAGGAGGAGATCGCCTGGCAGGGCTTCGGGACGGGCGAGGTCGACGCCGTCCTGGAGAACTGGGGCCACGACGATCTGAAGAAGAAGTACATCACCGACCAGAAGACCGCCGTGTCGGCCGGCTCGACCGGCAACAAGGGCATCATCGGCTGGTACGTGCCGCCGTGGCTGGCCAAGGCGCACCCGGACATCACCGACTGGAAGAACCTCAACAAGTACGCGGCCGAGTTCAAGACCTCCGAGTCCGGCGGCAAGGGCCAACTGCTGGACGGGGACCCGTCGTACGTCACCAACGACGAGGCCCTGGTGAAGAACCTGAAGCTGGACTTCAAGGTGGTGTACGCGGGCAGCGAGACCGCGCTCATCCAGTCCTTCCGCAAGGCCGAGAAGAACAAGGAATGGGTGATCGGCTATTTCTACGAGCCGCAGTGGTTCCTGTCCGAGGTGCCGTTGGTGAAGGTTGATCTGCCCGCGTACACGACCGGGTGCGACGCCGACGCCGCGAAGATCGCCTGCGACTATCCCGTCTACGACCTCGACAAGATCGTCAGCGCCAAGTTCGCGAAGTCCGGCAGCCCGGCCTACGACCTGGTGAAGAAGTTCAACTGGACGAACGACGACCAGAACACCGTGGCCAAGTACATCGCGGTGGACAAGCTGTCGCCCGACGCGGCGGCCAAGAAGTGGGTGGACGCCAACCGCGCCAAGGTCGACGCCTGGATCAAGTAACCCACGTCGGCGGGACGGTCGGAGATGCCCGGCGGGCGGTGTGCACCTGTGTGCGCCGCCCGCCGGGCATTGCCGCGTTTCGGGCTGTTTCCCGACGTCACCGGACCTCTTGACACCCCCTGTCCGCGACAGGCACATTGAGTTGCGCAACCTGAACTATGTTGCGCAGCAAGCAACTCGACTGGTTTTCGATCCGGAGGTGCGGCGATGGCGGGACCCCGAGTGGTGATCATCGGAGCGGGTGTCGTGGGAGCGGCACTCGCGGACGAGATCTCCGCGCGCGGCTGGACCGATGTGACCGTGGTCGACCAGGGTCCGCTCCCCGCGACCGGGGGCTCCACGTCGCACGCCCCGGGCCTGGTCTTCCAGACGAACTCCTCCAAGACCATGACCGAGCTGGCCCGCTACACCGTCGAGAAGTTCTGCTCCCTCGACGTCGACGGCAAGCCCTGCTTCCTCCAGGTCGGCGGCCTCGAAGTGGCCACCACCCCCGAACGCCTCGCGGAACTGCACCGCCGCCTCGGCTGGATCACCGCCTGGGGCATCGAGGCGCGCCTGCTCAGCGCCGCCGAGTGCGTCGAGCAGCACCCGCTGGTCGACCCGGACCGGATCCTCGGCGGCCTCCTCATCCCGACCGACGGCATCGCCAAGGCCGTCCTCGCCGTCGAGGCGCAGATCCGCCGGGCCACCGAGCGCGGCGTCACCTTCCTGGCCCGCCACGAAGTCCTGGACGTACGGCAGAGCGAGGGCCGGGTGACCGGTGTCCTCACCGACCGCGGCGAGCTCACGGCCGACATCGTGGTGTGCTGCGCCGGCATCTGGGGTCCGAGGATCGCCCGCATGGTCGGCATGAACCTCCCGCTGACCCCGCTCGCCCACCAGCTCGCCTGGACCGGCCCGGTCCCGGCGCTCGCGGGACAGACGCAGGAGGCGGTGCGGCCGATCCTGCGCCACCAGGACGCCGACCTCTACTACCGCGACCGCTTCGACGGCATCGGCATCGGCTACTACGGCCACCGCCCGATGCCTGTCTCGGCCGACGACATCCTCTCCGTCGACGAGGCCGACGACATGCCGTCGGTCCTGAAGTTCACGGAGGACGACTTCGCCGACGCCTGGACCGAGACCAGGTCCCTGCTCCCCGCGACCCAGGAGGCCAAGGTCGAGGAGGGCGTCAACGGCCTGTTCTCCTTCACCACCGACAACTTCCCGCTGCTGGGCGAGTCCCCGGACGTCAAGGGCTTCTGGGTGGCAGAGGCGGTCTGGGTCACGCACTCGGCGGGCGTCGGCCGGGCCATGGCCGAATGGCTGGTCGACGGCTTCTGCTCGTCCTTCGACCTGCACGAGTGCGACGTCAACCGCTTCGAGCCGCACCAGCTGTCCCCGGAGTACGTCCTGGCCCGCGACTGCCGCAACTTCGTCGAGGTCTACGACATCCTCCACCCCCTCCAGCCCTCCGGTGACCCCCGTCCGATCCGCACCAGCCCCTTCCACGCCCGCCAGCAGGAGCACGGCGCGTTCTTCCTGGAGGCCAACGGCTGGGAGCGCCCGCAGTGGTACGAGGCCAACGCGGGACTGGCCGAGGGCCGCAACATCCCCACGCCCGACGACTGGGCCGCGCGGTACTGGTCGCCCGTCGTCGGCGCCGAGGCACAGGCCACCCGCGAGACCGTCGCGATGTACGACATGACCGCCCTCAAGCGGCTCGAGGTCGGCGGCCGGGGCGCCGCGGACTTCCTGGAGGGGCTGACCACCGGCAAGGTCGCCAAGTCGGTCGGCTCGGTGACGTACACCCTGCTCCTGGACCAGGACGGCGGCATCCGCAGCGATGTCACCGTCGCCCGGCTGGCCCCCGACCTCTTCCAGGTCGGCGCCAACGGCAACCTGGACCTCGACTGGTTCGCCCGCCGGCTCCCCGCCGACGGCAGCGTCCAGGTGCGCGACATCACCCCTGGCACCTGCTGCATCGGCCTGTGGGGGCCGCTGGCCCGCAAGGTCCTGCAGCCCCTGACGGACGAGGACTTCTCGAACGACGGCCTCAAGTACTTCCGAGCCAAGCGCGCCTACATCGGCTCGGTGCCCGTCACCGCGATGCGGCTGTCGTACGTCGGTGAGCTCGGCTGGGAGCTCTACACCACCGCCGACCAGGGCCTGAAACTGTGGGACACCCTGTGGCGGGCGGCGAAGCCGCTCGGCGGCGTCATCGCCGGCCGCGGCGCCTTCAACAGCCTCCGCCTGGAGAAGGGTTACCGCTCCTTCGGTACCGACATGACCTTCGAGCACGACCCCTACGAGGCCGGCGTCGGCTTCGCCGTCAAGCTCGACAAGGGCGACTTCCTCGGCAAGGCAGCCCTGGAACGCCGCAGGGAAGACGTCCGGCGCAGGCTGACCTGTCTCACCATCGACGACCCGCGGTCGGTCGTCCTGGGCAAGGAGCCGGTCTACGACGGCGACCGCGCGGTCGGCTATGTCACCAGCGCCGCCTACGGCTACACGATCGGCAAGGGCATCGCCTACGCCTGGCTCCCCGCGGAACTCGCCGTCCCCGGGACGGCGGTCCACATCGGCTACTTCGACCGGCGGGTGGAGGCGGTCGTCGCCGAGGAGCCGCTGTTCGACCCGACGATGTCCCGTCTCCGTGGCTGAGCGGGCCCCGCGGCACGGCCGCCTACCCGTGCCCCGAGGCCGCGACCTGACCGCGCCGGCCCACCGGCCCGAGCCGGACATCGCCGCACCGCGCGCCCGCACCGAGGCCCTCGCGGCCGAGCACCCGCTCTCTCCGCACCTCTCGCACGACGGAGACGTCCGATGAGCCCCAGCACCCCCAGCACCCCCGGCGCCGACCTCCCCGACCACCCGGACCGGCTCTGGCGCAATCCCGAACCCAAGCGGTCGTACGACGTGATCGTCGTGGGCGGCGGCGGCCACGGCCTGGCCACCGCCCACTACCTGGCGAGGAACCACGGCATCACCGATGTCGCGGTCCTGGAGAAGGGCTGGCTGGGCGGCGGCAACATGGCCCGCAACACCACGATCATCCGCTCCAACTACCTGTGGGACGAGAGCGCCGGCATCTACGAGCACGCCCTCAAACTCTGGGAGGGACTGGCGGAAGAACTCGACTACCCGATCCTCTTCTCCCAGCGCGGCGTGCTGAACCTCGCCCACAGCCTCCAGGACGTCCGCGACAGCGTGCGCCGGGTCGAGGCCAACCGGCTCAACGGCGTCGACGCCGAGTGGCTGGACGCCGAGCAGGTCAAAGAGGTCTGCCCGATCGTCAACATCTCACCCGACGTGCGCTACCCGGTCCTCGGCGGCACCTACCAGCCGCGCGCCGGCATCGCCAAACACGACTACGTCGCCTGGGGATTCGCCCGCTCCGCGGACGCCGCCGGCATCGACATCATCCAGAACTGCGAGGTCACCGGCCTGGACGTGGTCGGCGGCCGGGTGGTCGGCGTACAGACCACGCGCGGACCCATCGCCGCGGGCAAGGTGGCCCTGTGCTCGGCCGGCCACACCTCGGTCCTCGCCGCCATGGCAGGCATCGAACTCCCCCTCCAGAGCCACCCGTTGCAGGCCCTGGTCTCCGAGCTCCTGGAACCGGTCCACCCCACGGTGGTCATGTCCAACGCCGTCCACGTGTACGTCAGCCAGGCACACAAGGGCGAACTGGTGATGGGCGCCGGCATCGACGCGTACAACTCCTACACCCAGCGCGGCGCCTTCCACATCATCGAAGAGCAGATGTCCGCCGCCCTGGAACTCTTCCCGGTCTTCGCCCGCGCCCATGTCCTGCGCACCTGGGGCGGCATCGTCGACGTCAGCCCGGACGCCTCGCCGATCGTCGGCCTCAGCCCGGTCGACAACCTCTACCTCAACTGCGGGTGGGGCACGGGCGGTTTCAAGGCCACCCCGGGCGTCGGCTGGGTCTACGCCCACACCATCGCCCACGACACCCCCCACTCCCTCAACGCCCCCTTCTCGCTCGACCGTTTCACCACCGGCGCGCTCGTCGACGAGCACGGCGCGGCCGCGGTGGCCCACTAGGGAGCCGAACGATGCTGCTCATTTCCTGCCCGTGGTGCGGGCCCCGCGACGAGGCCGAGTTCCACTACGGCGGCCAGGCGCACGTGCCCTACCCCGAGGACTCCGCCGCCCTCACCGACGAGGAGTGGGCGCGCTACCTCTTCTTCCGCGACAACCCCAAGGGCCCGTTCGCCGAACGCTGGAGCCACGCGGCGGGCTGCCGCAAGTGGTTCAACGCGGTACGCGACACGTCGACGAACGAGGTCCTGGCGGTGTACCGGCCGGGGGAGACCCGCCCGACCCTCACGGAGCCCGGCCCGGCCATTGCAGCCCGTCCGGCGTTCGAGGACGAGGCCCCTTCAGGGCCGAACGGGGGTCTGGGGGCGGAGGCCCCAGCACGGCCCAGGGCGGAGCCCCCAGCACGGCTCGCGAGCCAACCGCACCGCCTGGCCACCGGCGGCCGAATCCACCGCGACGAACCCCTCACCTTCACCTTCGACGGCACCGAGTACCAGGGCTACCGAGGCGACACCCTCGCCTCCGCCCTCCTCGCCAACGGCATCATCGCGGCAGCGACCAGCATCAAACGAGGCCGTCCCCGCGGCATCTTCTCCGCCGGTGTGGAGGAACCCAACGCCGTCGTCCAGATCGAGGAACCCTTCCCCGAGCCGATGCTCCCCGCCACGACGGTCGAGCTGCACGACGGCCTCGTGGCGGCCGGCCTCCCCGGTCAGGGCCGCCTGGCCACCGACCCGGACCCCGCCCGCTACGACGCCGTACACGCCCATTGCGACCTGCTGGTCGTCGGCGCGGGCCCGGCCGGCCTCGCGGCCGCGGCGGCGGCAGCACGGAGCGGCGCCCGCGTCATCCTCGCCGACGACCAGCCGGAGCCCGGCGGCAGCCTGCTCGGCACCGGCGACCACCTCGACTGGGTGGAGGCGACGCGCGCACAGCTCGAAGCCGCCCCCGAGGTACGCGTCCTGCCGCGCACCACCGTCTTCGGTCACTACGACGACAACCATCTCCTCGCCGTCGAGCGCCGCACCAACCATCTCGGCGCCGGCGCCCCGGAGCAGGTCTCCCGCGAGCGTGTCTGGCGGATCCGCGCCCGGCGCGTGGTCCTCGCGACCGGCGCCCACGAGCGCTCGCTGGCGTTCGGCGACAACGACCGCCCCGGTGTGATGCTGGCCGCCTCGGCCCGGACGTACCTGCACCGGTACGCGGTGCTGCCCGGCCGGCAAGCGGTGGTGTTCACCACCAACGACAGCGCCTACGCCGCCGCGCTCGACCTCGCGGCGGCGGGAGTGGATGTCGCGGCGATCGTCGACACCCGGTCCGAGCCGGGGGAGTGGGCCGAGCGCGCCCGGTCCGCAGGGCTCGTGGTGCTGGCCGGACACGCGGTCACGGACACGCGGGGCGGGCCCCGCCTCACCGCCGTGACGGTCGCCCCGTACGGCGAGTCCGCGGAACAGCAGGTCGCACCAGGACAGCAAGTCGCGCCAGGGCAGCAAGTCGCTCCGGAACAACGGGAGTTCGCCGCTGACCTGCTCCTGGTGTCCGGTGGCTGGAACCCCGTCGCGCATCTGTTCAGCCAGGCGGGCGGCAAACTCCGCCACGACGACGTGCTCGGCACGTTCGTTCCCGACAGCTGCCGTCAGGCCGTGGAGGTCGCGGGCGGTGCGAACGGGGTCTTCGACCTCGCCGCGGCCCTCGCGCAGGGCGCGGCGGCCGGGGCGCGCGCGGTGGAGGCGGAAGGCCACCCCGCCGAGGCGCCGGCCCTGCCGGCCGTCGCGACCCTGCCGCACACCCCGCCCATGCAGGTGTTCGCCGTCCCCTCCTCCACCGGAGCGCCCCGGTTCGTCGACCTCCAGCGCGATGTCACGGTCGACGACCTGGCGCGGGCGACCGGGGCGGGCCTGCGCTCGGTGGAGCACACCAAGCGCTACACCACGGCCGGCACCGCCAACGACCAGGGCAAGACGGGCGGGGCTCTGGCGAGCGGGATCGTCGCCGAACTCCTCGGCGTGGACATCTCGGCGCTCGGCCTGCCCACGTTCCGGCCGCCGTACGTCCCCGTCTCCTTCGCCGCCCTCGCCGGGCGCGACCGCGGCGCGCTGTCCGACCCGATCCGCACCACCGCCGTCCACGCGTGGCATGTCGCGCACGGCGCCCTGTTCGAGAACGTCGGCCAGTGGAAGCGGCCCTGGTACTACCCGCGCGACGGCGAGGACATGCAGGCGGCCGTGCTGCGCGAGTGCGCGGCCGCCCGGGAGGGTGTCGCCTTCATGGACGCCTCCACCCTCGGCAAGATCGACGTACAGGGCCCGGACGCCGCCGTCTTCCTCGACCGGCTCTACACCAACATGATGAGCACCCTGAAGGTCGGCATGATCCGCTACGGCGTCATGTGCCGGCTGGACGGCATGATCTTCGACGACGGAACGGTCATCCGCCTCGCCCAGGACCGCTTCCTGGTCACCACCACCACGGGCAACGCGGCCGCCGTACTGGACTGGATGGAGGAGTGGCTCCAGACCGAGTGGCCCGAACTCCGCGTCCACTGCACCTCGGTCACCGAACAGTGGGCCACGGTCGCCCTGGTGGGCCCGCGTTCTCGGGAGGTGCTCGGCTCGCTCGCACCCCGGCTGGCCGTCGCCAACGACGACTTCCCGTTCATGGCGTGGCGGGACACGACGGTCGCGGGCATCGACGCGCGGGTGTGCCGGATCAGCTTCTCCGGTGAACTCGCCTACGAGATCAACGTGTCACCGTGGGAGGGCCTCGCCCTGTGGGAGGCGCTGTACGAGGCGGGCGCCCCGTACGGCATCACGCCCTACGGCACGGAGACCATGCACGTGCTGCGGGCCGAGAAGGGCTACCCGATCATCGGCCAGGACAGCGACGGCACCGTCACCCCGCAGGACCTCGGGATGGGCTGGGCGGTGTCGAAGAAGAAGCCCGACTTCATCGGCAAGCGCTCGTACGCCCGTGCCGACACCGTCCGCGCCGACCGCAAGCACCTGGTGGGCCTGCTACCCGAGGACCCGGGGACCTTCCTGCCCGAGGGCACCCACCTGGTCGCCGACAGCGTGCTGCCCGCGCCGCCCGTCCCGATGCTCGGCCATGTCACCTCCAGCTACCGCAGCGCCGCCCTCGGCCGTACCTTCGCGCTCGCCCTGGTCAAGGGCGGCCGGGACCGTATCGGCGAACGTCTCTACGCGCCCGTGGGCGACCGGCTGGTCGCGGTGACGGTCGCAAGCCCCGTCCTCTACGACCCCGAGGGAGCCCGCCGCGATGGCTGACACCGCTTCGACCGCTCGTCAGCGCAGCCCTCTGGCGCATGCCGCCGACCGCCTCGCCGCCGCGACGCGCTCGTCCGGGGGCGCGATCCGCCTGGCCGAAGTCCCCTTCCTCGCCCAGTTGAACGTCCGCCTGGACGCCAAGAGCCCGGTGGCGGACGCCGTCGGACTCGCCCTGGGGCTGCAACTGCCCCTGGAACCCGACACCGTCGTGCGCGGAGGCGACCTGCGCGCGGTGTGGCTCGGCCCCGACGAATGGCTGGTGGTGGGCCTGCCCGGTACCCAGCGGGACCTGGAGGGCAGGATCCGCTGTGCGGCGGGGGACGCGCCGGTCTCCGTCACCGACGTGTCCGCCCAGCGCACCACCGTCCTGGTCGGCGGACCGCGCGCCCGCGACCTGTTGTCCCACGGCTGCCGGTTGGATCTGCACCCGCGCGCCTTCGGCCCCGGCCGGTGTGCCCAGACGACGCTGGCCCGCACCCAGGTCGTCCTGGTGGCCCGCGACGAGCCCAGGGCGGGCTTCTGGGTGCTGGTGCGCTCCTCCTTCGCCGACCACCTGACGAACTGGCTGCTGGACGCGGCCGTGGAGTACGGGTGAGCGCACACAGGTGAACGCGTTCGGGTGCCCCCTCAGGCGTCGGGCGCCGCGTGGACGCGTTCCCCCGCCACGAAGGCCTGGAGGACCCGGGTGGCCGCGATCTCCTCGGGCGGTCCGGCGAACGGGTCCCGGTCGAGGACGACCAGGTCGGCGGCCTTGCCGACGGTGATGCTGCCGGTGAGGTCGTCGAGGTGGTTCACATGGGCACTGCCCGCCGTGTACGCGGCGAGGGCGGCGCCGAGGTCGAGGCGTTGCCCGGGAAGGAACCGCGGGGTGCCCTCGGGGGCGTCCGGCGAGACGCGGTTGACGGCGACGTGGACGGCCTGGAGCGGGTCGGGGCTGCTCACCGGCCAGTCGCTGCCCGCGGCGAGCGTCGCGCCCGCGCGCAGCAGGTCACCGAAGGGGTACTGCCGGGCGCCGCGTTCGGGGCCCAGGAACGGCAGCGTGAGTTCGTCCATCTGCGGTTCGTGGGCGGCCCACAGCATCTGGAGGTTGGCGGTGGCGCCCAGTGCCCGGAACCGTCGTACGTCGTCGGGGTGGACGACCTGGAGGTGCGCCAGGTGATGGCGGGTGTCCCGGGTGCCGTTGGCGGTCCGGGCGGCCTCGACGGCGTCGAGCGCCTCCCGCACGGCGCGGTCGCCGAGGGCGTGGAAGTGGACCTGGAAGCCGAGCCCGTCGAGTTCGGTGACGTACTTCTTCAGCTCGCCGGGTTCGACGAAGCTGATACCGCTGGTGTCCGAGGCGCAGCCGCAACCGGTGAGGTACGGGTCGAGCATGGCCGCGGTGTGGTTCTCGGCGATGCCGTCCTGCATGATCTTCACCGCGCCGGCGCGGAACCGGCCGCCGCTCAACTCCTGCCTGCGCGCGACGAGTTCGGGGATCTGCTCGGCCCCGCGTGCGCGGTCCCACCAGAGTGCGCCGACGACGCGGGCGGTGAGCAGCCCCCGGTCCAGGGCCGTGCGGTAGGAAGGAGCCGGGTCGGTCACGTTGACGTAGGCGCCGACGATGGCGTCCTGCCAGGCGGTGACGCCGTGCGAGTGCAGCACGGCCTGGGCGCGCAGCAGGGCGGCCAGTTGCTCTTCGGGGGTGGGATCGGGCACCAGCCGGCCCACCAGGTGGACGGCTCCCTCCTGGAGCATTCCGGTCGGGTTTCCGTCCGCGTCGCGTTCGATGCGGCCGTCGGCGGGGTCGGGGGTGCGGGCGTCGAGACCGGCCCGCTCCAGCGCCCGGGTGTTGACCCAGGCGCCGTGGTGGTCGCGGTTGGGCAGGAAGACCGGCCGGTCGGGGACGACGGCGTCGAGGGCCGCGGCGGTGGGGGCGCCGCCGGGGAAGGCCTCCAGCGGGTCCGCGCCGGATACCTCGCGCACCCCCGCGCGGCCGCCTTCGCCTCGTACCGGGTGACCCGGCGGCGGAACGAGATCCGGGCCGTGGAGACCGGGATCGGGCTCCTGCTCTCCGCGGGTTTCGGACCGGCCGACGCGACGCGTCTGTACCTGACGTTCATCGACACCGTGCTCGGCCACGCTGCCATGGACGCCGCGTTCCAGGCGCTCCCGCAACAGCAGCGCGAGAGCGACGACCGGGCGTGGAGCGAGGTGTACCAAGGACTGGACCCCGCGTCGTATCCCGCGCTGACCACGGTGCGCCAGGAGTTGCACGCCATGGGGGAGAGCTCCTTCGAGGAGGCGATAGACCTGCTGCTGGAGGCGCTGAGGGCCCGTGCCCCGGGGAGCCGGCCGCGTCGACCCTGATCGTGCGCGCGAGAAGCGCGCCATCGAGTGTCCGAGTGGCCGGGGGGTGGCAGGCGAGCGGCGGCCGAGTGTGCGGTGCGGCGGCTTTCGAGCTAAAACCGGGCGGGGCTGTGCGGCTCCTTGACCCCACGAACCGCACCCAATAGACATGAGCATGACCAGGCCGACATTGCCGGAGTCGATGCACCAAGGGGGACAAGGGCACTATCGGCCACCAGAACCAAGCAAGGGGGAAGAGTGAAGAAAGTCAGCTCGGTCTTACTGGCCACCGCGCTCGCGGCGACCGGGGTACTGCTCGCAGGTCCGGCGTCGGCGGCAGTCACCGCGGACTCGGCGGTGGGCGGTGCCGTCGCGGCCCTCGGGCAGCAGAAGATCAACCTGAAGCAGGACGGCTGGGGCGCCGCACAGAGCTGCGTGGTGTACTCCACGTCATCGGTGCGCTGCTTCAAGACGCACGCGGAGGCGGACAAGGCGCTCGGCTACTCCCGCGCCACCGACCCCCTGATGGTCGGCAGGAGCGAAGCCCAGATCCAGGCCACACCGGCCTGCGCGAGCGGCTGGCTCTGCCTCTACCAGGACATCAACGGCGGCGGACGCCGGTTGATCTTCAGCGACTACTACTGGCAGAACCTCAACGAGTACGGCTTCAGCGACCAGACGTCGTCGTGGCGCAACAACCAGGGGTCGAGCCAGTGGGGTTGGCTCGCCCGGGACGAGGGTGGCAACGGCGGGCAGATCTCCATCAGCCCCAACACCTACAGCTCCAACCTCGGCGCCTACAACGACTGGGCGAGCTCGGTCGCCGCCTGACGTCCGAGGCCGGGTTCCACACGTGTTCGAGGGGCGGCACCTTCCCGAGGTGCCGCCCCGCTCGTCTCAGAACGCGTAGCGCACGCGCAGCCAGGGGGCTCGGGAGGCGATCAGCGCGCGAAGTCGGTCCACGGCCCGCCCCTTCACGGGACTCGCGTAGCGGACGTTGAGGGCGCCGTTCTCGGAGCGTTTGGTCTCCTGCAGGTCCGGTCGCCACAAGGCGTCCTCGGCCCGCGGGTGCCAGCCGAGGTTGACCTCGTGCAGCTCCCGGTTGTGCGTCAGCATGATCACCTCGGCGGCGGCCTGCCGCTTCACCCGGTCGGGCAGGACATCGTCGAGATGATCGAGGAGTTCCGTCCAGGCCTCCTCCCAGCCGGGGCGGACGACGACGGGCGAGAGGTTGAAGTGCACTTCGTAGCCGGCGTCCAGGAAGTCCGCGGCGGCGGCGATCCGCTCGGCGACCGGTGAGGTGCGCACGTCCAGCAGCCGGGAGTCCTCCGGGGGCATCACCGAGAAGCGGACGCGGGTCCGGCCGCGCGGGTCCAACGCGAGCAGGTCCGGGTTGACGAACTTGGTCGCGAAGGACGCCTTGGCCGTCGGCCACAGCCGGAACGCGTGGACGAGGTCCGCGGTGTTGTCGCAGATCAGCGCGTCTACCGAGCAGTCGCCGTTCTCGCCGATGTCGTACACCCAGGCCTCGGGATCGCACTGGTTCGGCTCGGGCTTCGGGCCCCGCCGGGCGATGTGCCGGCCGATGTGGGCGATGATCCGGTCGATGTTGGTGAAGACGGTGACCGGGTTGGCGTATCCCTTGCGGCGCGGCACGTAGCAGTAGGCGCAGGCCATCGCGCAGCCGTTGGAGGCACCCGGTGCGATCCAGTCGGCGGAGCGGCCGTTGGGACGGGTCCTCGGCGACTTGCGCTCCCCGAGGACGAGCGTCTCGCCCTTGACGCGCACCCAGCGCCCGACGTTGCCCTCGTTGCCGTGCAGCCCCGGGATGCCCCAGTGGGACTCGACCTCGACCAGCCGCGCCCGGGGAAACCGGGCGATGACCTGCCGGCCGCGCGGAGAGGCGGCGGCCGCGGGTTCGGCGTGGATCTCCCGTACGGGCAGCAGTCGCCGTGCGGCGTCGGAATCGCGGAAGGACGGCCGGCCGGTGCTCGCAGGGGGCTCGGGGCTGAGGGCGTCGAGCCCGAACAGGGCGTCGGAGCCGTCGTCCGGTTCGGTGGACGGGGAGTGCATGAACGTTCCGGTCGGGCTGGAGCGGGAGTGAGTGGAGCACGCGGACGAATCCGCACCGCCCAGCTTACGGCGCACGTCAGCGCGACGCCGTCCCACAGGCGTGGGTCGCGAGGCGGTCCGCGAGCGCGATCACGAGGTCGCGCAGCTCGTCGGGGCGCTCGATGGTGAACGGCCGGTCGAGGGAGGCGAGCACCGGAGGCAGCCAGTCGAGTCGCTCGGCCCGCAGCTCGACGACCAGCCAGCGCTCGGTCGCCTGATCCGCACCCGCCGCGCAGGCGGGATCCGTCACGCGCGCGACGCTCGCGGGAAGCC
This sequence comes from Streptomyces sp. NPDC058295, assembly GCF_042880655.1. Taxonomy (NCBI): domain Bacteria; kingdom Bacillati; phylum Actinomycetota; class Actinomycetes; order Kitasatosporales; family Streptomycetaceae; genus Streptomyces; species Streptomyces sp. NPDC058295. The sequence continues at coordinate 18,801 of NZ_JBHVYO010000051.1, forward strand.
GGGCGCGGATCTGTTCCACCGTCCCGTGGATCCGCAAGGTCACCTCGTGCCGGTAGGCCGCCGTGGCGAACCCGGACAGGACACGCTGCGCCGGGTCCGGTCCGGCGGGCGCCTCGAACGACCCGGGCAGGGTCCTCGCGTCGGTGACGCGGTCGAGTCGGAGGGTCCGTTCCTCCCCTATCCCGGGGTCCGTGCCGGTGACGTACCACCGGCCCTCATGGGCCACCAGCCCGTACGGGTGCAGCGTGCGCTCGCTGCGCCGGCCGGCCCGGTCCGTGTACCTGACCGAGACCGGTCGGCGGTGATGTACCGCGTCGGCGAGGGTGAGCAGCACCCCGGAGTCGGGGGTGGCGAACTCGCCGGGCGGTTCCGTGAAGGCGAGGGACGCCAGGACCGTGTCGAGCCGGCGGGCGAGGCGCTCCGGCAGCACACGCCGGATCTTGGCCGCCGCCGTCTCGCTCGCGGTGGCTGTCGCCGTCGTCAGCCCCGCTCGGCGGCCGGCGACCAGGCCGAGCAGTACGGCGATCGCCTCGTCGTCGCCGAGCATGAGCGGAGGCAGACGGTAGCCGGGGGCGAGGCGGTAGCCGCCATAGCGGCCGCGCACCGACTCGACGGGGACGTCGAGGTCGATCAGCTGGTCCACGTAGCGCCGCACGGTGCGTCCGTCCACGCCGAGCCGGTCGGCGAGTTCGCGCATGGTCCGGGTGCCGCCCGACTGCAGCAGTTCGAGGAGGGTGAGTACGCGGCCGGTGGGTCGGGACATGTTTCGACCCTAGCGCGCATAGTGGACCGATTCTGTCCACTATTGGTTCTAGCGTGCGAGGTGCAACGGCTTCACGAACCAGGGAGAACACCATGGACTTCGTCTCGATCCGGATCATCACCGGTGACGTCGCCCGCCTCGTCGCGTTCTACGAGAAGGCCACCGGGGTGTCGGCGACGTGGTCCACCGAGGACTTCGCCGAACTCAGGACGCCCCGCGCCACCCTCGCCATCGCCGGCACCCGTACGGTCCCGCTGTTCGCGCCGGGCTCGTCCCGCCCCGCCGACAACCACAGCGTGATCCTTGAGTTCCTCGTGGACGACGTGGACCGCGTGCACGGCAACCTGACCGGCTTCGTCACCGACTTCGTCAACGAGCCCACCACCATGCCCTGGGGCAACCGGTCGCTGCTGTTCCGCGACCCCGACGGCAACCTCGTCAACTTCTTCACCCCGGTAACGGCGGCGGCGATCGCGAAGTTCGCCCCGGACGACCGGGTGACACCGGCCTCGTGAGACGGCGCCTCGGCAGCGAGAGGCCGCCGAGCGGGACGCGGTTCCCCGAGCCCCGCAAGCGGCCGTGGCCCGCTACTCGGCCGTGACGAACCGCAGACGGCGGCGGACCCGGGGCGGGGCGTTCCTGCGGGCCCGGATCTCCTGGACGACGGCGACGATCACGATCACGCCCCAGCCCACCGAGAACACCCCGGTCTGCTCGTCCGAACCGAGGGCCAGCCAGCCGACTCCCAGGCCGCCCAGCGTCAGGCCGGCGGCCGCCGCCAGGGGCGAGGGACGTCGCCGGCTCACCGCGCGGACGAGACAGAGCGTGGCGAGCACGAGCGCCGGAACGGCGAGGATCTCGATGTTGTCGTGCGCGGTGTAGTCGCGGCTGACGTCGGCCTGCGCGGGATCGTAACCGCCGCTGTAGTCGTCCTCGAAGAGCCGGTAGCCGGAGGAGTCGGCCGGCAGCTCGTAGTACGCGCCGTAGGAGGAGTCGTAGTAGTAGAGGGTGCTGAAGTCGGACTCGGTGACCGAGGTGTAGTCGTAGTCGTCGACCCCGCCGCCGACCGCGACGCTCGCCATGACCAGGGCCCCGGCGCCCCACCACAGCAGCGTCGAGGTGAGGGGAAGCCAGCGGAACAGGGCGAGCCCGAGCACGACGACGGCCACCCCCACACCGACGAGCTCGTCGGACGCGTCCGCGTACGCGTCCTGGTAGCCGATGGTGACGACCCCGGACACGACGAGGCCCAGCAGGGCGATGATCCTGCCGCCGGTGGGGGAGAACCGCCGTTTCCCCGGCGAGGACGACGGACCGCCGTCCGGCGGCGCCGGGTGCGGCGTCGCGGCACCGTCCGCGGCGCCGGGCACAACCGGGTCGACCGGCCCACCGGGAGGCGGGACGGCCGGCCTGGGCGGCGTCAGCGCGGTGCGGGTGTCCTGCTGCGCCAGCGCCGTGTGCCCGGGGCCCGCCTTGGCCTCGGCCTTCGTGCGCGCGGGCGGCACGGCGGGCGCGGGCGGCGCGCCCGGAGTCGGGGCGGCGGTCCGCGGTTTCGGCGTGGCCGCCGGGGTGCTGAGCGCGGTGAGGGTCGCCGCCAACGTGTCCCGCAGCTCCGCCGCGCTGCCGAGCCGCTGCTCACGGTGCTTCGCCAGGGTCCGGAGCACGAGGTCGTCCACCACGGCCGGGATCTGCGGGCGCAGCCCGGAGGGCGCGACCGGCTCCTGGCTGATGTGCTGGTGCATCACCGCGAACGGGGAGTCGCCGAGGAACGGGGGGCGGCCGGTGAGCAGTTCGTAGAGCAGACAGCCCGTGGAGTACTGGTCGGAGCGGCCGTCCACCGGCCGGCCGGTGAGCTGCTCGGGGGAGAGGTAGGCGGGCGTGCCCACCGTCATGCCCGTCGCGGTGAGGCGGGTGGTGGTCTCCGCGACGACCTTCGCGATCCCGAAGTCCAGGACCTTGATGGCGCCTTCGGACGTCAGCATGACGTTGGACGGTTTGATGTCGCGGTGGATCAGGCCCTGGGCGTGGCTGTGGGCGAGGGCGTCGGCGATGTCCCGGGCGACCGCCAGCGCCCTGACGACCGTGAACGCGCCGTCGGACAGGGCGGCGGTCAGCGTGCGCCCCTCGATGAACTCCATGACCAGGAACGGAGTCGTCTCGCCGTCGGTGGTGTCCTCGCCGACGTCGTGCAGCACGGCGACGTTGCGGTGGTTGAGCGAGGCCACGGTGCGCGCCTCGCGGCGGAACCGGACGCGGAACTCCTCGTGCCGGGTGAGTTCCGGCGGCAACACCTTCACCGCGACGGCGCGGCCGAGCTCCCGATCGGTGGCGCGCCAGACCTCCCCCATTCCCCCGCGTCCGACGGCCTCGACCAGTTCGTATCTGTCCGCGAGCACCCGCATGGCCTGCCCCCTGGTGGCACAGGGCGGCGCGGCAAGAGCCCGGCCGCCCGAAGTTCCGGAACAGCGGCAGACGAAAGGGCGGCACATCCGGTAACTCCCCGGTGGCGGTGGGTCTTTCGCGCGACCGCCCGCTCACCCTACTGGCGGAGAACCCGCCAGGGGATATTCAGCACTTATCAGTACAGATGTGCGACTCTTGTGTGTCCGTCGCGTGTGTCCTTCGCGCCCGCGGCGGGCGGTACGCGCGGTGACCGGCCTCAGTCGGCCACGCGCAGCAGCAGCTTCCCCGTCGACGTGCGCCCGCCCATCAGCCGGTGCGCCTCGGCCGCGTCCGCCAGCGGGAACTCGGCGGTGACCGGGAGGCTCACGGTGCCGTCGGAGACCGTACGGAAGGCGCGCTCGGCGAGGGCGCGCAAGGCCTCGGGAGCGGACTGGGCGAGCCCCAGGATGGAGAAGCCGCCGACCGAACGGCCCTGCGCGTACAGCTCGGGCTGCCCCACGTGCCACGGCTCGGCGCCACTCGCGTTGCCGAAGGACACCAGACGTCCGAAGGCGGCGAGCGCGTCGAGACCGCGGTGCAGGGTGTCGCCGCCCACCGGGTCGAGCACCAGGTCGACCCCCCTGCCGCCGGTGGCGCGGCGGACGTCGGCGGTGAAGGTGTCGCCGACGAACACCTCGTCGTAGCCGTGCTTCAGCGCGTGCTCGGCCTTCGCCGCGGACGACACCACGCCGTACACGGCGCCGGCGCCCGCCGCCCGGGCCAACTGACCGGCGACCGTGCCGATGCCGCCGGCCGCGCCCTGCACCAGCACGGTCTCCCCGGCCCGCAGCCGCCCGACCGCGTGGAGCAGGGCGTGCGCGGTGGGCACCACGGTGGGCAAGGTGGCGGCGGTACGCAGGTCCAGGCCCTCGGGGAGCGGGAACACGGTGACGGCGTCGGCGACGACCACCTCGGCGTAGGCGCCACCGTCGACCAGTGCGGCGACCTCCTGCCCCGGTCGCAGCCCCTCGACGCCGTCGCCGACGGCCCGGACCCGTCCGGACACCTCCAGGCCGGGCCGGAACGGCAGCGACCGCACCCGGTATCCCTCGGCGCGTGCCTTGAGATCGGCGAAGTTCACACCGACGTAGGCGGCGTCGATGCTGACCTGGCCCGGCCCGGGTTCGGGGGTCTCGGCGCGGACGACCTGCAGCACCTCGGGGGCGCCGTACTCCTGGAACTCGACTGCGCGCATGACGGGTCACCGCACCCTTCGATGAGTGTTCAACGGGAAGCGAACACTCGGACTGTAAGATATCCGTCGAACACTCGGCAACCCGCCGGGACGCTCCGCGAGGAGTCCCGGCGGAGCGGGCATGGAGGCGGGCGGGGTATGGCGAAGGAGGCTGCGGGCGGTGGTCACCGTGCGGCGCCGGTGCACACGGATCCCCAGGAGGTGTCCGTACTCACGGCGCTGTCGGCGGTCTCCGACCCGGTGCGCGTGAAACTGATCCGCGACCTGGCGGGCTCCCCCGACTGGACACGCAGCTGCGGCAGCTTCGACGTGCCTGTCGGCAAGGCCGCGCTCAGTCACCACTTCTCGGTCCTGCGCGGCGCCGGCCTGGTCGAACAGCGCGACGAGGGCCCGAAGCGGGTCAACCGACTGCGCCGCGAGGAGTTCGAGGAGCGCTTCCCCGGGCTGCTCGCCCTGCTGCTGCGCGACGAAGGCGCCGTCGCCGCCGAGTGACCGGCGGGCCTCACCGGCCGGCGCCCGCCGGCGGATCGCCCCCTGTCGGCGAGGCGGTGCGCCGACCCGCTGACGTGGTCCGCTTCGTCACCTCCTTCGCCACCACGCCGCAGGACGTCGACCACCTGGTCCGGGCCGTCGGTCGTCACGCCGCCTGACCGGCCGAAGCTTCGGGAAATCGGCACCGAGAGTCGTATCCCGGGCCCCCGAGCCGCCGGGATTCGATAAGGTGTTCCATTTATGGGGGATGACAGGTTAGGGTCATTCCGAATGATCTTGCACGGAGGTGCCCCGGATGGAGAACACCGCGTCCGCCCGCCGGGGGCGTCCCCCGGGGCCCCGGACCGCCGAAGGAGAGCTGACGAACCGCCAGTCGGCCATCGTCCGCTACATCACGGAGTCGGTCGAACGGCAGGGCTACCCGCCGTCGATGCGGGAGATCGGCCAGGCCGTGGAGCTCGCCAGCACGTCCTCGGTCGCTCATCAGCTGATGGCCCTCGAACGCAAGGGCGTGCTCTACCGGGATCCGCAACGCCCCCGCGCCTACCGGGTCCGGCCCTCGTGGGCGCCCGACCTGGGCGGCAGGAGCGAGACGCGGGTGGATGTACCGCTCGTCGGGCGGATCGCCGCCGGCGCCCCGCTGCTCGCCGAGGAGATGGTCGAGGACGTCTACGCCCTGCCCCGCCAAGTCGTGGGCGACGGCGACCTGTTCGCCCTGACGGTCTCCGGCGACTCCATGATCGGCGCGGCGATCTGCGACGGCGACATCGTGACCGTCCGGCGCCAGGACAGCGCCGATCACGGGGACGTCGTCGCCGCGCTCCTGGACGACGAGGCCACCGTCAAGGTGCTGCGCCGGCAGGACGGGCAGGTGTGGCTCATGCCCCGCAACCCGGCCTACGCGCCGATCCGCGGTGACCAGGCACAGATCCTCGGCAAGGTCGTCGGCGTCCTGCGCCTGCTGTAGGGCGGGCGCGCCCCCGCGCGCGGACCGGACGGGTGGCCACGCGCCGTCGAGCGGCCTGGTCAGCAACTCTTGAGGTACTCCGTCCCATTCGCGTACCGCTTCCAGGCCGACGGTGACAGCCCCGCGTCGGCCAGTCGGTCGCAGGCCCGGCGGGGCAGGTCGCGGCGGGCGGACAGCGTGGCGGACAGGTCCCACAGGTCGATCTGGGTGATGGTCTGTGAGGCCAGCGTCCGGCCGTCGGGGAGAAACGTCATCGCCAGGGGCATCGGCAGCCGGTTGTGCAGGGCCGGCCCCATCCTGCGGGGCTGGCTCGGGTCGGTCAGGTCCCAGAGCAGCACGGTCCCGATTCCGATGCCCGCTGCCAGCACGGAGCGGTCAGGAGACAAGGCGACCGACCCCACCGGACCGTCCTGGACCGCGGCGAGGTGCGACAGGCGGCTGGGGCGGCGCACGTTCGACACGTCCCACAGGGACAGGGCGGCGGTGCTGTGACCGACCACGAGCAGCTTGCCGTCGGCGGAGAGGGCGAACGACGAGCGGTCGCTGCCGATCTGGCCGATGTCCGTGGTGCTGATCTTCGTGGGGTGCCCGGAGCCGGTCGGCACGTTCCAGAACACGGCCTTGCCGTCCGTACCCACGGTGAGCAGGGTGTGCGTCGATCGGGCGAAGGACACCAGGCGGAGACCGGTGGGATGTGTCAACTCCGCCAGCCGGGAGGCTCGTTCCGGACGACTCGTGTCCCAGAGGATGACCTTGCCGTCGAAGTCACCCGTGGCCAGCAGGGATCCGTCGGGTGACCGGCCGAAGGCCTGGGGCACGCCTTTGTGCCCCCGCAGCGTGCTGCCCGGTCGCAGCGTCCTGCCGCCGTCCGTCCTCCGGATCACGACGTCCGTCAGCCGCTCCCCGCCGGCGGTGGCCAGGAGATCACCGGCGGGCGAGAGCGCGGATCCGAGCGCTGCCCGTCTCCACTCGTAAGGCAGGCCCGGCCCGGCGTCGACGGATACCAGAGACCGGGCCCGGTCGGGCCGCCGCACGTCCCACAGCAGTGTCCTGCCGTCGGTGGCGCTGCTGGCGAGGAGGGTTCCGCCGGCGGTGAGTTCCCCGTTGGTGGAACCCGTGGCGTGACCTGCCAGCGGGGTGCCGAGCCGGCGCGGTCGCTCCCGGCCGGCCGTGTTCCACAACAGAACCCTGCCGTCGACGCCGCCGGTGGCCAGGAGGTGGTGGGAGACGTCGGCGGCCATGGTGGTCACCGTGGCACCGTGGACGAGCGGCATGTCCGTGCGCTGGAACGGCAGGGTGTCGAGCCGCACGAGTTGCACGCGGCCGTCGTCGCCGCCGCAGGCCAGTACTCCGTCACCGACGAACGCCACCCTTCGCACCGCACTGTAGAGGCCGACGCAGACGGAGGACGAGGTGTCCTGCAGGTCCTTGGGGTGGCGCGGGTCCTGGATGTTCCACACGGAGATGCTTGCGGAGAGGGTGCCGAGAGCCAGGGTCCGATGGTCGGCCGACAGGGCCAGGGAGGTGACCTGGCCCAGATCCTCGGGGACCGGCACGGGGGCGCCGAGTTTGTGGGCTGCGGCGCCCGCCGTGTCCCACAACTGGACGGAGTCGTCTCCGTCACTGGTGATCAGGAGATCACCGTCGGCGGACAGGGCAAGACGGTCGGCCTTGTCCTCGGGGTTGCCACCGTGCTTGATCTTGGCCGTCACGTTGGCGGTCGCGGTTCCGTCGGAATCGATGCCGATGTCCATGAGGTAGCTGTTGAAATAGTTGGCCAACGCGAGCCGATGACCGTCAGCGGTCCATACGGCGGAGGTGATGGCCGCGCCGAATCCCGGCATCGAGCCGAGAGTCACGGGGGCGGCGGCACCGCCGGTACTCCACAGCGTCAACTCCTTCGAGTCCCCGGACGCCAGGACCTTGCTGTCCGGACGCCAGGCGAGCGCGCTGACCGCGCTCGCACCGGCCTTGCTCGCGGACCCCCCGACGTACGTGGGCTTTTCCGGGCGGGAGATGTCCCAGAACCGCACGGACCCGTCGCCGCCGCCCGCCGCCAGCATGCGGCCGTCGGGGGAGACGGCGAGTGAGGTCGGCTCGGTGCCGAGCCCGTCGAGCGTGGCGAGGTGACTGGAGGTCGTCAGCGTTTCCAGCAGACTCGCCCGCGTCGCCGGCTCGTCCGCGCCCAGCCTGTAGGCCGCCAACCCCAACTGCAGGGCGAGCCGGGGGTCGCTGACGCGGAGCGCCTCGGCCTTTCGCACCAGGTTCCGGGCGGTGGAGCCGCGGGCCTGTGCGGCGGCATCGCGGGCCTGCTCCGACGAGGCGCTGCGCTGCCACAGGAACAGTCCCGACGCGATCATGGCCAGGGTGAGTACGCAGGCCAACGAGACCTTGATCCGCCGTGCCCGGCGGGCCACGGCACGCCGTCGCGCATGACTCGTGGCGACGAAGTCGGCGATGCCGTCGGGCAGTCCACGCCGCTTCGACCAGACGAGCCCCGCGGCGAGATCGGTCCCGTCCAGCAGGTCACCGGGGTCGGGGGCGTCGGACTTGCCGGTCCCCTGATTCCCCGGCCCGGCGAAGCGCGCCTGGCGCTCGGCCGTGCGGTGCAGCCAGGACTGGAACTCCTGGTCCGCGGCCACCCAGTCGCGCAGTGTGCCCCAGTCGCGGATCAGGGCGTCGTGGACGAGTTCGGCGGTCGCCGGGGCCTGACCGCCACCGGCGCGAGGTGCCACCCGGGTCGTGATGATCCGCCGCTTGAGCAGGAGGCCCAGCACCACGTCGAAGTCCTGGTCGACCCGCCCACCGCGCTCCTGGCCGGGGTCTCCGCCCGGGTCCTGGCCGGACTCCTGGTCGTGCTTCTCATCCTTCTCGTCGACCTCCCGGCCGTCCGCCGCCGGCTCCGCCGCCAAGGCGCGCAGATGGTCGAGGGGCACCTGACGACGGGTGGCGGGAATCGCGTGGACGTCGTCGGCGGGGCGTACCAGCGCCGTCAGGATCCGCTCGGCGATGAGCCGGAGTTCGGGAGCGAGCCCCCGCAGCGCGTGGTCGCACCACGCGGTCAGGCTCCCGGCGACCCCGCCGAGCCGCTGGTACGCGTCGTGGGTGAGCCGGCCGTCACGGCGGTCCTCCCACAGCCGGCTGAGCGTCAACTGGAGTGCCGGCAGCAGGGTCGCCGACGCCTTCCGTTCGGCGGCGGCGGCCGGGTCGGCCGCCAGCACGTCCGAGATGATCCGTTCCGGCAGGCCCTCTTCCAGGTGCGCGCCCGCCACCCGTGCCGGCTCGGCGATGACGGCTCGCAGCTCCGGGATGTCCAGGGTGGTGCGCACCGGGAACAGACCAGGTGTCACGGCCTTCAGCAGATCCGGGGCCGAGGCGGCCAGCCGGGCGAAGTAGTCGTCCCGCATGACCAGGATCAGACTGACGGCGCTGTCCGAATCGATCACCGCGACAAGCTGCCGGGCGATGTCCGCCAGGGCTTCGTCCGGCGTCGCCGGGCCGGAAGCCGGACCGGTGAAGAGCTCCTCGAACTGATCGATGACGACGAGCAGACGGTGCGACGCCGGTTCCCCGGCCAGCCGGCGTTCCACCGCCGAGGCGATCCCCTCGGTGGCGGCGCCGGTCAGACCGGCCGCTTCCAGCTCGCCCATCAGGTCCTGCCCCGGCCGGGCCGTCACGGACGGCCACCGGCCGCTGCCGGGCACCCTGCCCCCGGACAGGGCCGGGAGCAGACCGGCCCGGACGAGGGACGACTTGCCCGCGCCCGAGGGACCGAGCAGCAGCATGACCCGCCGCTGCTTCTCCAGCACCGCCAGAGCCTCCTCCACGACGGCTTCCCGGCCGTGGAAGTACCTGGCGTGCTCCTCGGTGAACGGCTCGAGCCCCCGGTAGGGACTGACCTGGCTCTCGGCCAGTTGGGGCCAGGCCTCCCGCAGCGTCCGGGTGGGCGTGGCATAGGCGACGTCCAGGCCTCTGAGGAAGCCGTCCTGGGGCGTGATCGCCGTCGTCATCGCGATGACCAGGCCCGTCGTCTCGTCCACGATCGGGGCGCCACTGAAGCCCGACGTGAGGTCGTTGGCGTCGGTCAGTTGCATCAGCGCGGGTGTGTCGCCGCCGGCCGGGATCAGATCACCGGCCGTGCAGAAGCCGTAGCGGCCGCCGGCGGGCGAGTGGGCCGGAAACCCGAACGAACGAACCCGATGACCGCGACATCCCTCGGCGGATCCGAGGGCCAGCGGCACGGAGCCCGCCGGTGGTCCTTCCAGCCGCAGGACCGCGATGTCCTCGGCGTCGGACGGCCGCCAGCCCGCAACCTGCACCCGGGCCGCGGTCCGCGGTGCGCCGGGAAGGTGGGGGAACTCGAGGTCTATTCGTCCACCGGGACCACCGCCGGCGGCGCGGACCACGTGCGCACAGGTGATGACGAGGTCGCGGGCGACGAGGAATCCGGTCCCCGCCGTGCTGTCGTCCGCGGCCCGTACGCGGGCGATCGAGTGGGTGATCGAGGCGGTTCCGGTTCCGGCCTCCGCCCCGGCGGGGGAGATCGGCGAGCCATGGCGATCTGTCATGTCGTGGCCCCCACCCCTACTGCGGGATCCCGGTGCCGCTCCAGGAGGCTCTCACCTTCATGTGCACCGCGCCCGTCCCCTTGCTGATGACGGCCCCCGCCTCGGCGGACAGGGTCACCCCGAACTCCACCTCGACCTCGTCGGGACCGGCCCGCCTCAACTGCTCCAACACCGCTCGTGCGGCATCGCCCACCGGTGTCAGGGACTGTTGCAGCGTCTGGGGCAACTCCCTCACGGCGTCCCCGAACCGGCCGACCTTGACGGGACCGTCGTGTTCCGCCGCGGCCTCGAACTGGATGACGCCCCCGCCTTCCAGCGGAACCCTGACCACGCTCCGCATATGGCTCCCCCCATGTCCGGCGCCTTTCGTGGTGACCGGATGGGCGCCGACGCTACTGGGCCCGGACCTCGCGGACCCTGCGGATCGAGGCGAGCGGTGCCGCTGTTCATACGGAACGGTGAGCGTTCATACGCATGTTCACACGGATCGGCGGGTGCGAGGCCGGCTCCGCCGCACGGACGGGCCGACCGGTGTCGCCGGGAGAGGAGATCGACGTACTGCGTTCCCTGGCGCCCGAGTACCGGGTATGGGGCGGCTACGACGGCCGAGGTCTGGTCATCCGCTCTCCCGAGCCGGTGGACTTCCACCCCGACGGAAAGATCGTCGACGTCGTCCCGGTCGCCGAACTGACCGAAGCCGTCGGACACGCCGGGGTCGCCACCCTGACGGTCGGCGTGTACCCCCCGACCGAGTCGCGAGGCCGAGCTGCGCGACGCCCTCGCCTGTGCCGGCGTCCAGCGCGTGGTGTCCCTCGGCGGGGCGGGGGGAATGCCCCCCCCGGCCTCTCCCCCGACGGCTTCTACCCGCTCCAACGGCTCGTGCGCCGGGTGAACGACGAGTGATCGCGGGACGGCGCCCTACAGCCCGGCGACCTTCGCGCTCGCCGACAGCTCGTAGACCAGGGTGACGGTGCGTCGGCCGCCGGGTGGCACGGCCAGGCTCCAGCAGGCGATGCCGTCGGCGTCGACCGCGTCGGGGGCGGGAGAGCAGGCCTCCTTGCGCAGCCGCACCTCCACCGCCGAGACCTCGGAGACCGGGATCCGTTCGCGCAGGACGATGACCCGTTCACCGTGTTCGCCGGGGGAGGAGAACCGGGACACGTGGAGGCGGACGGTACGGGTGACCACGGTCCGCTGGGTGAGCGTGGCGGTGTCGCGGGTCTCCTCGGTGTGGCGGACGACCCGGTGGTCGTCGCGGCTGCCGTAGGCGAGTTCGAGAGGGGCGTGCGGAGCGGTGAAGTCCAGGGTGCCGCGGCCGGTGAATCCGCTGCCGAGGATCAGGTCGACGGGTCCGGCGAGCAGTGCGTGGCCGGACCGGTTGTCGCACCGTGCCACCTGTGTGACCAGCGGGGACAGTTCAGGTGTGCTGGCGTACTCGATGCTCGCGGTCGTGGCGAAGGAGGAGAGCGGTACCCGGTGGGCGCGGCCGTCCGCGGGCACGGAGACCGGCGCGGGGGCGTTCAGCACCCGTACCTCGTCGCCGTCGTCCACTCCGGGCAGACCGAGCACCGGTGCCGGACCGAGGTCCGCGATCTCCTCCTCGCGCAGCTCGACGTCGACGGTGCGGCGCTCCGCGGAGGTGCGGTCCTGGAGCGTCAGCCGGTCCTCGTCCAGCCGGGGTGGCTCGGTGGACTGCGCGGAGCGTGCCGTCGACAGCGTCAGCCGTACGTCGGACCAGTCCTCGCCGGTGCGCTGCCAGACCATCGCGTCGGTCTCCAGCGTGAGGGAGTCGCCGTCGAGCACCGCCCGGTAGGCGGGCCGCCACAGCGCACACGGGGTGAGGTGGCTGACGCGCAGGTCGGCCGGTCCGGCGGCCGTGGCCTCCAGGGTGAGCTCGATGTGGCCGACCAGTTCGGCGGGTTGCTCCTCGGCGAGATCCATGACCCGCCGGGCCTCGTAGAGTTCGGCGCCGAGTCCCGCCGACCGGGCTTCCACAGCGCGCAGTTGCTCGCCGTAGGAGTCGCGCTCCTCGTCCACCCGGTCCAGTTCGCGGGTCCAGCGGAGCCCTTCGGACTCTCCGGAGCCGGCGCCTTCGCCGATCTCCCGCAGCAGGTCGGCGGCGAGACGGCCCAGCGCGTCGACGCGGGCGTGCAGCCGGTCGCGCCGACGTCCGAGGGCGAGCAGTTCCTCTTCGAGCGTGTGCACGCGGTGGCGCAGGGCGGAGTCGCCGTCGGCGGGCCGCGGCCCGCGCGGCGTCCAGTCGCGGACGATCCGCACGTCGAGCACGGTCGCCGGGTGTTCGGCGGTCACCTCGGCGTGGAGCGTGCGGTCGACGGCCAGCGCGCTGACCGGCCCGAGACGCAGCCTGTGGACTCCCGCCCCCAGGTCCAGCACGGTGGTGCGCTCGACGAGGGCGCGGTCCTCCAGACAGGTGACGGCGGTGACGGGGAGGGGAATCGGCTCCGGTGCCTTGGACATGGGGTGTGTCAGCTCCTGCGGTTGCCGTCGGCCAGCGTCTTGGCGGACGCGATACGGATCTCGTAGCCGCCGTCGAGGGCGGTGGTGGCGCCGGCGGGCAGGTCCACCCGCCAGACGCGGGTGCCGGGTGCGTGCTGCTCCGGGCCCGCACCGTCCCGGGGCGCCGTCCAGTCGGCCCGTTCCTCGATCCGGATGTCCGCGTCGGAGGTGACGGGGACCCGCTCGCGGATCTCGACCGTGACGGGCTCGCCGAGCTGGTTGGCGAGCTCCACGTGGACGCGGTGGTCGAGCACCGTGGTGCTGCCGCGCAGCCCCGAGGTCGACTCGTGCAGGTTCGTACGGCGGGTGACCCGGACACCCTGGGCCGGACCGAGCCCCACCCGGCACTCACCGCCCGGGGCGAGCGTGGGCAGCGCGGTGGTGAGCAGGAAGTCGTCACCGGCGGTGACCTCCACCGGGCCGGCCAGCAGTGCCTGGTCGGTGGAGTTGGAGAGCACCAGCGTCGCGTAGACGGTCTGTTCCACGGACGGCACGCAGAGGTACTCGGTGCGCAGGCCGACCGGGATCTCGCCGACGGTGACGGTGTGCCAGGTGCCGTCCGAGGGAATGTCGGCGCGGGCCACGGCGTCGAAGCGGTGGTCGAAGGAGCCGGCCGACTCACGAGGCCGCACGGCGTGTCCGGGCAGCGGCAGCGCCGTCACCGCCTCGGCGCGGCGGCGGTACTCGTCCGCCACCGGGTCGAAGGGGGAGTCCGGAAACAGCCGGCCCCGGCGACCGCCCTGCTCGTCGGGGCCGCGCAACACGAGGGCGGTGTAGTCGAGTTCGGCGCCGCTCGGCCGGGGCGGACCGGCCGTCGGAGCCACCGGCTGCGGCGTCGCGGCGCCGCCGGGGGCCGTGGGCGCCGGGGGTGGTGGCGCTGCCGCCCGGGCAGCGGCCGGAGGAGCCATGGCGGCGGCCGGCGCGAGGGGCATGCTGCGGGCCCGCCCACGGCCCCCGCCGCCCGGCCGTGACGGCACCGGCTGCGCGGACTCGTTCGTGCCGCCGCCGAAGGGCTGGGGGTACGCGGCGCTGCTCGGCGGCGGCACGGGGGGCGGCGCGCCGTAGCCCGGAGCGGCCCCGGCCGGCGACTCGCCGTAGCCCTGTGGTGCCGGGTACATCGGCGGAACGGGAGCGGGCCCGGCACTGACCGCCGCGGCCGCGAGCACGGGGCCGCCCCCGGGGGCCGGGGGAGTGCCGGCCGCGGCCGGCCGAGGGGGTGCCACGTCGTACCCGGCGAACAGGTCGGCCAGGCCCGTGGGCGGCTCGCGCCAGCCCGACGGCAGAGGTGCGGGCTGACGGCGTCCGATCCGCAGGGAGCGGAGCCGGGGCAGGTCGGTACGGCGCCGCAGGTCGGCGGTGGCCAGAGCGATGCGCACACCGGTCCAGTCCTCGCCGGTGCGTTGGGCGACCGAGGCGCGCAGCACCAGACGGCCGCTGCTGTCGTCCTGACGGTAGGTGAGACGGTAGGTCGGCACCCAGACCGCGCCCGGCACGCCGTACTCCAGCTCCACCTCCGCGTCACCGGTGCCGTCGAGGGTCAGTACCGCCGAGACGGTGCTCTCCACGTGCGTCGCCGGTGCGTCGGTGGAGGCGCGGGCGAGCCGGTCGGCGGCTACGGAGAGCGCGTGGTCGGCGTGGTCCAGCGCCTCCTCCAGCGCGACGAGACGGGTGTGCAGCCCGGCCAGCCGCTCGTCGACGAACTCGGCGAGCTCCAGCCACGCGTCGACCGGGGTACGGCGGTGCGGGTCATCGCGCCTGCGGGCCGGCGGAACCGGCCGCAGCCCCTTGACCTCCTCGATCAGGCGCAGTTGCCGGTCCCGGCGCCCCTGTGCCGCCGCGCGCTCGTCGAGCAGCCGCTCCACCTCGCGCCGCAGGGAGACGGGGGCGGTCTCGGCGAGCGGCTCGGCCTCGACCTCCACCCGTGCCTCGGTGACGCGTACCCCGGTGGTGCCGGTGACACGGGCCCGCAGGGAGCCGGGGTCCAGTGAGCGGGGCAGTCCCGTCACCCGCACCCGGCCGTCCGGCGGCACGCTGCCCGAGGCCAGGCGGCGGCAGACCGCACCCTGGGCGTAGACCACCACCGCGTCGAGGGTCGACCCCCACCTCTGTGATGTCCGAGCTGTCATGTGCCTCGCCCCCCGGCCGCGTCCGTGCTGAGCGAAGCCTACGCGGAGCGGCGACGGACCAGGTCGAACGGGCTGGATTACCGCCGCTCCACAGCGCCGCGAACTCCCGGCAGGTCGCGCACCTCTCGCCCTTGAGCCGCCGAACGGCCTTGCGCTGAGCAACTGTTCGGCGCCCGGCAGGCCGGCGGAGCAAGGTGGTCAGTTACGGCGCTCCTTCTCGGCGGCCATGGGCAGTTCCAGTCGGGGCCCGTGGAAGCGTTCGCGCAGGAGCCGGTCGTGCGTCACCACGACCAGTGTGCCGGTGTAGCGGGCCAGGGCGGCCTCGATCTCCTCCATTAGAGCGGGAGCCAAGTGGTTCGTCGGCTCGTCGAGCAGGAGCAGATCGAGTGGGCCGGCCGTCACGAGCCGCGCCAGTTCGAGCTTGCGGCGCTGTCCGACGGACAGGTTCCGTACGGGAACAGTGAGGTCGGCGGCGTGGAACAGGCCGAGCGCGAGGAGTGCGTCTGCGTGCTCGTCGGGCCGACCCGCCCGGTCGGCCGCGAATGCCGCGAGCAGGGTGCGGGCATCGAAGGCGTCGTCGGGCGCGCTGTGCTGACGGAGGAAGCCGACCCTGCGCGGCCGGCGCACGATCCCGGCGTCAGGCGTCAGTTCCCCTGCCAGCAACTGGAGAAGGGTGCTCTTGCCGACACCGTTGGGGCCGGTGACGAGGAGTCGGTCACCCGGGGCGAGTTCCAGTGACGGTACGTACAACCGCCCGGCGACCAGGACGCCTTCCAGGTGCGCTGATGTGTCCTCGGCGGTCGGCGTGGCTTCGACGCGGCCGGTGAACCGCAGTGGCTGCGGAGGTGGCGGCACGGGGTGCTCCGTGAGCCGCTGCAACCGCTCGCGCGCGTTCCGGATGCGGCTCTGTGCGCCGTGTGCACGCGAGCGCGCTCGAAAGGCGCCGGCACCGCTGAACGCCCTCGGCCCCTTGCCGGGGATCCCGGCCAGCAGCCCGATGGCGGAGTCGGCGAGCTGTTCCTGCCGGGCGACCTCGTTGCGCCATTGCTCGTGATCCCACGCCCACCGGGCGCGGGCCGCCGCCTTGGCGGCGAGAAAGCCGGCGTATCCATTGCCGTAGCGCCGTACCGTGCGCCGGTTGTGGTCCACCTCCAGGACGGTGTCGGTGACGGCTTCCAGGAACGCCCGATCGTGCGTGGCCACGAGGACCGTGCCCCGATGACGGCGCAGATGCGCTTCGAGCCAGGCCACGGCCTCGTCGTCCAGATCGTTGGTCGGCTCGTCGAGCAGCAGCAGTTCGGGGGCCGAGGCCAGGGTCGCGGCGAGCGCGAGCCGGGAGCGCTGTCCTCCGGAGAGGGTGCTCAGCAGCCTGTCCCGCTCCGGCGGCGCGTGCTCGCCCAGCCGGCGCAGGTTCACCTCGACCCGGCGATCCGCTCCGTACCCGCCTCGCGCGTCGAACTCGGCCACCAGCGCGGCGTAGCGCTCGAACTCGGCGGGGCCGGCCGTGCCCAGTGTCGCCTCGGCGACCCGCATACGGTGTTCGAGGGCGCGCAGTTCGCGCAGTACGTGGTCCACGGCGTCGCCCACGCGCGCCGAACCGGGCAGATCGAGAGTCTGGCGCAGGTGGCCGATCCCGCCCGGTGCGACGACGGTCAGGCGGCCGTTGTCGACCGGCTCCTGTCCTGCCAGCAGCCGCAGGAGCGTGGACTTCCCCGAGCCGTTGTCCCCGACGATCCCGACCCTTTCGCCCGGCCGGACGGTGAGAGACACGCGGTCGAGCACCCCGCGGTCGCCGTAGCGCTTGGTCACCTCGGCAAGAGCGATCTGGGACGTGGTGGGAGGAGAGGCGGTGACGGTGGTGTCGACGGGAGCACAGTGCAAGAGCAGTCCTTTGCCGGGCGAACAGGATCGGGTGGCGAGCGGCAGAAACACCAGCGGCCGGCCGATGTACATGAAGCTAGACGAGACGGTCCGTCTCGTCAAGGACTCAGGGGCGGGCCAGGCTTCGGCGAGCCTTCGCGACGGCACAGTCGGTGATGTCGGGCGCGACCGGATCCCGGATGCCGCCAGCCATTCACCTGTCCGACTGCAATTTGCTCGCGTCACATATGCAATGTGTGCTTATAAATCGGCGTTCTGGTGACTCGGAGCCCCTCACCTGCCGCAGCGCGCGCCGGTGAGGGACCCTTCGCCTGCGGCGAACAGCCGCTCCGCATCACCCCGAGGAGTGACCGTGAGCGTTCGTATCGGAGTGGAGGAGGAGTTCCACGTCCTGGAGGTGGAGAGCGGGCTGCTCGTGCCCCGCGCCAATTCGCTCCTGCGACGCCTCCCGAGGCGTACCTTCACCACCGAGCTGCACCAGTCCACCGTGGAGTCGAACAGCGAGGTGCACACGTCCCTCGACGATCTGTACGCCGACCTCGCCGCGACGAGACGGCAGCTCGACGCGGCCGCCTCTTCGCTGGGCCTCGCGGCGGTGGCCGCCGGCGCGGCGCCACTCGCGCCGGCGGCAGCCGCGCACCCCAGCGCCGGAGCGCGCTATCGCCGCATGGTCGAGGACTACCGCACGGTCGCCGACGAGCAGCTCATCTGCGGGGCCCAGGTCCATGTGGACGTCCCCGACCGCGACACGGCGGTGCGGGTGATGTGCGCGGTCTCGCCCTGGCTGCCCGTGCTGCTCGCGCTCTCCGCCAGTTCGCCGATCTGGCAGGGGGCCGACACCGGGTACGCGAGCTGGCGCACCATGCTCTGGCAGCGCTGGCCCACCGCGGGCCCGGTCGGCTGCTTCGCGAGCGCGGACGAGTACGACGCCACGGTGCGTGATCTCGTCGGGTCCGGGATCATCAGTGACGCGGGGATGATCTATTTCGACGTACGACCCTCCTCGCACCTCCAGACGCTGGAACTGCGCATCTGCGATTCCTGCCCGCGCGCGGAGACCGTCGTGCTCGTCGCCGGACTGTTCCGCGCCCTGGTCACCGAGGCCCGTGAGCGGCTCGGGGCGGGCGGCGCCCCGGGCTGCGAAGGACGGCACGAGTGGCTGCGCGGAGCCTCCTGGCGGGCGGCCCGCTCCGGGCTCGAAGGCGGCCTGGTGGATCCCGCGACCCACCAGGAGGCGCCCGCCGGGGAGGTCGTGCGCACCCTGCTCACCCGGCTGCGCCCCGCCCTGGAGGCGCACGGCGACTGGGAGACCGTCCGCTCGTTGGCGGAGGAGGCCCTCGCCGACGGCAGTGCGGCACGCCGTATGCGCCGGGTCGCGGAGGAAGAGGACTTGCTGGCCTGTGTCGACATGCTGATCGCCGAGACCCGCGGCGAACGGCCCGCTGGCAGGGCGGCGGCCACCCGTCGCGGGAACCCTCCGCCCGCCACCGGTGTGAGCGACCCCTCCCACCGGTGCGCGCGGCCGCTGACCCGCAGGTGAGTCGCCATGGTCACGGACGAACCCTTCCCCTGCGCCGGCCGTCCGGTACCCACGTACCGGCGGTCGGCCCACACCCAACGAAACGGAGGCGGCACATCATGTGCGGTCTGAGCGGGGAGATCCGCTTCGACGGTCACCGACCCGACCTCGCGGCCGTCGAGCGCATGAGCGAACGGCTCGCCGCCCGTGGTCCCGACGGCCGGGGAATCTGGACGAGAGGCGCGGTGGCGCTGGGACATCGGCGACTGAAGATCATCGACCTGTCGGACCTCGCGGCACAGCCGATGACCGACTCCCGCGCCGGACTCACCGGAGTCTTCAACGGCTGTGTGTACAACTACCGGGAACTGCGCGAAGAGCTGCGGAGCCTCGGACACCGGTTCACGACCACATCCGACACCGAGGTGGTGCTGAAGGCCTACCGGCAGTGGGGCACCGCGTGCGTGGAGCGCTTCTACGGCATGTTCGCCTTCGCCCTGGTCGAGCACCGGTCCGGACGCGTGGTGCTGGGGCGCGACCGGCTGGGAATCAAGCCCCTGTACCTGGCGCGGACGCCGGGGCGGCTGCGGTTCGCCTCCTCCCTGCCCGCCCTTCTCGCCGCCGGCGGTGTGGACACCTCACTCGATCCGATCGCCGTCCACCAGTACCTGAGCTGGCACGCCACGGTCGCCGCCCCGCGCACCGTCCTCGGCGGTGTGCGCAAACTCCCGCCGGCCACCGTGCGGGTCGTCGAACCGGACGGCAGCCATCACGACCACCGCTACTGGCAGCCGTCGTACACGCGCCGGGCCGAGTACGCGGCGATGGGCGCGCACGACTGGCGTGACGCGATGCTGGAGGCGCTGCGTACGGCCGTACGCCGACGGATGGTCTCCGACGTCCAGGTCGGCGTCCTGCTCTCCGGCGGCCTGGACTCCAGTCTGATCGTCGCGCTGCTGGCCCAGGCGGGACAGCGGGACCTGATGACGTTCAGCGTCGGGTTCGAGGCGGAGGGCGGGGAGGAGGGTGACGAGTTCCGGTACTCGGACCTGGTGGCCCGGGAATTCGGCACCGACCACCGTCGGCTGATGGTTCCCTCCGACCGGGTGTCGACGGCCCTGGACGGTGCGGTCGCGGCCATGAGCGAGCCGATGACCAGCCACGACGTGGTCGCCTTCTATCTGCTGTCCGAGCAGGTGTCCAAGGAGGTGAAGGTCGTGCAGAGCGGGCAGGGCGCCGACGAGGTGCTCGCCGGTTACCACTGGTACCCGCGGCTCGCCGAGGCCGCCCGCGCGGACGCGGCCGAGCGGTACGCCGACACGTACTTCGACCGGCCGCACGCCGACCTCACCCGGATCCTGGAACCCGGCATGCTGCCCGGCGACGACGTCTCGGGCCGTTTCGTCCGGGACCACATGGCGGTCACAGGCGCCGAGACGGCCCTGGACGCGGCCCTGCGCCTGGACACGCACGTGATGCTCGTCGACGACCCGGTCAAGCGGGTCGACAACATGACCATGGCCTGGGGGCTGGAGGCCCGAGTGCCGTTCCTCGACCACGAACTGGTCGAGCTGGCGGCGGCCTGTCCGCCGGAACTCAAGCTGGCCGACGGCGGCAAGGGCGTGCTGAAGGCGGCCGGCCGTCAGCTGCTGCCCCGGGACATCGTCGACCGGCCCAAGGGCTACTTCCCGGTTCCGGCGATCAGGCACATGGCGGGCCCCGTCCTCAAGCGGGTCCGCGAAGCGCTCGAGGCACCCGAGGCGAGGCGGCGCGGCCTCTTCCAGGAGTCGTACGTGTCCCAGCTCCTGGAGGCGCCCGACGAGCACCGCACCAAGCGGGGAGCGAACGCCCTGTGGCAGGTGGCGTTGCTGGAGATATGGCTTCAGACACACGGCGTCACGTGAGTGGCGGGCCGAGCGCGGCGGCGGCCCCGGGCGGCGACCCGGTCGCCCCGGCGCCCCCCGACCCGGGGGCGGCGGACGCGAGTGGCACCGCCTTCGCGGCCGCCCCGGCCCCGGCGCCGGTCCCCCTGCCCGAGGCGAGCGGTCCGCGGGAGGCCGTGACGCGGCTGCGCTCTCACGGCTGCTGGTATCCCTCCGCCCACCCCGGCGGCTCCGAGGCGGCCTTCATCTGCGACCGGGGCGGCGTCCCCCAGCTGTGGGCCGGGCCGCTCTACGGGGACGAGGTGCACCTCCTCGACTCCTTGCCGGACCCGGTCAAGGAGGTGTCCTGGTCACCGGACGGCCGCTGGATCGCCTACACCACCGCACCGGGCGGTGGCGAGCACACCAGGGTGCTGTGCGTACGTCCCGACGGCACCGGCCGCCGTGTGCTGGCCGGGGCCGACCCGGGCCATACCGCCCACCTGGGCTGCTGGGCGCACGACGGTTCGGCCGTCGCCGTCACGCTCGCCGCGCCGGGTGCCGGCCCGCGCCGGAACGGTGCGGGCCCGACCCGCGCCGACGCCGTCCTGCCTGTCAACTGGGCGGACCGGGACGGCCGGGCGACACTCCTGGGCGGAACCCCGTACGACACCACGCCCGGACCGACGCAGGGCGCCACGGCGGTCGACGGCCCGGAGTCCCCGGTACCGTCGGTCCGCCCCGACGGCGGGCTGTCGGCCTACCTGATCGATCCCGACGGTCTGGCGTCCCCCGTCCTCCTCGCCACGGAGACGCACGCCGCCACCCTGCGGGTGTGCGACATCAGCCGCGACGGCGGATTCGCGCTGCTGCGCCGGGGGCCGCGAGGACGACGGGAGGCCGTCGTCCGGCGCACGGCCGACTCGGCCACGACGTGCATCGTCCCGGTCGCCGACGGCGATCCGTGGATCGGCAGGTTCTCACCCGACCGGCGGACGCTGTGGCTGCGCAGCGACGCCGACCGCGAGTACGCGGCACTCCTCGCCGTCGCCCTCGGCTCCGACGGCCGACCGCACGGCACGTCCGTCATGGCGGAACGGCCGGACAGCGACCTCGACCTCCTGGCGTTCTCCCACGACGGCCGCACCGCCGCCCTGTCCTGGAACGACCGGGGCGAGAGCCGCCTCGAACTCGTCCAACCCCTCCCGACGCGCCGGGCCCCCTACGGCCCGCTGCCCACGACGACCGTCCCCCTGCCCCACGAGGTCGTCACCCGCGTCGAGGCAGCCGGCCCCCGGGGACTGCTGCCGGCGCTGTCCGGTTCCCAACGCCGACCCGGGGTGTGGTGGGCCGCCGAGGGCGTGTCCCTGATGCGCACACCCTGGTCCTCCCGGGACGAGGACGCCACCGCGCCGGACCGCCGGCCCGTACGCCCCGTTCTCCTGCGGCTCACGGCGCGGGACGGGCTGCCCCTGAGCGGCTGGTACTACCGGGCACCGGGCCGGGCTACGGGTGACCCGGCGCCCTGCGTGATCCACCTGCACGGCGGCCCGGAAGAACACGAACGCCCCGTCTTCAGCCCGCTCTACCACGAGTTGACCGGGCGTGGCCTGGACGTCTTCGCCCCCGACGTCCGAGGCTCCTCGGGGCACGGAAGATCGTTCGTCGACGCCGACCTGGGCGCGGGACGCTTCGCCGCCCTGGACGACGTGGCGGACTGCGCGGCCCACGCGGTGCCCGCGGGCCCCGCCGACCCGACCCGACTGGCCGTCATGGGGCGCTCGTACGGCGGCTACCTGACGTTCGCGTCCCTCGTACGGCACCCGGAGCTGTTCCGCACCGGCGTCGCCGTCTGCGGCATGTCGGATTTCGCGACCTTCTTCGCCGGTACGGAGCCCTGGCTCGCCGAGTCGGCGGCCCACAAGTACGGCCACCCCGAGCGCGACCGCGAACTGCTGCGGGAGCTCTCGCCGATGACCCGCATCGACGCGCTGCGCGTCCCCCTGCTCGCCGTCCACGGCGAACACGACACCAACGTGCCGCCGGGCGAGTCCGAGCAGTTCGTACGGGCGGCGCGCGACCGCGGCATCCCGGCCGAGCTGCTCACCCTGAAGGACGAGGGGCACGACTTCCTGCGCGCGGACAACCGGCGACTGTTCCGCCGCGCCGCCGCGGACTGGCTGGAACGCCACCTGAGGGGCTGAACCGCCCGGTCGGCAGGCTAGCCGCGCTCCGGACTCGGCTCGGCAGGGCCGTCCGAGGGTGCCTTGGCTTTCGTGTGGAGGACCTCGCGGGCCTGCTCCGCGGCGCGGGTTATGCCCTCGGCGACGAAGTCGACGAAGCGGGCGATGTTCTCAAGGCGGGCGGCGGCCGGGGTGTCGGAGCCGAGGACCCCGACGCCCTGCCGAGCGGCCTCGGCGAGCAGGGCGCTGGACCGGGCACTGGCGATCGTCGACTGATAGAAGACGTCGTCGTCGACGAGGTACCGCTCGCGGCGGCCCTCGTCCCGTTCCCGGCCGATGAGGCCCTGGCTCTCGAGGAACGCGACGGCCTTGGAGACGGACGCCGGGCTGACCTCGAGGCGCTGGACGAGCTCGGACGCGGTGAGGCTGCCCGCGTCGGTGGTGTAGAGGCAGGTCAGCACCCGGGACATCATCTTGGGCAGGCCCTGTCCCATGAGGAGGTTGGTGAACATCTCCTCGTACTCGCGCACGGCCTCGGCGTCACGTCCGTGGGCCGGCGCGGGCGCCGCCCCCCGGGGAGCGGCCTGCCTTCGCCGGTGGGTGCGGCGTTCGGTCGCGTGGTGGGCCAGGTCGGCGCGGTAGGCGGTGGGGCCGCCGTTCCGCATCACCTCACGTGTGATCGTCGAGGTCGGACGGTCGAGACGTCTGGCGATCTCCGCGTAGGCGAGGCCGTCGGCCAGTCCCAGCGAGATCTGCTGGCGTTCCTGCTGGGTGAGTCTGCCTCCCGGCATTGCGATCTCCTTCGTGTGCCGTGGTGTCGCCAGCATAGCTTTCACTTTCCATCCATTGCAACGATCGAGCCTGCTGTCGTTGCATTGAATTCCAAACCATTGCAACGATTTACCGCCTCTGAACTGTATATATGTCGATCGAGTGCAACGAGGACGTTGAAGAATCAGTGAATGCAACGTAGCTTTTCCGGTGTCAGAAACAACGGACCGAAGGAGAGCACGATGCACAAGTTCCAGACCCCCGCCCCGATCACCGCCGTCGTCGACATCCCCGCGGGGCGCATCCGGTTCATCGCCGCCGACCGGCCCGACACCACCGTCGAGATCCTGCCCGCGGACGCCTCGAACGGCCGCGACGTGAAGGCCGCGGAGCAGGCCCGGGTCGCATTCGGCGGCGGCGTCCTGCGGGTCGAGGCCTCGGCGCAGAACAGGATCCTCGGCAACTCCGGATCCATAGAGGTGACCATCCAGCTGCCCGCCGACTCCTGGGTCGAGGCGAAGGCGGCCAGCGGCGAGTTCCGGGGCGTCGGACGGCTCGGCGACGTCGTCATCGAGGGCTCGCACGGTGCGATCAAGCTCGACGAGACCGCGAGCGCCCGCCTCACCCTGCTCGCCGGTGACATCGCGGTCGGCCGTCTCAACGGCCCCGCGGAGATCAGCACCAAGAAGGGAGACATCCGGATCGCCGAGGCCGTGCGCGGCACGGTCGTGCTGCGCACCGACGCCGGCCAGGTGTCGGTCGGCGCCGCCCGGGGAGTCTCCGCCTCCCTGGACGCCGGCACCAGCTACGGCCGGATCGACAACGCGCTCAAGAACACCGACGGCGCCGCCGGCCTGAACATCCACGCGACCACCGCCTACGGCGACATCGTCGCCCGCAGCCTCTGAGGCGCACGCGGAGCACGGCACCGGTGACACGGGGGTGAAGTGGGCGGGTGGTGTGGTGCCGTCCCGCCCCATCGCCGTCCTGGCAAGATGACGGCATGGAACGTGTGCTTGGAATCGGTGGGTACTTCCTGCGGGCTGCCGACCCGGCGGCGCTGAGCGCCTGGTATCGGGACTGTCTGGGCCTGGACGCCGACGAGAACGGCCTGTGGCGTCAGGAATCCGGGCCGACGGTGTTCGCGACGTTCGAGTCCGGGACCGACTACTTCGGGTCCCGCACCCAGCAGACCATGCTCAACTTCCGGGTCCGCGACCTGGACGCGATGCTCGCGCAGTTGCGTACCGAGGGAGCGGAGGTGACCGAAGAGACGCAGGACATGGAGGGCGTCGGTCGTTTCGGCTGGGTCACCGATCCCGAGGGCAATCGGATCGAGCTGTGGCAGCCCGCCTGACCGCGCCCACGCGGGCATCAGGCCGCTCGTAGCGGAGCCGTGCGCCCCTCCGATGTTCGGTTTGCCGAAGATCGAGCCCTGCTCCTACGGTCGGCTCCATGGCGGACGACGAGACCACGCGCGCGGCACGACTGCTGGACGCGCAGGCGAAGGCCCCACGGCTCTTCGCGGAGATCGACAAGCGCGGGCTGGTGGCACCCGGCCAGGGGGAGCGGGCGGTCAGCGACCGCGTCCGCGACCTGGCGAACGAGCTCTTCGGCACCACCCGGCACTGGCACAAGCGGATCGTCCGCTCCGGCCCGAACACGCTGGCGCCGTACAAGGAGAACCCGCCGGACCGGGTGATCGGCGCGGACGACATCGTGTTCGCCGACTTCGGGCCGATCTTCGAGGAGTACGAGGCCGACTTCGGCCGCACCTTCGTCCTCGGGGACCACCCGGTGAAGCGGCGGCTCCGCGACGACCTGCCGAAGGTCTTCGAGGCCGGCAAGCGCTTCTTCGAGAGCGACCCGGACATCACCGGGAAGGCGCTGTACGCCGAGGTCGAGCGGCTGGCCGCCGGCCTCGGGTGGGAGCTGGGCGGCTGGCACGCCGGGCACCTGGTGGGGGAGTTCCCGCACGAGAGGATCGACGGCGCGGACACGGAGTCGTACATCACCCCCGCCAACGACACCCCGCTGCGGCGCACCGACAAGGCCGACCGCCACTGTCACTGGATCCTCGAGATCCACCTCGTCGACCGCGAACACGGCTTCGGTGGCTTCTACGAGGAACTGCTCACCCTCTGATCCGATCGCGCACGGACAGGGCGACGCCGGTGCTGCGGTCACCACCGTCGCACCACGCGAACGGCTGAAGGAGTGCGCGTTCGCGAGAGCCAGAGCCCGGGGGCGGGTCGTCACGCGCCCTCCCCGGGTTTCCACCCCCAGACGGTGAGCATGCCGGCCGACAGCGCGGCGCATTCGGCGGAGTCCAGGTATCGGACCGCCTCGTCGACGGCCGTGTCGTCGACGAGGCCGGTGGCGAGCATCGCCGCTCGGCTCCGCTCCCAGGTGTCCGCCCAGAAGCGGCTGATGGGGCTGCCCGGCAGCAGCGGCGGCACCTGGATCTCGGCGGCGACGGAGTCGAGCCCCGCCCCACGCAGCAGGTGAGGGTACGACGGCACCCAGGAGACGTCGGTGCCGATGGTGGCCCGCAGGCCTTGCCACATCGCCCGCATCGCCGCACTGTACGGCGTGCCGGGCGGCAGGTCGTTCGTCAGATCGACCGCGTCGCTGAGCACCAACACACCTCCGGGCGCGACGAGTTCGGCCAACGCGGTGATCAGGCGGTCGCGCTCGGGCAGGTGCATCAGCACGAAGCGGGCGTGGACGAGCGAGAACACGCCCGGGACGGCGCCCGGTGCGCTGATGTCGGCCTCCAGCACGTCGAGGCCGGGCACGGGCCGCGCGCTGAGGAAACGGACGTCGCGGTCCACGGCGAGGACACTCGCCACCCCGGCCTCTTGCAGCAGGCGGCGGGAGACCGTGCCCGTGCCGGCCCCGACGTCGAGGCAGTGCCACCCCGGGCCGACCCCGAGGGCGCGCAGTCGCGCCATGGTGGTGTCGTCGTAGGCGAGGGCGCCGAAGTCGATGCGCTTGCCCTCGCCCGCCTGTTCGGGACGGAAGACGGTCTCGCCGTAGCGGCCGCCGCCCGGCGCGCCCCCGCGCGCGGCGCCGCTCACGTCGTGATCGGCGCGACGTCGAGGGTGCGGACCGAGGCACGGGCCGGTGCCCGGTCGGCAGGCGGCCGGCACTGCGGGTCGTCGAACGGTTTCATGGCCGGACCTCTTCACACGGTGGGAGCGGTGCCGGGCGACCCGTCCCGAGGCCGCCACCCCACCGATCTTCTACGGACGGCAGCCCCCACGACCGAGGCGCGCCGTGTCTGAGCCGTTCGGCCGTAGGGAGGGCGCACCGCACCCCGTTGGAGATCATCGGCGACACCCAGGACGACCAGCAGCACACCGGGCTCCCCGAACTCGCCCACCTCGCCGCGGCGGCGGTCCCACCGCGTCGGCGCGGCGGACGTCGGCGCGCGGGTCCCGGACCGCAGGGATTCCGCGCGGGCGGAGCCGGTGACACGCCCGGCTGTCACATCCCCGTGGCAGCCCTGTCACAGGGGCCCGCCGAAATCCCACCTGTGCGACCACCGCCTGTCCTGACCATGGCACCATGCCCTTTTTGGCACCACCGTCCAGGGGGGACACCATGCGCACCAGCGCAACCATCGCCACCGCGGCTCTGCTCCTCGCCGCGCTCACCGCCTGCTCCTCGTCCGGCGAGTCCCCGGCCGCGAGCGACAGCGGGACACCTGCCGCCGAGCCCACGGTCAGCGTTCCCGCCGACCACGAAGGCGACGACCTCAAGGCTGCCGTCGCCGTCTACACCGCCGCCTACTTCGCCGCTGACACGGATACCGCGTACGCCATGCTGTCCGCGCGCTGCGCGAAGGAGATCACCAAGGACGCGTACGCCGACGTCGTGCAACAGGCGAAGACGGACTACGGGCCCGACCACGCGGTGTCGGACGTGCAGGCCGACGTGTCGGGGGACCTCGGCCGGGCCACCTACAAGGTGGAGGGCCTGCCCAAGTTCGATCAGACGAAGCAGCCGTGGGCGTTGGAGGGCGACGCCTGGAAGTACGACGCCTGCTGACGGAGCACCGGGCATCGAGCACCGAGCAGGGAGCACCGAGCGCCGGGCACGACAGCGGGGTCTGGCGGACAAGGCCCCGCCCTGCTCTGCGTCCGTCCGCTGATCACCCGAGACGGGTGCCGGTGCGGGACCCGATGTGGTCGGGCGGTTCGCTGCCGGCCGGGAGCAGGGGGTCGGTCTCGGGTTCGCCCCAGGTCGAGACCAGGGGAAGGACACCGGCCCAGATCCCGAGGGCGGCGTCGGGTCCGTCCCCGTCGTCCGGCCCGCCCGTGCGTATCTTGACCGACGCTTCCTCGAGCGAGAGGGCGAGCAGGACCGTCGCCGCCAGTTCCTTGCGGTTCGGCCGGCGCGCGTAGTCCCACTGTGCCGGTGCGGCCTGTTCGGTCAGGCAGCGCAACCCCTCGAGTTTCTCCTGAGGATCCGTGACCTGGCGCGGCACGCCGTAGATCATCGCGCTGCGGTAGTTCACGCCGTGTTCGAACACCGACCGGGCCAGGACGAGGCCGTCGATGTGTGTCACGGTGACGCACACCGTTGCCCGGGGTGAGGCGATCAGGCTTCGGCCGGCCACCGATCCGTGGAAATAGAGGCTCCGTCGGTCGTTCCCGTAGACGGTGGGAACGACCATCGGGTGCCCGTCGACGACCACCCCGAGGTGGCAGATGAAGTTGGCGTCCAGGATCGCTTCCAGTGCGCCGCGGTCCAGGCTTCCCTGCTCCCGCAGGCGACGGTGACGGGTGCGGTCGGTGTTCGGCAAGGTGGGAGGGAGAGGGCTGTGGGTCACATCGGTCCTTTCGCTGCGTGCGCAGTCAGAAGCTACCGATATCGTCGCGTCATCGCCAGGTATCGACTGGATCAGTTTCTCTAGGACGTGAAGGCAACGGAAACCGAAGCATCGGTGAGGTGAGGTCGGTGGGGGTTCCTACGGCTTCTGCTGATCGTCCCCTGGTGGCGCGACTGCCGGATGTTCTCGGTGGAGGAGAGCCGTCAACTGGCGGCCGAGTATCTGCAGGACATGCCGGACCTGGAGGCCCGACGGGACCGTGCCGCCGCGGCTCTCGGCCTTGTCCTTCCTCCAGAAGACCCGTGTCGGCTCGCTTGCGGGAGGTGGTGCTCGAGGTCGGGAAGGACTTCGTCCTCGTCTTCGGCGGGGGAGCGGGATAGGTATGCCGATACATGCACTCACCTCAAGCGTGGGTCATGGCACGTGCCCGGCGATCGCTGAACCCGCCGCCATGCCCGGATTCGGGCGGTATCGCGGACACTGGACAGCAGGAGAAGGGAGGCCGACCGTGCTGACCGTAGTCCGTGAGCGGCTGGGTCGGGCCCTGTTCCGCCGCGTCGCCGGGCCCGACGGACCGGCGACACGTACCCGTATCCACCACACTCCGGGCCCGCGCTGGTTCGAGCCGGACCGCCCGATCCGTGTGGTCCACGGTGACGCCTCGATGTTCATCGGTGGGCTGAGCGCGCTGCTGCTGCAGTCCCTGCACCCGCTCGCCATGGCGGCGGTGGCCGGGCACTCCGGATACCGCGGCGACCCGTGGGGGCGACTGCAGCGCACCAGCACCTTTCTGGCCGTCACGACCTACGGCACGGCCGGGGACGCTCAGCGGGCGGTCGACATCGTCCGCCACATCCACGAGGGGATCCGCGGGACCACGGCCGAGGGCGTGCCGTACCACGCGGCCGATCCGCACCTGCTCGGCTGGGTGCACGCAGCCGAGACGGACAGCTTCCTGCGCGCCCACGAACGCTTCGGCGCCCGCCCGCTGGATGCCGCCGGGTACGACGCCTACGTCGCCGACACCGCGCGGGTCGCCGAGGCGCTGGGGGTGAGCGACCCCCCGCGCGACCGACGCGAGCTGTGCGAGCGGCTGACCGCCTATCGGCACGAACTGGGAACCACGTCCGAAGCCCGCGCCGCCGCCCGCTTCCTGCTGTTCCGGCCGCCCCTGCCCCTTGCCGTACGGCCCTTCTACGGCGGGTTGGCCGTGAACGCCGTCGTGCTGCTCCCGCCCTGGGCCCGGCGCATGCTGTGGCTGCCCCGGGTGCCGGTCGTCGAGGATCTCGCCGTACGCCCCACCGGAGAGGCCCTGACCCGGACCATCCGCTGGGTCATGACCCCACCCCGCGAGTCCCGCCCGACGTGAGCGCGCGCCACCTCGTGTCACGGCCGGCCCCGCACGGGTGGGTTTCGACAAGGTACGGCTCGCTGTGGCCTGACGAACTCCGTTGCAGGGCCCTACCTTTGAGTCATGGAAACTCGGCATCCCGCCCCGCTGGCGGAAGTTGTGGCACCCGTGACAGCCGGATGGCGGCTGCTGTTCGTGCCCAGCCGGGCCCGCGAGCTGGCCGTCGCGCTCGGCGCGAGCATCATGGTCCCGTCGATGGTCGCAGCCCCACTTCTGCTGGCCGCTCTGGTGGCCGCCGTGATCTCGGGGAGCTCATTCTTCTGGGGCAGTTTCTGGGTCCTACTGGCGCTCACGGTCGTCGCAGTGCTCCTGCTCACCGTGGCCATGGTGTGCGTCACGGCATCCATGACGGTGCGGTGGGTCGAGCTTCGCCCCCTGGGAACTCCGGCCCAGGTCGTGATCGCCCGCTTCCTGCGTTCGTCGACCATGGCGATGGCTGATCTGCGGCGAGTCGTCGTCATCGAGCGACTCAGTCTGGGGCAGCGTCAGTCGATCAAGGTGGTGTTGCATACCCGCAGCGAGACGGTGGAGTGCGAACCGGCGACGTCCGCACCGCTCTCTCGGGTCGACGCACAGGCGCTGACCGGCTGGTTGACCGAGCAACTCGGCGGGGTCCAGGTGGCGGTGGAGCATCAGACGGAGGTCAAGCGAGACTTCCTGCGTCCGGACGAGTGGTGGACCCGGTCCCACACCGCCGAGCTGTGGCGGGTACCCGTCGGCGAGGTCGACGGCATAGCCGCCCAGCGCGGCGTCGAAGGCTATCGGTACACGCCCCGGGCATACGCGATGCACAGCCCTGGCACTTCGGTCACCGTCTACGACCCGGGCCGGGCCTACGAGGTCGCCGAAGAACTCCGCGCGGAACGAGCCGCCGGCCAGGCCGCCGACAGCACGTCAGCCCCCGGCCCGGCCGAGGACGACGCAACGGATTCCCGCTGACTCGGTCGGGCCGGTCCTGACCTGGCTCGGAGACTGCACTCCATGAGCGGGCGGATGGCGTCGCCTGCGTGGTGGCGAAACCCGTCGGAGCCCGCCCTAAATCCCCTGCGTACCGACGGTGACGTGACCGTATGCTCGGCCGCTCGGGGCTGGGAGGTCCGGCCCGGTGGCCAGGGGCTTGTTCCTGCATAGGTGGCTTGGCGGTCAGGGACGTAACTTCGGGATCCTGAATCGTTCTCGCCCTGTCCGACTGATCTGCGGTCCGGAGCCGACGGACGCCGACGCGTACTTCGGGCGGGTGCTGCGGGGCTCACCCGGCGGCACCCGCCTGGCCCGGCCCCAGGCGCTGAGCACGTACTTCGTGTTCCTGGAGCTGCGGCACGAGGTCGAACTCCACGCGATGACCGGCCGAGTGGTCGAGTGCCCGATCGGCGAGATGAACCGGCTGGACTGCTTCTCATTCGGCCATTTGTGAGAACCGTGCAGCGCTCAATCGTCCGGTCAGCCGCGTTGCCGGTGAGCGCGCAAGGCAGCCCAGTGGCGCAGGCGTTCGCTGATCTGGGCTTCGTAGCCGTTGCGGGTGGGCCGGTAGTACGTCTCGCGGTCCATGTCCTCGGGGAAGTAGTCGGCGCCGGAGAAACCGTCGGTGGTGTCGGGGTCGTACCGGTAGTCCTTGCCGTAGCCGAGCTCCTTCATCAGCCGGGTCGGGGCGTTGAGGACGTGGGCGGGCGGCATGAGTGAGCCGGTGCGGCGCGCGGCGCGGTGTGCGGCGTTGAAGCCGCGGTAGACGGCGATGGACTTGGGGGCGGTGGCGAGGTAGACGACGGCCTGGGCAATCGCCAACTCCCCCTCGGGGGAGCCGAGTCGCTCGTACACGTCCCAGGCGGCGAGCGCCTGCTGAATCGCGTGCGGGTCGGCGATGCCGATGTCCTCGCTTGCGAAGCGGACCAGGCGGCGGGCCACGAACAGAGGGTCCTCGCCGCCGTCGAGCATGCGGGCGAGCCAGTACAGGGCGGCGTCCGGGTCGGAGCCACGCATCGACTTGTGCAGCGCGGAGATCAGGTTGTAGTGGCCTTCCTGGGCCTTGTCGTACAGCGGGGCGCGATGCTGGATGTGCTGGGCGAGCGCGGTGGTGTTCAGGGGGGTGCCGGTGTCCGGGAGGGCCTGGAGCTGTTCGGCCAGGTTGAGGAGGTAGCGGCCGTCGCCGTCGGCCATGGCGATCAGGGCGCGGCGGGCGTCGTCGTCGAGGGGCAGCCGCCGGCCGGTGAGCTGCTCGGCGCGGTCGAGGAGCGTGGACAGCGCGGCTTCGTCGAGGCGCTTGAGGACGAGGACCTGGGTTCGGGAGAGGAGAGCGCCGTTGAGTTCGAAACTCGGGTTCTCCGTGGTGGCGCCGATCAGGGTGATCGTGCCGTCCTCGACGTAGGGCAGGAAACTGTCCTGCTGGGCGCGGTTGAAGCGGTGGATCTCATCGACGAACAGCAGGGTGCCCTGGCCGATGGTGCGCCGGCTGCGGGCGGTGGCGAAGACCTTTCGCAGGTCGGCCACGCCGGAGAAGGTGGCCGACACCGGTTCGAAGGCCAGGTTGCTGCCGTCCGCGAGGAGCCGGGCGATGGTCGTCTTCCCGACGCCGGGCGGGCCCCACAGGATTGCCGAGCCGAGGCGCTGCTGGGCGACCATGCGGCCCAGCGGGGCGTCCGGGGCCAGGAGGTGGTCCTGGCCGACGACGTCTTCCAGTTGTGTGGGGCGCAGGCGGTCGGCGAGTGGCCGGGTGGGCTCCTCGTCGAAGAGGGGCAGGGTCGCTTCGGTCGGTTCCATCGGTCTCTCGGGTCTGGGGGCGGAGGCGGAGGGGTGTGTACGTGGGCCCTTGAACGGGACGCTGTCGGGCGGGAGTTCAGCCGTTCGCGGCGCTCATCGGGCAGCGGGACGGTCGCGCGGGGGCAGCCGCTCGACGGCCAGGTCGTAGGAAGCCTCGACCGCGTCGGTGACCAGCCGCTCGGTGATGCCGGGTCCTGGCCCCAGGGAGATCCAGTGCCGTTTGTCGAGGTAGCGGCCCGGTGTGATCGAGGCGTAGCCATGCACGTGCGCGCGGGCGTGTTCGGGTTCGCACTTGACCGTGATGATCTGCTCGTCCGGGTCGTCGGTGACGATCAGGAACACCTTGCCCGCGACCTTGTACACGTCGAGTCCGGGGGTGAAGGGGTATCCGTGGCTGACGTCGGGGAGGGCGAGGGCCGCCTGGCGAGCGGTGTCCTGGAGCCGGTCACCGGCCGCGCTCACCGGGCTGTCCGCGTGCCGATGCCGCAGGTGCGCGGGTCGACGGGCCGCTCGGCCCTGGGCAGGTGGGCGACGACGAGCCGGTAGGAGTCGGTGACGAGCTCCCTGACGAGCTCCTTGTCGACGCCTTCCCCGCTCTCCAGCGTGATCCAGTGCTTCTTGTTCATGTGGTAGCCCGGGGTGATGTGGCTGTACTGCTCCCGCAGGGCGTGGGCTTCCCCGGGGTCCGCCTTGAGGATCACGACGGGACGCCCCGGGACCTCGGTCATCAGCATGAACACCTTGCCGCGCACCTTGTAGACCTCCCAGTCGGGGCCGAAGGGATGCTCCAGCCGGGCTCCGGGAAGCTCCTCGGCGCAGGCGGCTGCGGTCTTGTGCAGGGTCGTTCCGTTCATGAACGTTTCCTTCCTCAGGTGAGTGCGGGCTGGGCACCCATGACGTGAGTGGCGCGCCGATCGGTCGTGGACGAACACCGTGCACTGGGGCGCCGCCCCCTCGACGTCCACCACGCCCTGCGACGCAGCCTGCTCGAATCGCTGCTGCTGCGCCTGGCCAACTCCCCGGGCATCGCCCCCACCGGCACGGCCACGGCCGGCACCGGCCGCGCCGACAGGTACGGACGCTTCCTGGACGCCCTGGAGCTGCACTTCCGCGAACTGCACCAAGCCGCGGACTACGCCGAGCTGCTCGGCTGCTCGGTGCGCACCCTCAGCCGCGCCGCCCGGGACGCCACCGGCAAGGGGGTACGCGAACTCATCGACGAACGCCGCCTCCTCGAAGCCCGGCGCCTGCTGGGAGGTGCCCGATGGGACGCCCGGGCCGTGGCCGTCCACTTTCGTGACCGCACCGGCCTCACCCCGGCTGCCTTCGCGGCCCGCGAAGCCAGGACCGACGCTTGACGCGAATGCGTCGGAGGCCCCTTACCGGTCAGGAGGCGACGGCTGTCTTCGCGGTCTGCGGGAACGCCCAGTGGGAGTGCACGATGCGCCACTCGCCGTCGATCAGCCGGTACGCCTCGGTGGCGTTCCAGGCGCGGAGAAGCCGTTCGTTGCGGTTGTCGTCGAGGACGTAGGTGTTCAGGTTGTAGGCCAGGACCGCGAAGTCACCGCTGTCGGCGACGCTCACCGCCGGGTTGAGGTACTCACTGCGCACGATGTGCGGGTTCGAGTAGATCGGGTCGATGTGTGCGATGACGTTGTCGCGTCCCACGACCAGTTCCTTGACGATCGGGTCGAAGTAGCTGACCTCCTCTGCGTAGTTGTCGAAGTAGCCGCGGTTGTCGCCGGCGCTCCATCGTTCGTTGAAGGACTTCTCCAACTCCAGGATGGTCTTGCCGATATCCGCCTTGTCGACGCTCATATCTGGTCTTGTGCCATTTCTCTTACGGATGCTGCGGCCGGCTGTGTCGGCCGTCGTGCATCAGGGGGTGGGGTGGTTGGTGGTCGTTCTTTCTCGGTTGCCCGGGTCTCAGTCGCCCGGGTCTCAGTCGTCCAGGACGACGACGTGCTTGCCCGGCGTGGTGCCGGACTCGAGGTCGGCCTGTGCGTCACGGATCTGTTCCAGGCCGTGGTAGACCTTCGCGACCGGGACTGTGAGGCGTCCTTCGGCGATGGCCCGGAGCTGGTGGGCGAAGACGTCGGCCGGGAGGTCGGTGGCCTGGCCGCCGTAGGAGGTCAGCCGTACCCCGCCCGGGATCATGAACGGGGTGAAGTCGGGGATCGTCCACTGGCCCGCCAGGGCTCCGGTGAAGCAGACCGTGCCGTGGCGGCGGACGGTGCGGAGGGTGTCGGCGAGGACCGAGCAGCCCACCAGCTCCAGTGCGGCGTCGACACCGTCCGGCACCAGCTCGCGCACCTGGTCGGCGAGGGTGCCGTTGTCGACAAGGGGATGGTCGACGCCCGCCGCCCGCAGTTCCCTTGCCCTCTCCTGGCTGCGGGTGGTCGACAGCACGGTGGCTCCGAGGTCCTTGGCGATCGTGGCCGCGCTCAGCCCGACCGTGGAGGTGCCACCGCGGATCAGCAGCGTCTGCCCGGCCTTGAGGTCCAGGCCGCGGGTCAGGGAACCGTACGCGGTCTGGAACATCTCGGGCAGTGCGCCGACCACGTCCCAGGGCAGGGTGGTCTCGAAGGGGATGACCTGCCCGACGGGGACGGTGACGTACTGGGCGTATGCGCCGTCGTAGGCGCGGCCCATGCCGCCCATCATCGTGGCCACCTGCTGTCCCGGCCGCAGCCCGCTGCGTTCATCGGCCTCATCGACCACGCCGACGCCCTCGATGCCGGGCACCCGCGGATACGTGACCACCGCGTCCGACTCCCCCTTGCGGGTGGTGACCTCGGACTCGTTGACGCCGAACGCCTTGACCTTGATCCGCACCCAGCCGGGCTTGCGGACAGGCACCGGCACATCCTTGATCTCCAGTGCGTCGAGGCCGCCGGGCCGGGTGACGACGACGGCCCGCATCGTCGCCGGTGCGTGGTCACCGGCTCCTGCTGCTGTCGGTTGGCTCATGCCGAGTTCCTCACTCTGTTCGCCCCCTTGGTGTGCTGTTCCCGTCAGGGGCGGTCGATGCCTTCCCACAGGTCGAGGACCTGCTGGTAGTGGGCGGTGCCCTCGAAGGGAGAGTTGCCCACGGTTTCCGACGTGGGCTTGTCCGTGACGGCGGGCCACAGGCGGGAGTGCTCGCCGGTGGCGAAGTCGAGCACGATGTCGCGGATACGGGTGTCACGCTCCGCCTGCTCCGCGCTGCGGCCCGGCTGTTCCTGGCCGACCAGGGCGTACATCTCGGTGCCGTGCACGGCGGGCGCGCCTTCGGCGGGGCCGATCAGGAGGAGGTGGGCGTTGCCGCCGGCGGCGGCGTGGGCCAGGGCGCCGCGGGCGGCGGGGATCGCGAAGAGGTAGTCCGCCATGACCGCGGCGCGGACCTCGGCCGGGGTACGGCCGCCCTGGTCGTAGGCGTCGACGATCTTCCTGGCGCGGGAGCGGGAAATGCGCCACCCCGCGACCTCGTCGACGATGCGGTCGATGGTGCCCGGGTCGAACCGGTCGAGGTCGTTCGCCACCCACCAGCCCATGTCGTCGCTGGCCATGCTCAGTAGCAGGTCGACGTCGCGGTGCGCGCCCGAGGCGAGGACGTCCATGGGGTGGGCGTGCACCACCGCGCCGGGCTGCCCGATGTCCAGGACGACGCCGGTGGCCTTGTTGTCCACCCCGCCGCGGACTCCGAGGTCCGTCGGGAGGACCTTGCGCAGGGCGTCCCGCAGGGAGAGCGGGTCGAGGTCGAGCAGCTTCTCCGGGTTGTCCGCGACACCGAGTTCGGTGACGAACAGGTGCGCGAGTTCCTCGGCCCACCAGGCCGGGATGGAGCGCGCGGGCCCGCCGGAGAACCCGGCCAGGCGCCGGTACAGGCCGTCGGCAGAGGAGGCGCCGAGCAGTCCGAGGGAGGAGTAGGCGCCGCCGCTGTGGCCGTAGACGGTGACGTCGTCGGGGTCTCCGCCGAAGTGGGCGATGTTCCGCTGGACCCAGGTGAGCGCGGCGATGATGTCCTGGAGGAAGAGGTTGCTGGCCTCGGCGAGCTTCCCGCTGTACTGCGAGAGCGAGAGCGGGCCCAGGGCGCCGAGCCGGTAGTTGATGGACACGCCCACCACGCGCCCCGTCGCGGCGAGACCGGCGGCGTTCGAGGTGATCTGCGTGTTCGCGCCGTACTCGAATCCGCCGCCGTGGATGTACACGGTGACCGGGAGTGCCTTGCCGGCCGGCTGCTCGGGGGCCCACACGTTCAGGTTCAGGCAGTCCTCGCCCATCCCGCTGTCCGCTTCGAGCCAGTCGCCGCTGTCGGGCTGGACGGAGACGACGCCCTTGCGGTCGTAGGGGAGGTTCGGATCGAAGCCCGCGACCACCGGGCGGCGGTACCGCTCGGCAGTGGCGTACGGGATTCCCCACCAGGACCGCACCCCCGGTGCAGTCGGAGCCTTGGGTGGGGCAGCGGTCATGACATGTCCTTCCGGCGCGATTCGGATGCTTTGCGCGATGTCGGCGGCTGGTCGCTCGTGCTGGCGCTCTCCCATCGTTCCCTGGGGTCCGACAAATCGCCCGGCGGACAGCGGTCACCTGATAGTCACCAGGCGACACTTCACCCGGCTCGCCTGGTCCACCGGGGCAATTCGCCGATACCCGCGCCGCGGTACACCGGCGCCCAGACCGTCCAGCCGACCGCTGGGATCCGGTTTCGAGCAGGGAGTCGTTCGTATGCCCCGGCAGTCCGTGCCCCAGGCGTCGGCCCACCGCAGCCTGGTCACCGTGAGCGGCCCGGCCGCTCTCCACCGCATCGAGCAGCTCGACTGCGGCCTAGGCGTGGCCCCGGACAACGGGCTGAGTGTCGCGGAACCGTCCGAGGCGATCACGCACCCGGCCTTCCACGCGAGCCGGCCCGCTGCCATGACCGCGATCACCCAGCTCGAGAAGATCGCCGCAGAGCGAAGCACCTGAACAGCAGAGAAGAACTGAACAGCAGAGAAGAACTGAACAGCAGAGAAGAACTGAACAGCACAGCAGAGCGGCATCGCCACCGTCCCGGCACCGCCGCGCCCGTCTCCCTTCGATCAAAGATCCAAGCCATGGAACACATCACCGAGACCCCCACCCTGAAGGCCCCGGCCGAGCGCTTCACCGGCGACGTCTACCTCAACATGATCTCGACTCCCGCCGAGCCGGCCCGCCTGGCCGCCGCTCTGGTGCGCTTCACCCCCGGAGCCCGCACCAACTGGCATGCGCACGCCCTGGGACAGGTCCTGCACGTCACCGACGGCGTCGGCCTGGTGGGCACCCGTGACGGCAAGGTCGTCCGCGTCAGCGCCGGCGAGACCGTCAAGTGTCCGGCCGCCGAGGAGCACTGGCACGGCGCCGCCGACACCACCCTCATGGCCCACCTCGCCCTGCTGGTCGGTGACGGCACCGGTGACGGCACGACCTGGCTGGAGCCGGTCACCGACGACCAGTACGCGGCCGCCCTCGGCACCGTCGCCGGCTGACGCCCGAGCGGCGCGAAAGCAACAAGGTGCCTTCGACCGTTTGTCGTCGCCGGACGAGCCCCGTGCCATCAAGGCCCTGGTGAAGCCGCGACCGGTCGATGAGGTGTCGACAGCGAGCATCCCTCTGGCCCTCGGTCGTCGGCTGATCACCTCTGGTCGTCGCCGCGCCGGGCAGGCATGAGGTGATCAAGATGCTGTCGAAGGCCCGAACCCCGAACCCCGAAGGCCCGAAGGCCCGGTGGTGCCGGCCCTCCGCGTAGTGGTTTCCGGCAGGCCCCGCCCGGTGACGACATCGCGCCCGCCCGGTCTCCTGCATGAAGACCGGG
>NZ_JBHVYO010000052.1:0-56555 GCF_042880655.1 Streptomyces sp. NPDC058295
GGGCCGGGGCGGCGGCCGGCGCCGGGGCGGCGGGGGCCGGGGCAGCGGCCGGAGCCGCGCCCGGGGCGCCGATGACGGCGAGCTTGGCGCCGACCTCGGCGGTCTCGTCCTCGCCGACCGTGATCTCGAGCAGGACACCGGAGACGGGCGCCGGGATCTCGGTGTCGACCTTGTCGGTCGAGACCTCGAGCAGCGGCTCGTCCTCCGTGACCTCCTCGCCGACCTGCTTCAGCCAGCGGGTGACGGTGCCCTCGGTGACGGACTCGCCGAGCGCGGGCAGGACGACGTCCGTGCCCTCGGCGGAGCCGCCGCCGGTGGCGGCCTCGGCGGTGGGAGCGGGGGCCGGGGCCGCCTGCTCGGTGGATGGCGCGGCAGCGGCCGGCTCCGGTGCGGGCTCGGCGACCGGCTCGGCGGCCGGAGCCGGAGCGGCGGCCGGAGCTCCGGTGCCGTCGTCGATGACGGCCAGCTCGGCGCCGACCTCGACCGTCTCGTCCTCGGCGACCTTGATGGAGGCCAGGATGCCGGCGGCAGGGGAGGGGATCTCGGTGTCGACCTTGTCGGTCGACACCTCGAGCAGGGGCTCGTCGGCCTCGACGCGCTCACCCTCGGCCTTCAGCCAGCGGGTGACAGTGCCCTCGGTGACGCTCTCGCCGAGCGCCGGAAGGGTTACGGAAACCGCCATGGTTTCGGTTGCTCCTTACGAATTGCGGAAGTCTGTGTCGTCGCGGAGTCGCTTCTTCGACCGAGGGGTCAGTCGTGCGAGTGCAGCGGCTTGCCCGCCAGGGCCAGGTGGGCCTCGCCGAGCGCCTCGTTCTGCGTCGGGTGGGCGTGGATGAGCTGCGCGACCTCGGCGGGCAGCGCCTCCCAGTTGTAGATCAGCTGGGCTTCGCCGACCTGCTCGCCCATGCGGTCGCCGACCATGTGGACGCCGACCACGGCACCGTCCTTCACCTGGACGAGCTTGATCTCGCCCGCGGTGTTCAGGATCTTGCTCTTGCCGTTGCCCGCGAGGTTGTACTTCAGAGCGACGACCTTGTCCGCGCCGTAGATCTCCTTGGCCTTGGCCTCGGTGATGCCCACGGAGGCGACCTCGGGGTGGCAGTACGTCACCCGGGGGACACCGTCGTAGTCGATCGGGACGACCTTCTGACCGGCCAGACGCTCCGCCACCAGCATGCCCTCGGCGAAGCCGACGTGCGCGAGCTGGAGGGTCGGGACCAGGTCGCCGACGGCGGAGACGGTCGGGACGTTGGTGCGCATGTACTCGTCGACCAGGACGTAGCCGCGGTCCATGGCGACGCCCTGCTCCTCGTAGCCGAGACCGGCGGAGACGGGCCCGCGGCCCACCGCGACCAGCAGGACCTCGGCCTCGAACTCCTTGCCGTCGGCCAGCGTGACCTTGACGCCGTCCGCGGTGTACTCGGCCTTGGAGAAGAAGGTGCCCAGGTTGAACTTGATGCCGCGCTTGCGGAACGCGCGCTCAAGAAGCTTGGAGGAGTTCTCGTCCTCGACCGGGACGAGGTGCTTCAGGCCCTCGATCACCGTCACGTCGGAGCCGAAGGACTTCCACGCCGAGGCGAACTCGACGCCGATGACGCCGCCGCCCAGGATGATGGCGGACTTCGGCACACGGTCCAGGACGAGGGCGTGGTCCGAGGAGATGATCCGGTTGCCGTCGATCTCCAGGCCCGGCAGCGACTTCGGCACGGAGCCGGTCGCGAGCAGCACGTGGCGGCCCTGGACGCGCTGTCCGCCCACGTCGACGGAGGTCGGGGAGGACAGGCGGCCCTCACCCTCGATGTACGTCACCTTGCGGGAGGCGATCAGCCCCTGAAGGCCCTTGTAGAGCCCGGAGATGACACCGTCCTTGTACTTGTGGACGGCGGGGACGTCGATGCCCTCGAAGGTGGCCTTGACGCCGAACTGCTCGCTCTCGCGGGCCTGGTCGGCGATCTCGCCGGCGTGCAGCAGGGCCTTGGTGGGGATGCAACCCCGGTGCAGGCAGGTGCCGCCGACCTTGTCCTTCTCGATCAGGGCGACGTCCAGTCCCAGCTGCGCCCCGCGCAGGGCCGCGGCGTAACCGCCACTACCACCGCCGAGGATCACTAGGTCGAAAACGGTGCTGGCGTCGTTCGCCACGTCACGTCCTCCATGCATGTGCGCCGTGCGCCGGTCGTCGCTGACCGCCGGCGGCTGGTGTCCGGCCGCTCTTTCTTCGGCCCTGTGGTGGGGGCCCTGTCCTGCCGAGGCCCATCTTCGCACTTGCGGGAGGCGAACGAGACGCGGGGCCGGGGTGTGAGACACCCCACGCTCACTTGTGACATGGGGGACCGGCCCCCTCCAGGGGCGCGGGGAACTGCGCGACCGGCCACGTTCGGCCCGCACCCGCCACCTGACGGCCGGGCCCGAGTGACCAGGCGCACAGTCCCCTTCTCCCGGAGGGACTAGCCGAGGTCGCCGGAGGCGGTCAGCTCGGCCAGCCGCACCAGCGTCCGCACGGCGGTGCCGGTACCACCCTTGGGCGTGTACCCGAAGGGCCCGCCCTCGTTGAACGCGGGACCGGCGATGTCCAGGTGCGCCCAGGTGATGCCCTCGCCCACGAACTCGCGCAGGAAGAGACCGGCCACCAGGCCGCCGCCCATCCGCTCACCCATGTTGGCGATGTCCGCGACGCTGGAGTCCATACCCTTGCGCAGGTGCTCCGGCAGCGGCATCGGCCACGCAGGCTCGCCGACCTCCTCGGCGGCCTCGTGCAGCGCGGAGCGGAACGCGTCGTCGTTCGCCATGATCCCGAAGGTCCGGCTGCCCAGCGCCAGCATCATCGCGCCGGTCAGGGTCGCCACGTCGACGATCGCGTCCGGCTTCTCCGCGGAGGCCGCCCACAGCGCGTCCGCGAGGACCAGCCGGCCCTCGGCGTCCGTGTTGAGGACCTCGACGGTCTTGCCGCTGTACATGCGCAGCACGTCACCCGGGCGGGTGGCGGAGCCGGACGGCATGTTCTCGGCCAGCGCCAGCCACCCGGTGACGTTCACCTCGAGCCCGAGCCGCGCGGCGGCGACGACCGCGGCGAAGACCGCCGCCGCACCGCTCATGTCGCACTTCATCGTCTCGTTGTGCCCGGCCGGCTTCAGCGAGATGCCGCCCGAGTCGTAGGTGATGCCCTTGCCGACGAAGGCGAGGTGCTTCTTGGCCTTGGAGGACGTGTAGGACAGCTTCACCAGGCGCGGGGCAGCGGCCGAGCCGGAGCCGACGCCGAGGATGCCGCCGTAGCCGCCCTTGGCGAGCGCCTTCTCGTCGAGCACCTGCACCTTGATGCCGTGCTCCTTGGCCGCCGTCTGGGCGAGAGCGGCGAACGCCTCGGGGTCGAGGTCGTTCGGCGGCATGTTGATCAGGTCGCGGGCGCGGTTGAGTTCCTCGCCGACGGCGGCGGCACGCAGCAGCGCGGCCTTGTGGGCGGCGTCGCGCGGCTTCCCGCCGAGCAGGGCGGCCTCGGCGAGCGGTGCCTTGCCGTTCTTGGCCTTGGCGTCGTCGCCGTTGTGCTTGTACGCGTCGAAGGAGTACGCGCCGAACACCACGCCCTCGCCGATCGCGCCGATGTCGGCGGCGTCGGTCACCGGCAGGGCGAAGGCGGCCTTCTTGGCGCCGGTGAGGGTGCGGGCGGCCGCGCCGGCCGCCTTGCGCAGCGCCTCGGGGTCGAAGCCGGCGTCCTTCTCGGGCTCCTGGCCGAGCCCCACCGCGAGCACCAGCGGTGCCTTGAAACCGGCCGGGGCGGGCAGCTTGGTCAGCTCGCCCTCGGCCCCGGAGGCGCCCAGGGTTTCCAGGATGCCGGCGAGCCTGCCGTCGTAGGCCTTGTCGACGGCTTCGGCGCCTGGGGCAACGATCGGGCCTTTCGCGCCCTTGGCGACACCGATCACGATCGCGTCGGCCCGGAGGCCGGGCGCCGCGGCGGTGCTGAGAGTGAGAGCAGTCACGGTGGTGAAATCTCGCTTCCGATGTGGAGTTGCGGTGGCCGGAGTGTGTGGGTCGACCGGGCCCGACAGCCGACCCTAGATCCGGGTCGTGGGTGCGGTCGTATCCGGGGGTGTGCCTCACCGGCGCGGCGAACCGGCGTGACGGATCCCGGAATGAGCGTACGCGTGCGTGTGCGGTCGCTCACGCACGCGCGTGTTCACCTGTCGGTGGCGTCGTGGCCACTTCTCGATCCTCGCACCCCGTGAACCGGGCCACACCCCTCGGGTCGGGGTGGAGCGACGGCACGCGGCAGACATGGGCGATCATCGTCGGGTACGTCGCCGCACGATCCTGGAGCCGCCCGGTGAGACGCCCGACCCTGCTGCTGCCCCTGCTCGCCCTGTTGCTGGCGGGCTGCGCCTCCGCGTCGGACGGCGGATCGGACGACCGGCCCGACGACGAGGCGGGCGTCGGGACGGCGGACGGCCGGATCTGGCAGCCGGCCCCCGGCATCGACTGGCAGTGGCAGTTGAGCGGCCGGCTGGACACCGGCGTCGACGTACCGGTCTACGACATCGACGGCTTCGACCACACCGCGGCCACGGTCGCGGGGCTGCACGACGACGGCCGCAAGGTCATCTGCTACCTCTCCACCGGCGCCTGGGAGGACTGGCGCCCGGACGCGGCGAAGTTCCCGAAGTCGGTGATCGGCAAGGGCAACGGCTGGGAGGGCGAACGCTGGCTCGACATCCGCGCGTTGGACGTCCTGGAGCCCCTGATGGCGGCCCGCCTCGACATGTGCCGCGAGAAGGGCTTCGACGCGGTCGAGCCGGACAACATGGACGGCTACAAGAACACCACGGGCTTCCCGCTGAAGGCCGCCGACCAGCTCCGCTACAACCGTCTCATCGCCGAACTCGCCCACGACCGGGGCATGTCGGTCGGACTGAAGAACGACCTCGACCAGATCCCCGAACTCGTCGACGACTTCGACTTCGCG
The DNA here is from genome assembly GCF_042880655.1 of Streptomyces sp. NPDC058295. NCBI lineage: Bacteria > Bacillati > Actinomycetota > Actinomycetes > Kitasatosporales > Streptomycetaceae > Streptomyces > Streptomyces sp. NPDC058295. The sequence continues at coordinate 4,952 of NZ_JBHVYO010000052.1, forward strand.
GTCAACGAACAGTGCGCCGAGTACGACGAGTGCGCGCACCTGACCCCCTTCATCGAGGCGGGCAAGGCCGTCTTCCACGTCGAGTACGAACTCCCCACGAGCGAGTTCTGCGCCGACTCCCGTCGGCTGCGCCTGAGTTCGCTGCTGAAGAAGTACGAGCTGGGGGTGTGGCGGGAAGCCTGCTAGCCGTTCAACGGCCCAGGCAGAACACCACGAGCGCGGTGGTCGCCGCCGTCTCCGCCAGAGCGCCGAAGACGTCGCCGGTGACCCCGCCGAAACGCCGCGTGCAGTGCCGCAGCAGCAGTTCGGCGACGGCGAGGGCGGCGAGGACCGCGAGCGCCGGCCGGACGGCGTCGTACGGCTCGAACAGGGCGCCCGGCTCGACGTGCCCGATCAGGACGACGACGCCGCCCTCGTACGGTCCGCACCACGCTCCCGCGACCGCCGCCGCCAGCGTCACGGCGACCACGGTGAGCACCGCCCCCCGCACCGGGACCACCCCGGCGACCGCCGCCCCCAGCCCTTCCGGTCGCGCGGCCGGCACCCCGGCGCGTGCCGCCAGGGTCAGCGCGAGCCGGGCGGTGGCCGCCGAGACGACGGCGGCCACCGCGCCCAGCGCCCACGAGGTGTCGTAGAGCTGCGTCAGCGCGGCCACCTGGGCGAGCACCACGAGGACGAGCGTCAGCACGCCGAACGGGCCGATGTCGGACTGCTTCATGATCCGCAGCGCGTCCTCGGCGGGCTTGCCGCTGCCGAGTCCGTCCGCGGTGTCGGCCAGCCCGTCGAGGTGCAGACCGCGGGTGAGGACGGCGGGCACGGCGGCCGAGGCGACGGCGGCGAGCAGCGTGCTCGCGCCCAGGTACAGCAGCAGCAGGCCGAGCCCGGCCGCGCAGCCGCCGACGACCAGCCCGACCGCGGGAGCGCCCAGCATCCCCCCGCGCGCGGCCTCGCGGTCCCAGCGGGTCACCCTGACCGGGAGCGCGGTGAGGGTGCCGAAGGCGAAGCGGAGGCCGTCGAAGGGCGAGGTCGTGGACACGGCGGCAGACTAGCCCGGACGGTCCGCCCACGAGGCAGCCCGCCCCCCGCCCCGGGAGACTGGTGACATGGTCGACTGGGTGCAGCGCAACATCGTCGAACCGGGCAAGGTCCCGCTGCTCATCGCCCTGACCGCGTTCGTCCTCACCTTCCTGATCACCCGGATCATCACGCGCCTCATCCGGGCGGGCAAGGGTCCCTTCGGCAACATCAGCTCCGGCGGGGTGCACATCCACCACGTGGTGCCCGGTGTCGTGCTGACCGTCGCGGGCGGCTTCGGCGCGGTGGCGAGCGGCCGGCACGGCTTCGGTGCCGGTGCCTTCGCGGTGGTCTTCGGCATCGGCACCGGCCTGGTCCTCGACGAGTTCGCGCTGATCCTGCATCTCGACGACGTGTACTGGACCGAGGCGGGCCGCAAGAGCGTGGAGGCCGTGGTCCTGACGGCGGCGCTGGGCGGACTGCTGCTGGTGGGCTTCTCGCCGTTCGGCGTCAACGACATGAACCAGGACGAGCTTCAGGACCGGGGCGGCGTCATCTCGACCGTCGTGCTCAACTTCCTGTTCTCGCTGGCCGTGCTGAGCAAGGGCAAGGCCAAGATGGCCGTGTTCAGCGTCTTCATCCCGTTCCTGGGCCTGGTGGGCCTGGTGCGGGTGGCCCGGCCCGGCTCGCCGTGGGCCCGCCGGCTCTACCGGCGGCGGCCCCGCGCCCGGGCGAAGGCGATGCTGCGGGCCTACCGCCACGACCGCCGCTGGGCGGGGCCGCGCCGGGTGGTGGGGGACTGGCTGGGCGGGAAGACGACCGCGGAGCTCGCTCAGTCCGAGGAGCGGAACTGAGCGATCCGGTCCGGGCCGGGTGGGTGCGCCGTACGGCGGCTGCGGGGCTTCGTGGCCGGCCGCGCCCCGTGGCGCGGCCGCGGACCGGCACCGCCCCGTACGCCCCGGCGCAGCCGTGTGCCCGCACCGCCCCTCGGCCCCCCGGCGGGCCGCCCGGGCCCCCGGGTGCGCCTGCGGGACTCCGCCACCGCGCACAGCGCCAATACCGCCGCGATCGCCGCCAGATGCTCCTTGCCCGCCAGGTTGTCCTTCAGCAGTACCTCCACCACCATCGCGACGATCACCGCCCCCGCCGTCACGTACGCGCGGTAGCGCCAGCCCAGGAACACCGCGAGGCCGACCACGGCAGCCGACGGGCCGGTGTCCACGATCCGGGCGTCGGCGGCGGGCAGGCCGAACGGGCTGCCGGGGCCGAGAGCGATGCCCACGCGCGCGTACAGCGTGCCCGCGAGTGTGGCGGCGTAGGCGATGACGAGGGTCCGCCACCAGCCCAGGGAGAGCTCCGCGATCCCGAACACCAGCAGGATCTGCGCGAGGGCGCCCCAGACCGGCAGATCCAGCGCGGGCACGAACAGGGACAGCGGGGTGCGCAGCAGGGCGAGCCCGAGCGGGTCCTCGGCCCGCACCGCTCCGAGGGCCTGGACCGGGCCGTAACCCCACGGCCGGTTCTGCACGACCTGGGTCACCGACGTCAGACACACCGCCCCGAGGGTCATCGGGACCGCCCGCCACCGGCGCCGCACCAGGGGGACGCGTACCGCCTCGTACAGCGGTCCCCACTCGGCGCGGGCCCGGCGGGCGACCGCGTTCACCGGTGGGTCTCCAGGTGCCCCCGGCGGCGCAGCCACTTCGGCGGCCCCGGCGCCTCCAGGAACCCCTCCGCCCGCGCCGACGCGACACCGATGCGGGGCAGGTCCGCGCTCTTCTCGAAGAGCAGGAAACGGGGCTCCCAGATGGGCCGGTACTTGGCGTTGGCGCGGTACAGCGACTCGATCTGCCACCAGCGGGAGAAGAAGCAGAGCAGCGACCGCCACAGCCGCAGCACCGGTCCGGCGCCCAGGCGCGCACCCCTTTCGAACACCGAGCGGAACACGGCGAAGTTCAGCGAGACCTGGGTGATCCGGAGCGTCCGCTCCTCGCGGGCGTGCCGGAGCAGTTCGATGACCATGAACTCCATCAGCCCGTTGTCGCAGTCGCGGTCCCGCCGCATCAGGTCGAGGGAGAGCCCGTGGGGTCCCCAGGGCACGAAGGAGAGCAGGGCCCGCAGTTCACCGCCGGCGTCGGCGCACTCCAGCATCACGCAGCGGCCGTCCCGCGGGTCCCCCAGCCGCCCCAACGCCATGCTGAACCCGCGCTCGGTGGCCCCGTCGCGCCAGTCGTCGGCGCGCCGGAGCAGGGAGGCCATCTCGTCGGCCGGGATGTCCTCGTGCCGGCGTACCCGCACCGTGTACCCGGCCCGGCGGACCCGGTTGCAGGCCTGCCGGACGGTCCGCATGGCCCGCCCCTCGAGGGTGAACTCGGCGACCTCGACCAGGGCCTCGTCCCCCAGTTCCAGCGCGTCCAGCCCGTGCCGGGCGTACACGGTCCCGGCCTCCTCGCTCGCGCCCATCACCGCCGGGATCCACCCGTGCGCCCGCGCCTCGGCGAGCCACGGTCCGATCGCCCCCGGCCAGGCCTCCGGATCCCCGATCGGGTCCCCGGACGCCAGCGACACCCCGCCGAGGACGCGATAGGCGACGGCCGCCTTCCCGGTCGGCGACCAGCACACGCTCTTCTCCCGCCGCAGCGCGAAGTAGCCGAGCGAGTCCCGCTCACCGTGCCGGTCGAGGAGCTCCCGCAGCCGCTTCTCGTCGTCCTCGGTGAGCGGATCGACGGCCCGGCGGGAGCGGAAGGCGGCGTACAGGACGGCGAGGACGAGCGCCGTGCTCAGCACGTTGACGGCGACGTCGACCCAGGTGGGCGGGGCGATGCCGGGGACGCGGTACTCGTCGGCGGCCACGGAGACCAGCCGCAGCGCGCCGTAGCGCCAGCGTTCGAGGAAGGTGGAGGGGGCGGACGCCCGGTTGGTGACCGTCACCAGCAGCGCGGCCAGCAGCGAGGTGCCCAGCAGCCCGCCGGCGCCGACGGCCGCGGCGAGCCGCGGATTGGACCGGTCGCCCTTCGCGTAGAACTCCCGCCGCCCGGCCAGCAACGCCACGACGAAGACGGCGGTCAGCGCGAGCGAGACCCAGTTCTGCGGGTGCCGCCGGACCTCCGGGAACGCCATGGCCAGCGCGAACAGCCCCAGGAAAGCTCCGCTCAGGCCCAGGTTGAGGATCCACGCGGCCCGTTTGCGCCGTCGCATCGTGACGGCCAGGAACGCGGTGAAGACCCCGGAGGCGAAGCCGGCCGTCAGCAGATACGGCGTGAAGAGGTTCTCCTGGTTGTGCCGCCGGACGTCCTGCCCCAGGGAGACCCACACCGCACTGAGGAAGTTGACGAACGCGACGGCACGCAGGTACCAGACGGCGAAGGCGGCGGCGCCCCGGGTGTTGCCCATGAGGGGTGATCATATGGGTGCACTTCAGGGAATCCGCTCTTTTGGCGCCTCCTGTCCCTTTAAGCCGCTTCGCTACTCCGTTTCCCGCTTCTCCTGATGCTGCTCGCCGGGGACTGCGGATGCCGCGGACGCCTCCGATGCCTCCGATGGCACGGAAGCCGCGGACGCCTTTGCCGCTTCCGGCTCCTCCGACTTCTCCAGCTTCTCCGGCTCCTCCAGCTTCTCCGGCTCCCCCGGCTTCTCCGGTTCTTCCGGCTTCTCGGGGAGTTCGGCCGCCAGTGCGGCGGCGGCCTGCACCAGCGGGAGCGCGAGCAGGGCGCCGGCGCCCTCGCCGACCTTCACGCCCTGGTCCAGCAGCGGCTCCAGGGCCATCCGGTCGAGTGCCTTCGCCTGTCCCGGTTCACCGCTCTTGTGTGCGGCCAGCCACCAGTCCGGCGCCCGGAACGCGACCCGCTGTCCCACGAGCGCGCAGGCGGCCGCCACCACGCCGTCCAGCACGACGGGCAACTTCCGTACCGCGCACTGGAGCAGAAAACCCGTCATGGCGGCGAGGTCGGCCCCGCCCACCGTCGCCAGCAGTTGCAACTGCTCCCCGAGCACCGGCCGCGCCCGCCTGAGCGCGTCGCGGACCGCCGCGCACTTGCGCATCCACGTCAGGTCGTCGATCGCCTCGCCGCCCCGCCCGGTCACCACGGACGCGTCGGTCCCGCACAGCGCGGCCACCAGCGCGCCCGCGGCCGTCGTCCCGCCGACGCTGATGTCGCCGAGCACGACCAGGTCCGTGCCGGAGTCGGCCTCCTCGTCGGCGACGGCCACGCCCGCCCGGAAGGCCGCCTCGGCCTCCTCGAGCGTGAGCGCGTCCTCGATGTCGATACGGCCGCTGCCGCGCCGCACCCGGTGCCGTACGACGTCCTCGGGGAACAGGTCCGGATCGCAGTCCAGCGCCATGTCCACGACGCGCACGGGCACGCCGAGCCGGCGGGCGAGCACGGACACCGGACGGCCGCCCTCGATGACCTCCCGCACCAACTCCGAGGCGCTGCCCGCCGGTCGGGCGGAGACGCCGAGCTCGGCGATGCCGTGGTCACCGGCGAACAGCACCACCCGCGGCCGCTCGACCGGCCGCACGGGCGACGAGCCCTGTGCCGCCGCCAGCCACTCACCCAGATCGTCCAGGCGCCCCAGCGATCCGGGCGGCACGATCTGACGGTCCCGGCGCGCCTCCGCGTCGCGGCGCACCCCACCGTCGGGGCGCTCGATCAGATCGGTGAAGTCGTCGAGATTAAGCGAGCTCATTCGCCGAACAGTACCGGCACCGATCGAACGGTTCCGCGCCACATCGCCACCACATCCGCGTGACGTCATTGCGCCCAAGATCGGTATCCCATACGTTCCGTTTTGACGCTAATTGTCGTTCGCTCTCGATGCCCTCCCCGGAGCCGCTCATGCCCCCCAGGCCCGTCCACGAGCCGCGCCGCGACGACTGCCCCTGGTGCGGCTCGAAGCGCCTGCGCACCCGGCTGCGCGCACCCGACCTGCGCCACCGCCGGCCGGGCACCTTCGTGGTCGACGAGTGCCGGGACTGCGCGCACGCCTTCCAGAACCCCCGCCTGACCCCCGAGGGGCTGGCGCTGTACGGCGCCGAGGGTGAGGAGCGGTCCGACCGCGGGCACCTCAGGGCGACGGCCCGGACGATGCTGCCCTTCCCCGAGCCGGAGAGCTGGCTGGACGTGGGCACGGGGGACGCGTTCTTCCCGGCGGCGGCCAGGGAGCTGTTCACCTACACGGCGTTCGACGGGGTGGACCCGACCCCGAGGGTGGAGCGGGCGAGAGCCGCGGGCCGCATCGACGAGGCACACCTGGGCCCCCTGACGGCGCCGGAGGTGCTGTCCCGCCTGCGCGGCCGCTACGACGTGGTCAGCATGCTCCACCACCTGGAACACACCCGGGACCCGAGGCGGGAGCTCGCGGCGGCGCTGACGGCCCTGCGGCCGGGCGGCCATCTCCTCGTCCAGCTCCCGGACCCGGCCAGCGCGTCCGCGGCCGTGCTCGGCAAGTGGTGGCACTCCTACGACCAGCCCCGCCACCTCCACCTGATCCCGCCGGCCAACCTACGGGCCGAACTCGAGGCCCAGGGCTGCGAGATCGTCGTGACGGACCATCGCACGCCGCACACCCCGCACGACCTGTCGACGGCCGTCTCGCTCTACCTGAACAGGAGCCGGCTGCGCCGGACGGCCGGGCCGCCGACCGCTCTGGCCGCCGTACTCGACCTCCTGCTGGCCCCGGCCCTGCGCCGCACACGCTTCTCGAACGCCTACCAGGTCATCGCGCGCAGGAACTGACCGTCAGGCGCCCGCCCCCGGCCCCCGCAGCACCAGTGCCTGGCCCGCCACCACCAGGACCACCTCCTCGCACTCGGCGGCGACGGCCGCGTTCAGCCGCCCCAGCTCGTCCCGGTACCGCCGGCCCGACGCGGTGGCCGGCACGATCCCCGATCCCACCTCGTTGGAGACCAGGACGACGGTCCGCCGGGCCGAGCGCACGGCCTGCGCGAGTTCCACCACCCGCGCGCGCAGCGCCCGTTCACCGCCGTCCGCCCACTGCGCGTCGTCCCACGCCCCGACGGAGTCCATGACGTCCGTCAGCCACAGGGACAGACAGTCGATCAGCAGCGGGGCGCCGTCCCGCGCCAGCAGCGGCACGAGGTCGCAGGTCTCCACCGTCCGCCACGACCCCGGCCGCCGGTCGCGGTGCGTCGCGACCCGGGACGCCCACTCGGTGTCGCCGCCCCGGGTCCCGCCGGTGGCGACGTACAGCACGTCCGGGAAGGACTCCAGCCGTCGTTCCGCCTCCACCGACTTTCCCGACCGGGCCCCGCCCAGCACCAGCGTCCGCCGCGACACGTCCGGCACGTCCTCGTAAACCCCCACGATCAGCGTCGAGCCGTCCGGCACCGCCCGCGCCCCGGCCGCCGCGAGCCGGCGCCGCAACTCCGCGCCCGGTGGCACGTCATGGTCCAGATGGACGGCGACCACATCGGTCGCCGGCCCCACCGCGCCCACCGCCCGCAGCTTCGCCAGCGCGTCCGGGCGCCCCACCAGATCCGCCAGGACCATGTCGTACGGCTCGGCGGCCTCGGACCCCTCCTCCAGGCCGGCCGGCGCGCCGCCGGGCGGCAGATACAGCAGCCGCTGCCCGTCCGGGCCGGCCACCGCGTACCCGGTGCCGGGCGCGTCCATCGCCACCGCCCGCACCCGATGCCCCGTCAGCAGCGGCGACTCCCGCCAGTCCGGCACCCGGCCGGGCTGCGGCAGTCCGGCCGGCACCTCCACCGGGGGCCCGTCGTGCGGATGCGTCAGCAGCACCTGCCGCACCCCGCCCAGCGAATGCCCGGCCCGCGCGGCCGCGAACGCCGCACCCGGCGTCAGATCGAGCAACAGGGCCCCGTCGACGAGCAGCGCGGTCGCCGCCCGTGCGTCAGCCCCCAGCGAGGTCGCGCACACGGCGCATGAGCAGTCGGGGCGGGGCAGTCCCGCGGGGGCACCGGTACCGAGCAGAGTGACTTCCACGGAGCTGATTTTCGCGCGTCTGACCAGCTCTTGCGCATCCGACTAGGCTGCACAGCAGAAGCCGGACCAAGATCCGGCTTCTGCTCTGCACGTGGTCACAGCTGGGAGGCGTACATGGCGGCATGGACGTGGCGGTTCGAGAAGGCCGACGGGACGGAGGTCCAACCAGCGGTACAGCCCGAGGAGTTCACCACGCAGGGGGACGCGGAGTCCTGGATCGGGGAAGTGTGGAAGGACCTCCTCGAAGGCGGCGCGGACCAGGTGCGGCTCTTCGAGGACTCCGCCGAGATCTACGGCCCGATGAGCCTGCACGCGAACGAGGCGTAGCCCTCCGTCGGGGTGGTCGCCGCACGGCCACCCCGGCCACCGCTCACCCGGACGAGTGAAGAACGCCGGTCCGGCCCAGCCCTGTGCTCAGCCGCGTACCCCGCACAGATGCAGCAGCGCCGCCACCTGCCGGTAGGGGTCGGTCCGCCCGGCCCGCTCCTCGGCGGACAGCAGGCTCTCCCACTGCCGCGGGTCCTGCGGGATCTCCGTCCCGTCCGCCGCCGTGTCCGTGAACACCCGCACGCCGTACCAGGCCTGGAGCGGTGCCCCGATCCCGGCCAGCGCGTCGGTCAGCGTCGCCAGCCGGTCCGCCCGTACGTCGAGCCCCAGCCGGTTGCGGTAGGCGACGGTGTCGAAGGCGCCGAGCGCGCCCGCCCAGTCGCCGGACAGACCCGGCCGCATGGCCAGCGCGTCCGCGTTGCGCACGAGCAGCGACAGCAGCCCGCCCGGGGCCAGCATCCGACCGAGCCCCGCGAGCAGCGCGTCCGGCTCCTCGACGTACATGAGCACGCCATGGCAGAGCACCACGTCGAAACTGCCGGGCAGGAAGTGCACACCGGTGTCCCGGCCGTCGCCCTCGATGATCCGCATCCGCTCCCGGATGCCCTCAGGCTCGCCGCACAGGGCCTCCCGGGCCGCGGCGATCATCGTCGCGTCCCGTTCGAGCCCGGTCACCTGGTGCCCGAGCCGGGCCAGCCGCAGCGCCTGCGTGCCCTGGCCCATCCCCACGTCGAGCACGCGCAGCCGCTGCCCCACCGGGTAGCGCCCCGTTATCTGCTCGTCGAGCTGCCGGGCCACCAGCTCCTGTCGTACGACGTCACGCAGCCCACCCAGCCTGTTCAACCAGGCCTCGGCCGCCCCCCGGGAGAAAGACGCAGTGCTCAGGGCCGTGCTCCGCGCTTGGTCTGCGGCTTGGGCAGCCGGAGCCGACGCATCTGCAGGGAGCGCATCAGCGCGTACGCCACCGCGCCCCGCCGGTTCTGGTCGGGGAAGCGCTCGGCGAGCTGCTTGCGCAGCCGGAAGCTCGTGACGAACGAGTCCAGCACGATCAGCACGATCACGACCAGCCACAGCAGCAGCGCGATGGTCTGGAGCGAGCCCACCCGCACCATGCTCAGCACGAGGATGACCACGGCCATCGGCAGGAAGAACTCCGCCACGTTGAACCGGGAGTCGATGAACTCGCGCGCGAACTTGCGGACGGGGCCCTTGTCGCGGACCGGCAGATACCGCTCGTCCCCGCCGGCCAGCGCCTGGCGCTGCCTGTCCAGCTGGGCGCGGCGCTCGCTGCGCTGCCGCTTGGCGGCGTCCTTGCGGGACGTCGAGGTGTTGGCGACGCTGCGGCGCTGGGACTGGGCCTCACTGCGCTTGGGCGTGGGCCTGCCCTTCTTGGCCTGCGGGTCACGGGGCTGCATGGAGTCGGTCACCACGGCCTTGTCGGCGGGGGCCTTCTCTTCCTTGGCACGGCTACGGAACACAAAACCCAAGGGTAAGCGCTCGCGGACATGGACCCCAGCCCGGACGGGAACGATCCGGCAACACCAGTCGTCTGTAGAGGGGACAGACCGGGACAGGAGCGGGAAAGAGGGGGCGCAGGGTGACCGATCGCTCACCCTGAAGGTCACCTACTCCCTACGCCGGAGCAAGGTCTTGGTCAGTCGTCCTTGGGGATGAGCGCATCCGTCCCCGAACAGTGCGTCAATGGATGCAGGGCCCGTACTGTGGGTTCTGTCGCAGAGCTGGAGCTGGACGTCAGAAGGGGGCGCGCGAAGCCCATGAGCGGTGTCATGAAGCGTATGGGGATGATCTTCCGCGCGAAGGCGAACAAGGCCCTTGACCGGGCCGAGGACCCGCGCGAAACCCTCGACTACTCGTACCAGAAGCAGCTGGAGCTTCTCCAGAAGGTCCGCCGCGGTGTCGCCGACGTCGCGACCTCGCGCAAGCGCCTGGAACTCCAGCTGAACCAGTTGCAGTCGCAGTCCTCCAAGCTGGAGGACCAGGGCCGCAAGGCGCTCGCGCTCGGCCGTGAGGACCTCGCCCGCGAGGCGCTCTCCCGCCGTGCGGCGCTCCAGCAGCAGGTCACCGACCTCGAGACGCAGCACTCCACGCTCCAGGGCGAGGAGGAGAAGCTCACCCTCGCGGCCCAGCGCCTGCAGGCCAAGGTGGATGCCTTCCGTACGAAGAAGGAGACCATCAAGGCCACCTACACCGCCGCCCAGGCCCAGACCCGCATCGGCGAGGCCTTCTCCGGCATCTCCGAGGAGATGGGCGACGTCGGCCTGGCCATCCAGCGCGCCGAGGACAAGACCGCCCAGCTCCAGGCCCGCGCGGGCGCTCTCGACGAGCTCATGGCCTCCGGCGCCCTCGACGACCCGACGGGCATCGCGAAGGACGACCTCCAGGCCGAGCTGGACCGGCTCTCCGGTGGTACGGATGTAGAGCTGGAACTGCAGCGCATGAAGGCCGAGCTCGCCGGAGGCAGCTCGGCCGGGCAGCAGGCCATCGAAGGCGGCAAGAACCAGCCGCAGTCCCAGCAGCAGCCGCAGGACACCCCGCGCTTCGACAAGCAGTAGCCCGGCGCCGGGGGCCGGAGCCGAGGAGGGCGACATGATCGTTCGGATCATGGGGGAGGGCCAGTGGACGCTGGCCGACTCCCATCTCGTCGAACTGAACAAGCTGGACGACGAACTGCTCGCGGAGATGGAGAGCGGCGACGAGGACGGCTTCCACCGCACCCTCGGCGCCCTCCTGGACGCTGTCCGCCGCCTCGGCGAGCCCCTGCCGGACGACGCCCTGGAACCCTCGGAACTGATCCTCCCGGCACCGGAAGCGAGCCTGGACGAGGTCCGGGACATGCTCAGCGACGACGGCCTGATCCCAGGCTGAGACCGCAGCCGGCCCCCCAGCGCCGGTCACGGTCGTTTCAGCCCGTCCGGCGATTGAGGACGAGGCCCGTTCTGGGTCGATGGCGGGGTCGCGGGCGGCGGCTTGTCAGTGCAGGTCACGGTCATTTCAGCCCGTCCGGCGATTGAGGACGAGGCCCGTTCAGGGCCGACGGCGGGGTCTGGGGGCGCCAGCCCCCAGCTACGGCAAGGAAAGCGACGGCAACTACAAAGTGACCCTCCTTTCCCGGGCCGAGTGCCGGCTCAAGGCCCACCCCCTCGCCCTGGACGCCGGCCTGGCCGCAGGCGTACTGCTCTGCATGCTGGCCGGCTCCTTCGTCGACCCCCACGGAGGGCACGGCGTCAGCTGGCGCATCCGCAGCCCGGACCCGCTCAGCCTGCTCCTGATGACCCTCTCCGCCGTCGCCCTCGTCTTCCGCCGCAGCGCCCCCATGACGGTCCTCGCCCTCACCGGCGCCGCCTCCGTGACCGAGTCCGTCACCGGCGACCCCCGGGCCCCCGTCGCCATGTCCGCCGTGATCGCCCTCTTCACCGTCGCCGCCACCACCGACCGCGCCACCACGGTGCGCGCCGGTCTGCTCACCATGACGATCCTCACGGGCGCGGCCATGCTCGCCGGACCGCTGCCCTGGTACGCCCAGGAGAACCTGGGGATCCTCGCCTGGACCGGCATCGGCGCCACCGCCGGAGACGCGGTCCGCAGCCGCCGGGCCGTCGTCCAGGCCATCCGGGACCGCGCCGAGCGCGCGGAACGCACCCGGGAGGAGGAGGCCCGCCGCCGGGTCGCCGAGGAGCGCCTGCGCATCGCCCGCGACCTGCACGACGTCGTCGCCCACCACATCGCCCTGGTCAACGTCCAGGCCGGAGTCGCCGCGCATGTCATGGACAAGCGGCCCGACCAGGCCAAGGAGGCCCTCGCGCACGTCCGCGAAGCCAGCCGCTCCGCGCTCAACGAACTGCGGGCCACCGTCGGGCTGCTGCGCCAGTCCGGCGACCCCGAGGCCCCCACCGAGCCCGCACCCGGCCTGGACCGGCTCGACGAACTGGCCGGCACCTTCCGCAGCGCCGGCCTCCAGGTCGAGGTGGCCCGTACCGACCACGGGACCAAGCTCCCGGCCGCCGTCGACCTGGCCGCCTACCGGGTCATCCAGGAAGCCCTCACCAACGTCCAGAAGCACGCGGGTTCCGGGGCGAAGGCCGAGGTCAGCGTCGTACGCGTGGGACCGAACATCGAGGTCACGGTCCTCGACAACGGGCGTCCCGCGGACGACGGGCCCCCGGCGGCCGGCGGCGGCCACGGCCTGCTCGGCATGCGCGAGCGCGTCACCGCGCTGCGCGGCACCCTCACCACCGGTCCCCGCTACGGAGGCGGCTTCCGCGTCCATGCGATCCTGCCGGTCAAGACCCGCACGGCCACCACGGGGGAGAACGCATGACCATCCGTGTCCTGCTCGCCGACGACCAGGCGCTGCTGCGCAGCGCGTTCCGCGTGCTCGTCGACTCGGAGTCCGACATGGAGGTGGTCGGCGAGGCGTCCGACGGCGCCGAGGCGGTCCGGCTGGCCAAGGAGGAGCGCGCCGACGTCGTCCTGATGGACATCCGCATGCCCGGCACGGACGGTCTCGCCGCCACCCGGCTGATCAGCGCCGATCCCTCCCTCGCGCACGTCAGGGTGGTCATCCTGACGACGTTCGAGGTCGATGACTACGTGGTGCAGTCGCTGCGGGCCGGCGCCTCCGGCTTCCTCGGCAAGGGCAGCGAGCCGGAGGAGCTGCTGAGCGCGATACGGGTCGCCGCCGGCGGGGAGGCCCTGCTCTCGCCGACCGCCACCAAGGGTCTGATCGCCCGCTTCCTGGCCCAGGGCGGCGCGCTGGACGACGACCACGACCCGGCCCGCTCGGCCCGGCTGGACGCGCTCACCGTGCGCGAGCGCGAGGTCCTCGTGCAGGTCGCCGGCGGCCACTCCAACGACGAGATCGCCGAGCGCCTCGAGGTCAGCCCGCTCACCGTGAAGACGCACGTCAACCGGGCCATGGCCAAGCTGGGCGCACGCGACCGGGCGCAGCTCGTGGTGATCGCGTACGAGTCGGGGCTGGTACGTCCGAGGGTGGAGTGACCCCGGCCCTGCCGTACTGCGCCCGGAGTAGGCGCGGGATAAGTAAATAGACCTGGAGCGTACGGATCGCCGTACCGGCATGGCCCAGGGTGAAGAGGCCACACGTGTCACACCCGTCACGCCTGTCACTCCTGTCATGCGTGTCACTCCTGTCATGCGTGTCACTCCTGTCACGCGTGCCGCACCTGTCACGCGTGTTCCACACCCGTCACGCCTGGCACCGCTTCTGCCGCTCACAGAGACGAGACCCGTACCCATGTCCTGGCTGTCCCGCTTCAGCCTCGCGCAACGGGCCCTGATAGGCCTCATGTCCATCGTCGCGATCGCCTTCGGCGCGATCGCGATCCCGCAACTGAAACAGCAGCTCCTGCCCACCATCGAACTCCCGATGGTCTCCGTCCTCGCGCCCTACCAGGGCGCCTCCCCGGACGTCGTCGAGAAGCAGGTCATCGAGCCGATCGAGGACAACCTCGAGGGGGTCGACGGCATCACCGGCGTCACCTCCACGGCGAGCGAGGGCAACGCCGTGATCGTGGCGTCCTTCGACTACGGCAACGACACCAAGCAGCTCGTCGCCGACGTCCAGCAGGCCGTGAACCGGGCCCGCGTCCAGCTCCCTGACGCCGTGGACCCGCAGGTCGTCGCCGGTTCCACCGACGACATGCCGACCGTCGTCCTCGCGGTCGCCTCCGACCGGGACCAGCAGGCCCTCGCCGACCAGCTCGACCGGAGCGTCGTCCCGGCGCTGCGGGACATCGACGGCGTCGGCCAGGTCACCGTCACCGGGGTCCGGGATCTCCAGGTCTCCGTCACCCCGGACGACGCGAAACTGGCGAAGGCCGGTCTGACCACGCAGTCCCTCGCCCAGGCGCTCCAGGCGGGCGGCGCGACCGTCCCGGCCGGCTCCTTCGACGAGGCGGGCAGCAACCGCACGGTCCAGGTCGGCGGCGGCTACACGTCCGTCGCGCAGATCGGGGACCTGCGGATCCCGGGGCTCGCCGGCCGAAAGCCGGTCCGGCTCGGTGACGTGGCCGCGGTGCGGCAGGAGGAGGCCCCGGCGGACTCCCTCACCCGCACGGACGGCAAGCCCAGCCTCGCCGTGATGGTCACCATGGACCACGACGGCAGCGCGGTCGCCATCTCCGACGCCGTCGACGAGAAGCTGGCCGACCTGCGCCAGGACCTCGGCTCGGGCGCGACGATCACCGTCGTCAGCGACAGCGGTCCGGCCGTCGCGAAGGCCATCGAGGGCCTGACCACGGAAGGCGCCCTCGGTCTGCTCTTCGCCGTCCTCGTCATCCTGGTCTTCCTGGCGTCGATCCGCTCGACGCTGGTGACGGCGGTCAGCATCCCGCTCTCCGTGGTCCTGGCGCTGATCGTCCTGTGGACGCGGGACCTCTCGCTGAACATGCTGACGCTGGGCGCGCTGACCATCGCCGTCGGCCGTGTCGTCGACGACTCGATCGTCGTCCTGGAGAACATCAAGCGCCACCTCGGCTACGGCGAGGAGCGGCAGTCCGCGATCATCACGGCAGTCCGCGAGGTGGCCGGGGCGGTCACCTCCTCCACCCTCACCACGGTCGCCGTGTTCCTGCCGATCGGCCTGGTCGGCGGCATGGTGGGCGCCCTGTTCGGCGCGTTCTCCCTCACCGTGACGGCGGCCCTGCTGGCCTCCCTGCTGGTCTCGCTGACGGTCGTCCCCGTCCTGTCGTACTGGTTCCTGCGGGCCCCCAAGGGCACCCCCGAGGACGCCGAGGAAGCCCGCCGCGCGGCCGAGGAGAAGGAGGCGAAGAGCCGCCTCCAGCGCGTCTACGTCCCCGTGCTGCGCTTCGCCACCCGGCGCCGTCTCACCAGCGTGGCGATCGCGGTCGTCGTGCTGATCGCGACTTTCGCCATGGCGCCCCTGCTGAAGACCAACTTCTTCGACCAGGGCGAGCAGCAGGTCCTGACGGTCAAGCAGGAGCTGAAGCCGGGCACCAGCCTGGCCGCGACCGACGCCCGGGCCAAGAGGGTCGAGCAACTCCTCGCCGGCACCGAGGGCGTGAAGGACTACCAGGTCACCGTCGGCTCCTCCGGCTTCATGGCGGCCTTCGGCGGCGGCACCGACACCAACCAGGCCTCCTACCAGGTGATGATCGAGGACTCCGCCTCCTACAAGGACGTCCAGAAGCGGGTCGAGGACGGGCTGAAGAAGCTCGACGGCATCGGCACGACCACCGTCACCGCCGGTGACGGCTTCGGCAGCCAGGACCTGAGCGTCGTCGTGAAGGCGGCCGACGCGGGTGTGCTGCGCACGGCCGCCGAGCAGGTCCGCAAGGCCGTGGCCGGCCTCGACGACGTCACGGACGTGACCAGCGACCTCTCGCAGAGCGTGCCGCGCATCTCGGTCAAGGCGAACGCCAAGGCCGCCGCGGCCGGCTTCGACGACCAGACGCTGGGCGCGGCGGTCGCCCAAGCGGTCCGTGGGACGACGGCCGCGAAGGCGGTCCTGGACGACACCGAGCGCGATGTCGTCATCACCTCGGCGAAGCCCGCCGCGACGCTCGCCCAGCTCGAGGCCCTGCCTCTGGGCACGGTGAAGCTCGGTGACATCGCCACCGTGGAACTGGTCGACGGCCCGGTCGCGATGACCCGCATCGACGGCCGCCGGGCGGCCACCGTCACCGCGAAGCCGACCGGCGACAACACCGGCGCGGTGAGCGCCGACCTCGCCTCGAAGCTCGACGCGCTGAAGCTCCCGGCGGGTGCCACGGCCGAGATCGGCGGGGTCTCGCAGGACCAGGACGACGCGTTCAAGAACCTCGCCCTGGCGATGCTCGCGGCGATCGCGATCGTCTTCATGCTGCTGGTGGCGACCTTCCGGTCGCTGGTCCAGCCGCTGATCCTGCTGGTCTCCATCCCCTTCGCGGCGACCGGCGCCATCGGGCTGCTGCTCGTCACCGGCACCCCGATGGGCGTCCCGGCGATGATCGGCATGCTGATGCTCATCGGCATCGTGGTGACCAACGCGATCGTCCTGATCGACCTCGTCAACCAGTACCGCAAGCAGGGGTACGGCGTGGTCGAGGCCGTGGTCGAGGGCGGGCGGCACCGGCTGCGCCCCATCCTCATGACGGCGCTGGCGACCATCTTCGCCCTGCTCCCGATGGCCCTGGGCGTCACCGGCGAGGGCGGCTTCATCGCCCAGCCGCTGGCGGTGGTCGTGATCGGCGGTCTGATCAGCTCGACCCTGCTCACCCTGCTGCTCGTCCCGACGCTGTACGCGATGCTCGAACTCCGCAAGGAGCGCCGGGCGAAGAAGCGTGCCGCGAAGCGGCAGCAGCCCGCGCAGCCCGAGAAGACCCCGGAACCGGCCGGAGTCTGACACCGCCGCGCCGAACCCCCTTCCCCCGTACGGGTTACATATCCTGTGAGCTCTCACTGCTCGCACTGCTCGACGGGGGAAGGGGACCAGGGCGTTGCCACTGCACAAGGACGACCCGAAGGCGCTCGGCGGATACCGGATCGTCGACCGGATCGGATCCGGTGGCATGGGCGTCGTCTACCTGGGCCGGTCCCGGTCGGGGCGTGAGGTCGCCGTCAAGGTGGTGCACGCCCAGTACGCGGAGGACAAGGTCTTCCGGGCCCGCTTCCGGCAGGAGATCGACGCCGTCCGCAAGGTGAGCGGTGCCTTCACCGCCCCGGTCGTGGACGCCGATCCGGAGGCCGAACGGCCCTGGATGGCCACCCAGTACGTGCCCGGACCCGCGCTCTCCGCCCGCATCCGGGGCAACGGCCCGCTGAAGGGCGCGGAGCTGCGCCGGCTGGCCCTGGGCCTGGTGGAGGCGCTGCGGGACATCCACCGGGCCGGGGTCGTCCACCGCGACCTCAAGCCCTCCAACGTCCTGATGGCCGGGGACGGCCCCCGGGTCATCGACTTCGGCATCTCCCGGGCCACCGAGAACCAGACCCTCACCGAGACCGGTCACGCCATCGGCACCCCGCCGTTCATGTCCCCGGAGCAGTTCAAGGACGCCCGCTCGGTCGGCCCCGCCTCGGACGTCTTCTCCCTCGGCGCGCTGCTGGTGTTCGCCGCGACCGGCCGCGGCCCCTTCGACACCGACAGCCCCTATCTGACGGCGTGGCGGGTGATGCACGAGGAACCGAAGGTGGACGCGGTCGCCGAGCCGCTGCGCGCGGTGCTGACCCGCTGTCTGGCCAAGGAGGCCGCCGACCGGCCCGGACTCGATGAGCTGGCCGGGGAGTTCGCGGAGGCGCTGCCCGAACCCGCGGCGGGTGACATGGAGACGGTGACCCTGCGGCTGCCGCCCGCGCCCGCGGCGGACGAGGAGCCGGGCCCGGCCGTTGCCGCGCCCCGCACCGGCCGGCGCTCCCGGCTGCGCCGGTGGCCGGTCCTCGCCGGAGTGGCGGGCCTGCTGACCGTGACCCTCACCGGCTATCTGCTCGACCTCGGTCCGTTCGCCGGCAGCGGGAGGTCGGGGCAGTCCGACAGCACGGGCTCCGAGTCCATGGCCTGGGACCCCCTGCCCAACGGCTGGAAGCCCTGGCGGACCTCGGTCTACGGCACCGCCGTGAGCGGGGTGGCGAAGCCGCTGGAGGGTGCCGGGACTTCCTACGGCACCTCCCTGTCCTGCGCGATGGGCAAGGACGCCCTGTACTGCGGGGGCGACGGCGTCCTTCCGGTCCGCGTCGACGGGACGACGGGCCGTCTCGCCTGGCGGGCGGACTCCCAGCCCTCGGGCCTGGCACAGGAGAGGTACGACAGCACGGTCCTCGGGGTGCACGACGGCGTGCTGGTGGCAACGCAGTCGGTGCTGAACAGCGCGGGCAACGGCCAGATCCCCACCGCCGTCGCCCTCGACGCCACCACCGGCAAGCGGATCTGGTCGCGCCCGTTGAACCAGACGGGCCGTGTCGACCCCGCGGTCGTGGGCGATCTGCTGATGACCGCGGACGGCTACCGCGTGACCGCCCGCGCACTGCGCGACGGCAGCAAGCGCTGGACGGCCACCCTGCCCGTCGCGGCCAGCTACGGCTGCCGGTTCTACGACGTCGACGGCGTCCCGTACGCCGGCTGCTCCGACGCGGGTACCCCGTCGCGCACCGTGTTCTACGCCGTCGACCCGGCCGACGGCTCGACCCGGAAGGTGAGCGTGCCGGACGGCGACGTCGAGTACGTCGGCGCCGTCGGCGGCGATCTGGCCTTCGTGGCGGGCGTGCCCCGGGACCTCGGGAACTCCGGGGAGTCGGCGTACGGCGAGGTCGTGCTGATCGACCCGGACACCGGCGACGTACGGAGGAAGACGCTGCCGGACAGCCCGCGCGGCCGGGTGGCCCTGGTGGGCGGAGTGCTCTGTTTCGCGTCCTCCGCGGGGCAGTTGGTCGCCCACGCGCCCGAGACCGGGGAGCGGCTGTGGCAGACCTCGACGATCCTCGAGCAGCCCGGCACACCCGTCGCCGACGGCCAGGGGCAGGCGGTGTTCGCGGCCAGTGCCTCCGGGCGGGTCGCGGCCGTCGACCTCGAGACGGGCGACCTGCTGTGGGAGTCCGCCGCGTGGGCCGAGCAGGTCGTCGGGGCCGACTACTCCTCGGCGCAGATCTACCTCGACCAGGGCGCCCTGGTGGTGCTCAGCCCCGACGGGACGGTCTTCACGCTGGACCCGGCCCACCCCGACCAGGAGCCGCTGTCGGGGTGATCCGGGCCCACCGCGTCCGGCGACGTCAGGGGCCGGTGGGCCAGGGGTGCCAGGGCGGTGCGGCTACGGCAGCGCCAGCATCCGCTCCAGCGCCAGCTTCGCGAACGTCTCGGTCTCCCGGTCGACCTGGATCCGGTTGACCAGCTTGCCCTCGGCGAGGGACTCCAGGGTCCAGACCAGGTGGGGGAGGTCGATCCGGTTCATCGTCGAGCAGAAGCACACCGTCTTGTCGAGGAAGACGATCTCCTTGCCCTCGGGCGCGAAGCGGTTCGCCAGCCGGCGCACCAGGTTCAGCTCCGTGCCGATGGCCCACTTCGAGCCGGCCGGGGCCGCCTCCAGCGCCTTGATGATGTACTCGGTCGAGCCGACGTAGTCCGCCGCGGCCACGACCTCGTGCCGGCACTCGGGGTGCACGAGCACGTTCACCCCGGGGATCCGGGCGCGGACGTCCTCGACCGACTCCAGGCTGAAGCGGCCGTGCACCGAGCAGTGGCCCCGCCACAGGATCATCTTCGCGTCGCGCAGCTGCTCGGCGGTCAGCCCGCCGTTGGGCTTGTGCGGGTTGTACAGGACGCAGTCCTCCAGGGACAGGCCCATGTCCCGTACGGCGGTGTTGCGGCCGAGGTGCTGGTCCGGCAGGAAGAGGATCTTCTCGCCCTGCTCGAAGGCCCACTCCAGGGCCCGCTGGGCGTTGGAGGAGGTGCAGATCGTGCCGCCGTGCTTGCCCGTGAACGCCTTGATGTCCGCGGACGAGTTCATGTACGAGACGGGCACGACCTGCTCGGCTATACCGGCCTCGGTCAGCACGTCCCAGCACTCGGCGACCTGCTCGGCGGTGGCCATGTCGGCCATCGAGCAGCCGGCGGCGAGGTCGGGGAGGACCACCTTCTGGTCGTCGGACGTCAGGATGTCCGCGGACTCGGCCATGAAGTGCACACCGCAGAACACGATGTACTCGGCCTCCGGGCGGGCGGCCGCGTCCTTGGCCAGCTTGAAGGAGTCGCCCGTGACGTCGGCGAACTGGATGACCTCGTCGCGCTGGTAGTGGTGGCCCAGCACGAAGACCTTGTCACCGAGCTTCTCCTTGGCGGCGCGGGCCCGCGCGACCAGGTCCGGGTCCGAGGGCGAGGGCAGGTCGCCGGGGCACTCGACGCCCCGCTCGCTCCTCGGGTCGGCCTCACGGCCGAGCAGCAACAGGGCGAGCGGAGTCGGCTGTACGTCGAGCTCCGTGGTCTGGGCGGTGGTCACGGCACGCACCTTTTCTACTTTTCGTCGATCTGACGTTATCTATCATAACCCGCTTCACGTCACTTTGACGATGGTCATCGCGTCGATGTGACGTGAATCCCGCGCCCCGGACGGCGCCGCTCCGGAGGCCGCTGTCCGCCGCATCGCGCGTGTGCGAGCATGAAAGGCAAGAAGAGGAAAGAAGTGGAAACACGACTCCTCGGCGCGGAATGAATCCGCGGTCCCGACGGTTGGAAACGTCGGCAAGCAGTCTCCGTACAACCCGGGAGAGATGTAGATGTCCGTATCGGACGAGAAGACCACTGTCAGCGACGGCATCCTCCTGTCCGACGCTGCCGCGGCGAAGGTCAAGGCCCTGCTCGACCAGGAAGGCCGCGAGGACCTGGCACTGCGCGTCGCCGTTCAGCCCGGCGGCTGCTCCGGCCTGCGCTACCAGCTCTTCTTCGACGAGCGTTCGCTCGACGGTGACGTGGTGAAGGACTTCGACGGCGTCAAGGTCGTCACCGACCGGATGAGCGCCCCGTACCTGGGCGGCGCCTCCATCGACTTCGTCGACACCATCGAGAAGCAGGGCTTCACGATCGACAACCCGAACGCGACGGGCTCCTGCGCCTGCGGCGACTCCTTCAGCTAGGTCGCCCGTTCGCACCGCTGAACGACACGAAGGCGGCGGCCCCCTCCAACGGGGCCGCCGCCTTCGCGTTCGCGCCGCGCGAACGGCTACCGGGCGCTACTGGGCCTGCGGCAGCCGCGCGCCCGCCTTCTCCAGCGGGATCGCCGCGCCGTCCGACCCGACGACCTTCCGGCTGCCCAGCGACTCGTTCAGGTGCACGGTCTGGTGGTACTCCTTGGCGATCAGGATGCAGACCTTGTCCTTCCAGGGCGTCTCGGTCACGGTGACCTTCACCTCGTCACCGCTCTCGGCCGCCGTGGCCTTGTAGTCGCCGCACACCCCGCCGGTGAAGCTCACGACCAGGTCGTCGCCCTCGGCGGTGTAGCCGTCCACCTTCACGTCCCGCGTGCCCGAGGAAGCGGTCGGCGTCGGCGTGGGCGTCGTGGCGGACTTCAGATAGGTCGGCTCGACGGCCGGCTGCGTCACCGTGTAGCCGTCCGCGGCCCCCGAGCCCTTCACGTCGAACAGCCAGGACGGCACGAGCACCTGCCGTCCGCCCGAGGTGTGCGGGGCGAGCCCGAGCACCGCGTCCTCGACCGTCGCCGTCTGCCCCTGGGGAGCCGTCGTCGACGCACCGCAGGGGCTCTCCAGCCGGTCCTTCAGCGGCACCGGACTGGCACAGCCGCCGATGCCCATGCGGTGGTCCGTCCCCGGCGCCGCGTTCAACGCGTCCAGCGCCTCCCGCGCGCTCAGCAGCGGGTACGTGTCGCCCTTCACCGGCGTTTCGAGCTGCCCGTTCCCGCCGACCACCTCGCCCTGGGCGCCGACGCTGATCCCGGTCGTCCAGCCGTAGGTGGGCAGCCCGCCGAACACCGGCTCGGCGTTCACCACCCGCCGGCTGCCCATGACCTGGCTCGCGTCCAGCTGGGCGCCGTCCTGCCCGACCGCCTCGAGAACCGGCGCCGCCGCCTTCTTCGCGGCCGCCTCGCTCACCGGGGCGCCGGACTCGGCCGAGGGAGTCACGGTGCACTTGTCGGTGCCGGCCGTGCAGTTGTCGGTGCCGGGCGCGTACCGGGTGAAGGTCCACATCCCCGGTGCCTGCCGGTTCACCCGCAGCACCGGGCCGGAACCGTCGTTCCCGGCGCCGACCTTCCACGCCTCGCCGTCGACGACCGGCGTCCCCTCGGCCCCCAGCGCCTTAGCCAGCCGGGCCACCTCGTCCTTGGTGACCTCGCCCTTCGCCCAGTACACCGGCGCGGAGCCGGGACCGTCGGGAAGGGTGCCCGCGGCCTTGTAGGTCACCCCGTAGGGGTTCGGCTCACCGGGGGCGATGCCGCTCGTACCGCCCTCGGGGGTATCGGTACCCGTACCCGTACCCCCGGAGTAGTCGTCCAGAAGGAGTGCCGCGGGCGTGCCGTCCCCGGACGGCGCCCCGGAACCGGCGTTCCCGCCGGAGCCGCCGACCGCGCTGGAGGTCAGATAGGCCCCGCCTCCGCCCACCAGCAGCACGGCGGCCGCGACGGAGGCGATGAGCACGGGGGAGCGGCGGCGCGGTCCGGCCGGGGGCACGCCCTCGGCCACCGGCCCGACGACGTGCTCGTCCGCGCCGGAGCCGGAATCGCCCGGCACCCCGCCGACACCGGCGCCGGTGTCGGCGCCGACACCGGCCTCGGCCGCAGCGGCCTGCTCACCGGCGTCGGCGTCGGTGTCCGCGGTAGTGGCGTCCGCGGTGCCGGTGTCCGCGGTGTCGGTCTTGGCGGTGGTGCCGCCCTCGGAAACGGCGGGAGCCCCGGCGTCGGAGCCGGCCGGGGTGCCGGTCGGGCCGGCCTCCTCGTCCACAACGCCGGTCTCCGCGGCCGGCGCCTCCTCGGTCGGCGCGTCCTCGGCCCGCGCTTCCTGGGCCTCGGTCTCGCGGACCTCGGCCTCGGCCGTCTCCGAACCCGTCTCCTCCGGCTCGCGCGCGGCGTCGTCGTTCTCGGGTCGCTCGGTGTTCACCGCATCGCTCCTTCGGCTGCCCTGCTGGCGTACCTCACATCCCCTTTACGGGGGACGGCGATGGGACGCGACGGGGGAGCGCACGGTTCCCTTCCGAGCGCCGTACCGAAGGAAATCGAGGGATTACCCCTAGTTGCCGTAGTCCGGCATCGCCTCCAGGAGCCGCGCCGACGCCGCCGGAACGATCACGCCGAGAATGAGTGACGGGGAGACCGGACGGGAAGTGATCTTCTCCGGGGCGGCCCAGTGCCGAGCCATCCGGGCGCCGTCACCGCGCAGCGACGCCAGGTCGCCGTCGAGGTCGGCCGGAGCGGGGGCGTGGACCTTGAGGTTCGTCATAGCCGAACCGTATGCACGCCGGAGGCCGCGAAGAAAGATCTACTATCGGGTAGTTTCGGCTGCTTCAGTGGCGCGGATCCACCGGGTAGCGTGAACTGTCAATCCCCCTCCCCTCAGGAGAGTCCACGCCGTGCGCATCGCAGTCACCGGCTCCATCGCCACCGACCACCTCATGACGTTCCCCGGCCGCTTCGCCGACCAGCTCGTCGCGGACCAGCTGCACACGGTCTCGCTCTCCTTCCTGGTCGACAACCTGGACGTGCGCCGGGGCGGCGTGGGCGCGAACATCGCCTTCGGCATGGGCCAGCTGGGGACCGACCCGATCCTGGTCGGCGCCGCGGGCGCGGACTTCGACGAGTACCGGGCCTGGCTCGACCGGCACGGCGTCGACACCGGGTCGGTCCGGATCTCCGAGACCCTGCACACCGCCCGTTTCGTGTGCACCACCGACGCCGACCACAACCAGATCGGCTCCTTCTACACCGGAGCGATGAGCGAGGCCCGCCTCATCGAGCTGAAGACCGTCGCCGACCGGGTGGGCGGCCTGGACCTGGTCCTGATCGGCGCCGACGACCCGGAGGCGATGCTCCGGCACACCGAGGAGTGCCGTACCCGGTCGATCCCCTTCGCGGCCGACTTCTCCCAGCAGATCGCCCGTATGAACGGCGACGAGATCCGGATACTGCTGGAGGGCGCGACGTACCTGTTCTCCAACGAGTACGAGAAGGGCCTCATCGAGTCCAAGACGGGCTGGACGGACGCCGAGATCCTCTCCAAGGTCGGCCACCGCGTCACCACCCTCGGCTCGCGCGGCGTCCGTATCGAGCGGGCCGGCGAGGACCCGATCGAGGTCGGCTGCCCGGAGGAGGAGGCCAAGGTCGAGCCCACGGGCGTCGGCGACGCCTTCCGCGCCGGCTTCCTCTCCGGCCTGGCCTGGGGCGTCTCCCACGAGCGTGCCGCGCAGATCGGCTGCATGCTCGCCACTCTCGTGATCGAGACGGTGGGCACCCAGGAGTACCAGCTGCGCCGCGCCCACTTCATGGACCGCTTCACCAAGGCCTACGGCGACGAGGCCGCAACCGAGGTCCGCAAGCACCTGGCCTGATTCAGGACAGCCGGCGGACCACATAGGCCGAGCCGCGGTCCGCCGGCTCCTCACCGACGTACTCCTGGTCCCGCATCTCGCACCAGGCGGGGATGTCCAGACGGGCCGCCTCGTCGTCGGACAGCACCCGTACCGTGCCCCCGACCGGCACCTCGCCGATGACCTTCGCCAGCTCGATGACGGGAATCGGACACCGCTTGCCCAGCGCGTCCACGACGAGCTCGTCGCCGCGTACACCGGCACCGGTCACCGCAGCGGGCGCCCCGAGCTTCTCCCGCACCCCCGCCACCGCCCCCGGCAGCACGGCGAGGAACCGCTCGACGTCCTCCTCGGCGACCCCCGTCGGCAACGAAACCCGCACGTTTCCCTCACTCAGCACCCCCATCGCCCTCAGCACATGGCTGGGCGTCAGCGTGCTGCTGGTGCAGGACGACCCGGAGGAGACGGAGAACCCCTCCCGGTCCAACTCGTGCAGCAGCGCCTCCCCGTCGACGTACAGACAGGAGAAGGTGACGATCCCGGGCAGCCGCCGCAGCGGATCCCCGACGACCTCCACATCCGGTACGACGGCCGCCACCCGCGCGCGGATCCGCGCCGTCAGCTCCCGCAGCCGTACCGCCTCGGCGGCCGCCTCCGCCCGCACCGCCCGCAGCGAGGCCGCCGCGGCCACGATCGCCGGAAGGTTCTCGAACCCGGCCGCTCGCCCCGACTCCCGCTCGTCCACCGGCCCTTGGACGGCGAACCGCGCCCCCTTGCGCACCGCGAGAAGCCCCACCCCGGACGGCCCGCCCCACTTGTGCGCGCTCGCCGCCAGCAGCGACCAGGGCCCCTCCACGGGCCCCCAGCCGAGCGACTGCGCCGCGTCCACCAGCAGCGGCACCCCCGCCGCCCGGCACAGCTCGGCCACGGCCGCCACCGGCTGCTCGGTCCCCACCTCGTGGTTGGCCGACTGGAGACAGGCCAGCGCCGTGTCGGACCGCAGGGCGTCGGCGTACGACTCGACGGCGACGGCACCGGTCCTGACCACCGGCACCCGGGTCACCGCCCCGCCCTCCGCCTCGAACGCCTCTGCCGAATGGAGTACCGAGGAGTGTTCGACGGCTGACACGATCAGGTGACGTCCGACCCGTCGGCGCCCGGCCAGCGCGCCCGCGATCCCGGTGTGCACGGCCCGCGTTCCGGAAGCGGTGAAGACCAGTTCGTCCGGCCGGCAGCCCACCGCCTCGGCGGCCGCCTCCCGGGCGGCGTCCAGCAGCATCCGCGCCCGCCGCCCTTCCCGGTACAGGCGGGCGGGGTCGGCCCACCCCTCGTCGAGCGAGGCCAACAGGGCCTGGCGGGCCACGGGATGCAGGGGAGCGGCAGAAGCGGCGTCGAAGTAGGACACACGGCAACGGTAAAGCGCCGGTGGGACCGGTACCCCACCCCGGGGACGCGGGACCGTTCCGATCCGCGGCTCCGCCGCGCGGGCGCGACAGGCCCCAGGAGGCCCGCAGCCGTCATACATGCCGCATTGACGAGCTATGAGGCACTATCAGGCGCTCATCCCACCCCTTCGGGGTGACCCACGGCGCGTATGCCACCCTCCCCGCGAACCCCCGAAGGGCGTCGGCTAGGGTTTGGTCCGCATAAACATCCAAACCCCTGCCCGACGCAGGGCGGCGACCGACCCGCGAGAAGGCAGGCCGCAGCCAACCGCGCGGGCGAGACTCTCGGGAAGGCGCTACGTGAGTCCCAACGGCTCCGACCGCTCGCCGCGGCGCCCGATGCGGCGGAAGCTGCTCCAGGCAATGACCGCGGGCCTGGTCCTGGCGACCGCCACCGGTTGCACATACAAGGACTTCCCCCGCCTTGGTATGCCCACCCCCGTCACAGAAGAGGCTCCGCGGATCCTCTCCCTGTGGCAGGGCTCCTGGGCAGCCGCGCTGGCCACCGGCGTGCTGGTGTGGGGCCTGATCCTGTGGAGTGCTTTCTTCCACCGGCGCAGCCGCACCAAGGTCGAAGTTCCTCCGCAGACCCGGTACAACATGCCCATCGAGGCGCTGTACACGGTGGTTCCGATCATCATCGTCTCGGTGCTGTTCTACTTCACAGCCCGTGACGAGTCGAAGCTGCTGAGCCTCGACAAGAAGCCCGATGTCACGGTGAACGTGGTCGGCTTCCAGTGGAGCTGGTGCTTCAACTACATCGAGAGCGTCGACGGTTCCGACGGGGACGCGAAGACCGACAAGAACCTGGCCGCGATCCCGGACCGGTTCAAGACGGACTTCCCCGACAACGCCGGCGGCGTCTACACCTGCGGTACTCCCGGTGAGCGGAACCCGCAGACCAACAACCCCGGCCCG
This sequence comes from Streptomyces sp. NPDC058295, assembly GCF_042880655.1. Classification (NCBI taxonomy): domain Bacteria; kingdom Bacillati; phylum Actinomycetota; class Actinomycetes; order Kitasatosporales; family Streptomycetaceae; genus Streptomyces; species Streptomyces sp. NPDC058295. The sequence continues at coordinate 31,615 of NZ_JBHVYO010000052.1, forward strand.
ACCCTCTGGCTCCCTGAGGGCAAGACGGTCCGCTTCGTCCTCACCTCGCGTGACGTCATCCACTCCTTCTGGGTGGTGCCGTTCCTGATGAAGCAGGACGTCATCCCGGGCCACACCAACTCCTTCCAGGTGACCCCCAACAAGGAGGGCACCTACCTGGGCAAGTGCGCCGAGCTCTGCGGCGTCGACCACTCCCGGATGCTCTTCAACGTGAAGGTCGTCTCCCAGGAGCGCTACGAGCAGCACCTCAAGGACCTCGTGAAGAAGGGGCAGACCGGTTACGTTCCCGCGGGCATCGAGCAGACGAGCCACGAGAAGAACCGGGAGACGAACAACCTGTGAGCATCCTCAACGAACCCCAGGGTGCCGCCGCAGCTGAGGACTCGTACGAGAACGAGCTGCCGGTCAGGCGCAAGCAACCCGGCAACGTCGTGGTGAAGTGGCTGACGACCACCGACCACAAGACCATCGGTACGTTGTACCTGGTCACGTCGTTCGCGTTCTTCTGCATCGGTGGCGTGATGGCGCTCCTCATGCGCGCCGAGCTCGCCCGACCGGGCCTGCAGATCATGTCGAACGAGCAGTTCAACCAAGCGTTCACGATGCACGGCACGATCATGCTGCTGATGTTCGCGACGCCGCTGTTCGCCGGCTTCACGAACTGGATCATGCCGCTCCAGATCGGCGCGCCCGACGTCGCGTTCCCGCGGCTCAACATGTTCGCCTACTGGCTGTACCTGTTCGGCTCGCTGATCGCCGTCGCCGGCTTCCTCACCCCCCAGGGTGCGGCCGACTTCGGCTGGTTCGCCTACGCCCCGCTGTCGGACGCGGTCCGCAGCCCGGGCATCGGCGCCGACATGTGGATCATGGGTCTGGCCTTCTCCGGCTTCGGCACCATCCTCGGCTCGGTCAACTTCATCACCACGATCATCTGCATGCGCGCGCCCGGCATGACGATGTTCCGGATGCCGATCTTCACCTGGAACGTCCTGCTGACCGGTGTCCTGGTCCTGCTGGCCTTCCCGGTCCTGGCGGCCGCGCTGTTCGCCCTGGAGGCGGACCGCAAGTTCGGTGCCCATGTCTTCGACGCGGCCAACGGCGGCGCGTTGCTGTGGCAACACCTCTTCTGGTTCTTCGGCCATCCAGAGGTGTACATCATCGCCTTGCCGTTCTTCGGGATCATCTCCGAAGTGATCCCGGTGTTCTCCCGCAAGCCGATGTTCGGCTACATGGGCCTGATCGCGGCCACCATCTCGATCGCCGGTCTCTCCGTGACGGTGTGGGCGCACCACATGTACGTCACGGGTGGCGTACTGCTGCCGTTCTTCTCCTTCATGACGTTCCTCATCGCCGTACCGACGGGCGTGAAGTTCTTCAACTGGATCGGAACGATGTGGAAGGGCTCACTGTCCTTCGAGACACCGATGCTGTGGGCGACGGGCTTCCTCATCACCTTCACCTTCGGTGGTCTGACCGGCGTCATCCTGGCCTCGCCGCCGATGGACTTCCATGTGTCCGACTCGTACTTCGTGGTGGCGCACTTCCACTACGTCGTCTTCGGCACCGTCGTCTTCGCGATGTTCTCCGGCTTCCACTTCTGGTGGCCGAAGTTCACCGGCAAGATGCTCGACGAGCGCCTCGGCAAGATCACCTTCTGGACGCTGTTCGTCGGCTTCCACGGCACCTTCCTGGTCCAGCACTGGCTGGGCGCCGAGGGCATGCCGCGTCGGTACGCCGACTACCTGGCGGCCGACGGCTTCACCGCCCTGAACACGATCTCGACGATCAGCTCGTTCGTCCTCGGTCTGTCCGTCCTGCCGTTCTTCTACAACGTGTGGAAGACCGCCAAGTACGGCAAGCCGGTCGGCGTCGACGACCCGTGGGGCTACGGCCGCTCCCTGGAGTGGGCCACCTCCTGCCCGCCGCCGCGCCACAACTTCCTCACCCTGCCGCGGATCCGCAGTGAATCCCCGGCGTTCGACCTGCACCACCCCGAGATCGCCGCGCTCGAGCAGCTGGAGCACGCCGGCCACGGTGCCAGTGCCATCTCGGGCAGCAAGGAGGCCGGCAAGTGAAGATCCAGGGCAAGATGTTCGTCTGGCTGAGCGTCTTCGTCCTCGTCATGGCGATCGTCTATGGCGTGTGGTCGAAGGAGCCGGCCGGTACCACGGCCCTCTTCCTGGCCTTCGGCCTGTGCATCATGATCGGCTTCTACCTGGGCTTCACCGCCCGGCGGGTCGACGCGGGCGCGCAGGACAACAAGGAGGCGGACGTCGCGGACGACGCCGGCGAGCTGGGCTTCTTCAGCCCGCACAGCTGGCAGCCGCTGTCGCTGGGCATCGGCGGCGCCCTGGCCTTCCTGGGGGTCGCTGTCGGCTGGTGGCTGCTGTACTTCTCCCTGCCGCTGATCCTCATCGGTCTGTGGGGCTGGGTCTTCGAGTACTACCGCGGTGAGAGCCGCACCCAGTAGCACGCACTGAACGCATGCTGAGCCCGGACACTCCGTCAGGAGGGTCCGGGCTCACGCTTTTGCCGCAACGGTGCTCCTCCGTCCGTGTCACTCAGCGCGCCGCGGCCGACCCGGCTCCCTAGCGTGAAGCCATGAGCCACGAACCCCGCCCTCGCACCGTCGTCGGCTGCACCCTGCTGGTGATCGCCCTGGGCGCGGTCGCCAGCGCCTGCGGCTCGGACGGCAACCCGCTCTCCGCGCGTCCCTACGACGCGACGGACCAGATCTCCTTCAACAACCTCGGTGGCGACGGGAAGAAGTCCGACCCGGACAAGCCCCTGGAGGTCACCGCGGAGGACGACGACCGCATCACGGACGTCACCGCCGTGGACGCCGCAGGCCGTTACGTGGCGGGCGAACTCGCCGCCGACGGCAGCCGCTGGCACAGCACCGAGCCGCTGGCCGCGAACGCCCACTACACGGTCCGCGTGAGCACCGAGGACGACGACGGCGCCCCCGGCCGCCGGGTGCTCACCTTCGACACGGGCAAGCCCACCTCGAAGAAGCGCCTGGGGGTCGTGTTCGGCCCCGACGCGGGCGAGTACGGCGTAGGCCAGCCCGTTACCGCCAAGCTCGACCAGCCCATCAAGGACCCCGCCCAGCGGGCCGTCGTCGAACGCGCCCTCAAGGTCGACTCGACGCCGTCCGTGCAGGGCGGCTGGCACTGGGTGGACGACAAGGAACTCCACTACCGGCCGCAGGAGTACTGGCCCGCCCACGCCAGTCTCCGGGTGCACAGCAACCTGGACGGCATCAAGATCAGCGACCGGCTGTGGGGCGGCCCCACGAAGGACCTCAAGCTCACGATCGGCGACCGGGTGATCGCCGTCACGGACGCGTCGTCGCACTCCATGACGGTCTTCAAGAACAACGAGGAGATCAACCAGATCCCCGTCACCACCGGCAAGCCCGGCTTCGAGACCCGCAACGGCGTCAAGGTCGTCCTGGGCAAGGAGTACTTCGTACGGATGCGCGGCACCACCGTCGGTATCGCGGAGGGCTCCTCGGAGTCCTACGACCTGCCCGTGTACTACGCCACCCGCGTCACCTGGAGCGGCGAGTACGTCCACGCCGCCCCCTGGTCCGTGGGCTCCCAGGGGTACGCGAACGTCAGCCACGGCTGCACCGGCATGAGCACGTCCAACGCCGAGTGGTTCTTCGACAACATCCGCCAGGGCGACGTCGTCCAGGTCGTCAACAGCTACGGCGACACGATGGAGACCTTCGGCAACGGCTTCGGCGACTGGAACCTGGACTGGAAGAAGTGGACCAAGGGCAGCGCGCTCACGGGCGGCAAGCAGAAGGCGGAGCCAGACACCTCGAGACTGCGGCCTGCCGCGGTCTAGGCACTGCCGGAGGTCGGTTGCCGGGGGCGCGGGGATCCCCACACCCCTGTGCCCCCGCTAGGCGCTCTGTGTAAGGCTCTTGCGCCGCATCAGGGACGCCAGGGCCGAAGCGAACTCCACGGGCTCCACAGGCAGCGTCACAGCCGCGTCAGCGCGGCTCCAGGTGGCGAGCCAGGCGTCCTGGGGCCGTCCGATGAGCAGAAGCACCGGCGGGCAGCGGAACACCTCGTCCTTGATCTGCCGGCACAGCCCCATGCCGCCCATGGGCGCGGCCTCGCCGTCCAGGACGACGACGTCGACGCCGCCCCGGTCCAGCTCCCGCAGCACCGCCGCAGGCGTCGCGCACTCCAGGAACTCCACCACGGGGACGTCCGGCGCGGGCCTGCGCCCGGTCGCGAGCCGGACCTGCTCGCGGGTGTTGGCGTCGTCGCTGTAGACCAGCACCGTGGCGGTCGCCTGCATGCTTCCTCCGTGACATCAGCGTCGTACGGACAGAACCGATGCCGCGGATGCTACTCCCTTGAACACGTCGTCAACACCGCTTGGAACACCACTTCGATGGGCCATACGGGCAGTACACACGGTGCGAACACTCCGAACGGCACCCCCCGGAGTGAGGGCGGGATAAGGGACCGACATAATGTCGGTCGTGGCGACAGCAACGACAGTAGAAACCGGGCACGCGCACCCGTCGGTCAATCGGCCGAACCTCACCAGTGTCGGAACCATCATCTGGCTGAGTTCCGAGCTGATGTTCTTCGCGGCCCTCTTCGCGATGTACTTCACCCTGCGATCGGTGACGGGTCCTGATCACTGGAAGGAAATGGCCGAGGCCCTGAACTTCCCGTTCTCGGCCACCAACACCACGATCCTGGTGCTCTCCTCGCTCACCTGCCAGCTCGGCGTCTTCGCCGCCGAGCGCGGGGACGTGAAGAAGCTCAGGATGTGGTTCATCGTCACCTTCATCATGGGTGCGATCTTCATCGGCGGTCAGATCTTCGAGTACACGGAGCTGGTGAAGAAGGACGGGCTCTCGCTCTCCTCCGACCCGTACGGCTCGGTGTTCTACCTGACCACCGGCTTCCACGGCATGCACGTGACGGGCGGCCTCATCGCCTTCCTGTTCGTCCTCGGGCGCACCTACGCGGCCAAGAGGTTCACCCACGAGCAGGCGACCGCGGCCATCGTCGTGTCCTATTACTGGCACTTCGTCGACGTCGTCTGGATCGGCCTCTTCGCCACGATCTACATGATCAAGTAGCCGGGCACGCTCGCTCCCGCACATCCCAAGCATCGACGCAGAAGATCCTGACACCGGGGTAATCCGTGAAAAAGCTCTCCGCACGACGACGCCATCCGCTGGCGGCGCTCGTCGTCCTACTCCTCGCGCTGGCGGCTACCGGGGGGCTGTACGCCGCGTTTGCGCCCGCGAGCAAGGCGCAGGCAGACGACACCGCCCAGTCCCTCGCCATCGACGAGGGCAAGAAGCTCTACGCCGTTGGCTGCGCAAGCTGCCACGGCACCGGCGGTCAGGGGACCTCCGACGGCCCGAGCCTGGTCGGCGTGGGCGCCGCGGCCGTCGACTTCCAGGTCGGCACCGGGCGTATGCCCGCGGCCACCTCGCAGGGCGCCCAGGTGCCCGCGAAGAAGGTCATCTACACGCAGGCCGAGATCGACCAGCTCGCCGCGTTCATCTCCTCCCTGGGCGCCGGCCCGTCCGTCCCGACCGACGCCGAGTACGGCCCGGAGGGTGCGGACATCGCCAAGGGTGGCGAGCTGTTCCGCACCAACTGCGCGCAGTGCCACAACTTCACCGGCAAGGGCGGTGCCCTCACCAAGGGCAAGTACGCTCCGACCCTCGAGGGCGTGGACCCGAAGCACATCTACGAGGCCATGCAGACCGGCCCGCAGAACATGCCTTCCTTCCCCGACACCACCCTGTCGGAGCAGAACAAGAAGGACATCATCGCGTACCTGCACGCGGTCAACAGCGACGAGACGAACAACCCCGGTGGTCTGGAGCTGGGCGGCCTCGGGCCGGTCAGTGAGGGCCTGTTCGCGTGGATCTTCGGTCTCGGTGCCCTGATCGCGGTAGCCGTCTGGGTCGCCGCTCGGACCGCAAAGGCCAAGAAGTCATGAGTAGCCAAGACATTCCAGAAGAGAACCTGCCCGCTGAGCAGGGCCACGCGCACGGCAGCGCCGTAGGCGTCGCGGACGAGCAGAACCCGTTCGCGGACCCGGGGCTGCCGCCTCACGAGCATCGCATCCAGGACATCGACGAGCGGGCCGCCAAGCGGTCCGAGCGTGCGGTCGCCTTCCTGTTCACGCTGTCGATGCTCGCCACGGTCGGTTTCATCGCCTCGTACGTGGCGATCCCGGCCGACAAGTCGATCTTCGTGTTCCCGATCGGCCACCTCAGCGCGCTGAACTTCGCGCTGGGTCTGACGCTGGGCACGGCGCTGTTCACCATCGGCGCCGGCGCGGTCCACTGGGCCCGCACCCTGATGTCCGACGTGGAGGTCGCCGACGAGCGGCACGCGATCGCCGCGCCCCCCGAGGTCCGTGCGAAGGTTCACGCGGACTTCAAGCAGGGTGCCAAGGAGTCCGCGCTCGGCCGTCGCAAGCTGATCCGCAACACGATGTTCGGCGCGCTCACCCTCGTGCCGCTGTCCGGTGTCGTGCTGCTGCGCGACCTCGGCCCGCTGCCCGAGGACAAGCTGCGTCACACGCTGTGGGCCAAGGGCAAGCTGCTCGTCAACATGAACACGAACGAGCCGCTGCGTCCCTCGGACGTCGCCGTCGGTTCGCTCACCTTCGCCAAGCCCGAGGGCCTGGAGGAGCACGACGAGGAGTTCCAGAACGAGATCGCCAAGGCGGCCCTGATGATCGTCCGGCTCCAGCCGGACAACATCAAGGACAAGCAGGAACTCGACTGGTCCTACCAGGGCATCGTGGCGTACTCGAAGATCTGCACCCACGTCGGTTGCCCGATCTCGCTGTACGAGCAGCAGACGCACCACGTGCTGTGCCCCTGCCACCAGTCCACCTTCGACCTCTCCGACGGTGCCCGAGTGATCTTCGGTCCCGCCGGCCACGCCCTGCCGCAGCTGCGCATCGGTGTGAACGACGAGGGCTATCTCGAGGCGCTCGGCGACTTCGAAGAGCCCGTCGGTCCTGCTTTCTGGGAGCGCGGATGAGCACGAACGAGAAGACCGAGAGCACCGAAGCCCGCGACCGCGGGAAGGCTCCGGCGGGCGAGCGGATCGCCGACTGGGCCGACGGCCGGCTGGGGATCTACTCCCTGGCCAAGGCCAACATGCGCAAGATCTTCCCCGACCACTGGTCGTTCATGCTGGGTGAGATCTGCCTCTACAGCTTCATCATCATCATCCTCACGGGTGTGTACCTGACGCTGTTCTTCCACCCGTCGATGAACGAGGTGGAGTACCACGGCAGCTACGTCCCGCTCCAGGGACAGCTGATGTCCGAGGCGTTCAGCTCGACCCTGCACATCTCCTTCGACGTGCGCGGCGGTCTGCTCATCCGGCAGATCCACCACTGGGCGGCGCTGATCTTCCTCGCCGGCATGTTCGTGCACATGATGCGGGTGTTCTTCACGGGCGCGTTCCGCAAGCCGCGTGAGATCAACTGGCTGTTCGGCTTCCTGCTGTTCGTCCTCGGCATGTTCACCGGTTTCACCGGTTACTCGCTCCCGGACGACCTGCTCTCCGGCACCGGTGTCCGCTTCACCCAGGGCGCGATCCTGTCGATGCCGATCGTCGGCACGTACATCTCGATGTTCCTGTTCGGCGGGGAGTTCCCGGGCCACGACTTCGTGGCGCGGTTCTACTCGATCCACATCCTGCTGCTGCCGGGCATCATGCTCGGGCTGGTGGTCGGCCACCTGATCCTGGTCTTCTACCACAAGCACACGCAGTTCGCGGGCCCCGGAAAGAGCAACAAGAACGTCGTCGGCATGCCGCTGCTGCCGGTGTACATGGCCAAGGCCGGAGGCTTCTTCTTCCTGGTTTTCGGTGTCATCGGGGTCATCGCGGGCATCGCGCAGATCAACCCGATCTGGGCCATGGGCCCCTACCGTCCGGACCAGGTGTCCACCGGCGCCCAGCCCGACTGGTACATGGGCTTCGCCGAGGGTCTGATCCGCTTCATGCCGGGCTGGGAGATCAACATCTGGGGCCACACCCTGGTCCTGGGTGTGTTCATCCCGCTGGTCCTGTTCGGTGTGCTGCTCGCGATTCTCGCGCTCTACCCCTTCATCGAGTCGTGGGTCACGGGCGACAAGCGCGAGCACCACATCCTGGACCGCCCGCGCAACGCCCCGACGCGCACCGCGCTGGGTGTCGCCTGGGTCACGATGTACATGATCATGCTGGTCGGCGGTGGCAACGACCTCTGGGCCACCCACCTCCACCTGTCGATCAACGCGATCACCTGGTTCGTCCGGATCTTCTTCATCGCCGGACCGGTCATCGCGTACATCGTCACCAAGCGGATCTGCCTCGGCCTCCAGCGCCGGGACCGGGACAAGGTGCTGCACGGTCGCGAGACCGGCACCATCAAGCGCCTGCCGCACGGTGAGTTCATCGAGATCCACGAGCCGCTCAGCCAGGAGCAGCTGCACACCCTCACGGCGCACGAGCAGTACGAGCCGGCCGCGATCGGCGCCGCCGTCGACGAGAACGGCGTCGAGCGCAAGGTGAAGGGCAAGGAGAAGCTCCGCGCCAAGATCAGCGGGGCGTACTTCGGTGAGGACCAGCAGATTCCGAAGGCCACCGTCGAGGAGTACAAGGAGATCACGAGCGGCCACGGCCACCACTGATCGCTGAGGCGTCGCCACGCCGCAGGAAAGGGCCCCGTCCGGTCTTCGGACGGGGCCCTTTGCCGTGCCCACGGGCTGGATAGGGTGGGGTGCACCTTGTCACGAGGCGCACGACGGCACACGACGTCCGACGTACCCGACGAACACGACGACACACGCAGGAGCGGCTATGAGCGCTGTGACCCCCGCTGGAGGCGACACCGCGGCGGGCCGTTCCTGGCCCGAGGTACTGAACGGTCTGCTGTACGGCCGCGACCAGGACGCCGACGCCACGTTCTGGGCGCTGGACCGGATCATGCGCGGCGAGGCGACCGACGCGCAGATCGCCGGGTTCGTGGTGGCGCTGCGGGCCAAGGGCGAGACCGTCGCAGAGATCAACGGGCTCGTCCGGGCGATGTACGAGCACGCCAACCTGATCGAGGTGCCCGGCCGGACCGTCGACATCGTCGGCACCGGAGGGGACGGCGCGAAGACGGTCAACATCTCCACGATGTCGGCGATCGTCGTGGCCGGCTCGGGTGCCACGGTCGTCAAGCACGGCAACCGGGCGGCGTCCTCCGCGTCCGGCGCCTCCGACGTCCTGGAGAAGCTCGGCGTCAATCTGGAGCTGACCCCGCGGCGGGTGGCCGAGGTGGCCCAGGAGGCCGGGATCACCTTCTGCTTCGCGATCAAGTTCCATCCGGCGCTGCGTCATGTGGGCGCCGCGCGCGGCCAGTTGGGCATCCGCACGGTGTTCAACGTGCTCGGCCCGCTGACCAACCCCGCCAAGGTGCGGGCCCAGGCGGTCGGGGTCGCGGACCCGCGGATGGCGCCGGTCGTCGCGGGCGTCTTCGCCGAGCGCGGCAACTCGTCCCTGGTCTTCCGGGGCGACGACGGTCTCGACGAGCTGACCACGACGGCCACGTCCCATGTGTGGGTCGTCCGCGACGGCAAGGTCACCGAGGAGACCTTCGACCCGCGTGACGTCGGGCTCGAACTGGTCCCGGTCGAGGCGCTGCGGGGCGGGGACCCGTCGTACAACGCGGAGGTCGCCCGCCGCCTGCTGGAGGGCGAGACGGGCCCGGTGCGGGACGCCGTGCTGCTGAACTCGGCGGCGGCGCTGGTGGCCCTGGAGCCGGGCTCCGGGACCCTTGCCGGGCAACTGCGCGACGGCATGGCCAAGGCGGCCGAGTCGATCGACTCGGGTGCGGCCAAACGGGCGCTGGACCGCTGGGTGGCCGCCACCCAGGCGTGACGGCTCTCCGCTGACCGTCGTCCCGCGATCCGGACACGGGTTGCGGGACGGCGATCACTTCACGTACGTTCCTGTATCAGGTCATGAGTGACAGTCATGAGGCCCCGGCCGACTGTCCGGCAACCCTCCGTCCGTGGCGGGGTGCCCCGGGTGAAGACCAGGTCGTAGGCAGCGAGGTCTACGGCAAGCGCGGACCCCTCGCACTCTTCTGAGTGAGTACCGCCAGGGGTCCTGGTCGTTCGAGGGAGCCTTCCGTGAGCAAGCGAATGCGATAGGGCGTAGAGCCCCGCCTCCGCACACCCCTTTCACTTCCTCCGTGCTAGAGCCATGTCCGCTCGCACGGCGGTTCCCCCTTGCCTCTCACGGGAGTTCGCCATGTCTGTCTCCACCGCTGCCGCCGCCCGTACCGTTTGTGCCCCGCTGCCCGTTCTCGGCCGGGATGTCACCGTCCCGCTCGTGACGGGCGGCGAGGTCACCTACGCGGCGCTCGACTACGCGGCCAGCGCCCCCGCCCTCCAGCGGGTCTGGGACGACGTGGCGGCCTACGCCCCGTACTACGGCAGCGTCCACCGGGGCGCCGGCTACCTCTCGCAGCTGTCCACGGACCTCTTCGAGAACGCCCGCAGGACGGTGACCGAGTTCCTGGACTGCCGCCCCGACGACCAGCTGGTCTTCACCCGCTCGACGACGGACTCCCTCAACCTGCTGGCGCGGGCCCTCCCGGCCGGCTGCCAGGTCTTCGTCTTCGAGACCGAGCACCACGCCTCGCTGCTGCCCTGGCAGGACGCCCGGGTCACCTACCTGGATGCCCCGCGCACCCCGCGCCAGGCCGTCGAGACGCTGGAGCGGGCCCTCGCCGACCGGGACCCCCACGGCCCGGCCCTGGTGTGCGTCACCGGCGCCTCGAACGTCACCGGCGAGCTGTGGCCGGTACGCGAGCTGGCGGCCGCCGCGCACGCCCACGACGCCCGGATCGTCCTGGACGCGGCCCAGCTGGCCCCGCACCACCCGGTCTCCGTGCGGGAGCTCGACGTCGACTGGATCGCCTTCTCCGGTCACAAGCTGTACGCGCCCTTCGGGTCCGGCGTGCTGGCCGGCCGCGCCGACTGGCTGGTGGCGGCCGACCCGTACCTCGCGGGCGGCGGCGCCAGCCGCAAGGTCACGCGGCGCGAGGACGGGGGAGTGGACGTGGAGTGGCACGAGAGCGCCGCCCGCCACGAGGCCGGCTCCCCGAACGTGATCGGCGCCTACTCCATCGCCTCGGCGTGCAAGGCCCTCACCGAGGCGGGCTTCGACAGCCTGGTCGCCCGGGAGGAGTACCTGATCGCGAAGGTGCGGGCCGGTCTGGCCGAGGTCCCGCAGGTGAAGGTGCTGTCCCTGTTCGGCGACGACGCCCCGCGGGTCGGCGTGATCTCCTTCGTCGTCGAGGGCTGGAACAGCTCCCACTTCGCCGCCGCCCTGTCCGCCGAGTACGGCATCGGGGTCCGCGACGGCCTCTTCTGCGCCCACCCCCTGGTCCGTACCCTGCTGGGCAGCGACCCCCGGAACCAGGGCGAGTGCGGCGCCCCCGAGGCGGCTCCCGGCGAGAAGTCGCTCAACGCGATCCGGGTGAGCTTCGGCGCGGGAACCCCGGACGAGCACGTGGAGCGCTTCGTGAGCGCGGTGCGCGAACTGGTGAGCGAGGGCGCGCGGTGGCAGTACCGGACGGAAGACGGCCGCTGCGTGCCCGCGGTCTGAGCGACGGTCCGCCGGGAGGCGGTGTCAGCCGGTCAGGAGTCCAGCCCGATCGCGAACGCCGCCTCCAGGTCGTGCTGCGAGTAGGTGCGGAAGGCGACGTGCGTGTCCGTGCCCTCCACCCCGGGGATCTTGCTGATGCTGCCCGGGATGACCTCCGCCAGGTCCTCGTGCTCCTTCACCCGCACCATGGCGATCAGGTCGTACGTCCCGGTGACGGAGAAGACCTCGCTGACGGAGTCCAGCGAAGCGATCCGCTCCGCGATCTCGGGAATCCGGTCCACGCTGGTCTTGATGAGGACGATCGCGGTGATCACGGCTGGTTCTCTCCCTCGGGAGCCGGAGCTGGGGCGGGCTTCACTCTAGTCGCCCGCCCGTCCCCCACCGCCGCCCTTCCCGGGCCGCCCTTCGGGCGCCCCATTCCGAAACGGGCCCACGCGTAGAGGAGTCCCAGGCCGAAGCCCACCAGGTGCGCCAGATAGGCCACCCCCGGCCCCTGGGCGGCCCGCCCCGCCGCCACCCACTGCAGGGCCGCCCAGAAGGGCAGCACGACCCACGCGGGGAAGCGCAGCGGCAGGAAGAACAGGAACGGCAGGAGACTGGTCACCCGCGCCCGGGGGAACAGATACAGAAACGCGCCGAGGACCGCGGAGATCGCCCCGGAGGCGCCGACCAGGGACTGCGACGACTCGGCGTTGGCGGCGGCGTAGCCCAGCAGGGCCAGGTAGCCGCAGCCGAGGTAGAAGAACGTGAACTCGACGCGGCCCATCCGGTCCTCGGTCATCGTCCCGAAGACGTAGAGGAAGAGCATGTTGCCCAGCAGGTGCACCCAGCTGCCGTGGACGAAGAGGGCCGTGGCCGGGGTCAGGGCGGCCCGTGGCGCGCCCTCGAAGAGCTCGCCGGGCACCACGCCCCAGCGCCGGAAATAGGCGCGCTGCGCCGCCAGCAGCTCGTCGCCGGAGCCGTACGACGGATTGAAGCCCGAGGCGGGCCCGATCAGGAAGATCAGGCAGCACAGGGCGATCAGTGCGTAGGTCACCGGCGCCGGGCGGTTGCGGACCACCCTGCCGACCGTCCCGTTCCAGTCGCCGATCATGAGAACAAAGCATGACGTAAGCAGACGCACTCGTCCGGACCGCCTCGCCGCCGCGGACGGATGGGCGGCGAGTACCCGCCAGGCCGTAGGGTTACGAGCCATACGCGCGGGGGAGCCTCCGGCCCGACCCCGACAACCGGAAGCACGACACTAGAAGGAAGCGGATAGCCACGATGACGGTTCCCCTGCCGACCGCCGCGACGCGGTGGCGCTGCACGCTCTGCGGCAACCTCACGCGGTTCGACGTGACGCGCTCGTCGAAGGTCGTCGAGTACGTGCACCTCGACCTCGCCGGTGAGCCGAAGGTCGAGGAGCGCGAGGTGGTCAGTGAGACCATCGAGTCGGTGCGGTGCCGCTGGTGCAACGCCGTGGACCAGGTGGAACTCGTGGATCGGCCGGGCGCCGGTTCCTGACGATGGGGGTCCCCCCGCTCGAGCGAAGCCGAGAGTGGGGGAGGCCCGCACAGTATTGGGGTGTGACGGATGGTGGAGAGCGCAGGCGGGGGGCCGGGCGACGGCGCCGCCGAGATGCTCGACCGTCCGCTGCCGGACGGCGTGCGGCGCAGGGTCGTACAGATCGTCTCCGACGGCTTCGGCGGGCTGACCGTCGGCGAACTGCCCGTCCAGTTGCGGCAGTACGCCCGGTTCGCACCCAACCGGCGGGCGAAGTTCGCGGGCAACGCGATGGCCGCCGCGCTGGAGACCGATCCGCTCTTCCGGCAGCGCATCGCCGAGAAGTTCAGAGAGGCCCAGCCGGAACTCGCCGGCGCTCTCGACTCCGGCTCGCCGACCCCGGCCGCGGACCCGCACGAAGTGGCGGCCGCGGCCTATGTGCTGCGGCCCACCGGCTGGGTGAAGCTGGTCACCGCGGCCGGTGAGGAGGCCCAGCGGGCGGACGCCGAGCGGGCCGGCGAGGAGAGCCGGGCCGAACTGGAGCGGCTGCGCGAGGAGCTCGACCGCGCCCGTGAGCAGTCCCGGGCGGGCAGCGAGGGGCTGCGCGCCGAACTGGACGCCACGAAGAAGGAAGCGGAATCGCTCCATCGCAAGCTGCGGTCGGCCCTCAGCGACGTGAAGCGGGGCGAGGCGGCGCTGCGCAAGGTGCGCGGCGAGCTGGAGACCGTACGCGCCGAGGGGCAGACCCAGGTGTCGGCCGCGGAGAGCGAGACCCGGCGGCTGAAGGCGCGGCTCGGCGAGGTGGAGGCGGCGCTGGAGGCCACCCGGCGGGCGGCGCGCGAGGGGCGCAGCGTCGAGGACATGCGGCTGCGGCTGCTGCTGGACACGGTGCTCGACGCGGCCCAAGGGCTGCGGCGGGAACTGGCGTTGCCGCCGGTGTCGGTGCGTCCTGCGGCAACCGTCGACGCGGTCGAACCGGGACGAATGACCCCGAAGGACATCGCCACCCGTGCTCTGTCGGAGAACGATCCGGCCATTCTCGACCAGTTGCTCGCGCTGCCCCAGGCCCATCTCGTCGTCGACGGCTACAACGTCACCAAGACCGGCTATCCGCAGATGCCGTTGGAGAAGCAGCGGCTCAGGCTTCTCGGGCAGCTCTCGCAGCTCGCCGCGCAGACCGGGGCCGAGGTCACCTGTGTCTTCGACGGGGCCGAACTGGCCGCTCCGGTGCTGCTCGCGCCGCCGCGCGGGGTGCGGGTGCTGTTCTCCAAGCCGGGTGTCACGGCCGACGAGCTGATCCGTCAGCTGGTGCGGGCCGAGCCGCCGGGGCGGCCGGTCATCGTCGCCTCGACCGACCGTGAGGTGGCCGACGGGATCGCCGAGGCGGGTGCCCGACCGGTGGCTTCCGCGGTACTTCTGAAGCGGCTGTCCTAAACGTCGAAGTTCCAGGTTTATTGCCCGAATTGGTGGGATCGTCACGCAACGTAGCGTCAATCGAGCATGACTACACGTGAGTTGATTGAAAAAACTGCGTCGCATGATGGGTTTTTTTCTCCTGAGGATTTGAACTGATCACGGCGAGGTCACTAAGGTCAGGGCTCGCATCTCCAAACGGGTGATCACTCAAAAGAAGGAGCCCGTCTCCGTGGCGTCCCACCGTCGACCGAAGCAGCCGAGTCGCGCACGCGTGACCGTGCTGACCACCGCAGCCGCCGCTGCCGTCGTACTGAGCTCGCAGGCCGCCAACGCGGCACCCAGCGAGAAGCTCACCAAGGACGAGGTCAAGACCAAGGTCGACAAGCTCTACGAGGACGCGGAGCAGGCCACCGAGAAGTACAACGGTGCCAAGGAGAAGCAGGAGAAGCTCCAGAAGGAGATCTCCACCATCCAGGACAACGTCGCTCGCGGTCAGGCCGACCTCAACGAGCTGCGCGACTCCATGGGTCTGGCCGCCGCGGCCCAGTACCGCACCGGGTCCATAGACCCCTCCCTGCAGCTGCTCCTCTCCTCGAACCCGGACGACTACCTGGACAAGGCGTCCGCCGCCGACCAGCTCAGCGCCCAGCAGGTCGAGGCGCTGAAGAAGATCCAGGAGAAGCAGCGCGAGCTCGCCCAGGAGCGCAGCGAGGCGTCCACCAAGCTCAAGGACCTCGCGACCACCCGCACCGAACTGGGCAAGAAGAAGAAGGAAGTCCAGGCCAAGCTCACCGAGGCGCGCAAGCTCCTCAACACGCTGACGGCCAAGGAGCAGGCGTCCCTCGCGGCCGCCGACGCCCGCGCCAGCCGCGACGCCGGCGACCGGGTGGACCTCGGCGACTCCCCGACGGGCTCCGGCCGGGCCATGGCCGCCTTCCAGGCCGCCCAGAGCCAGCTCGGCAAGCCCTACCAGTACGGCGCCACCGGCACCGCGACGTACGACTGCTCGGGTCTGACCTCCTGGGCCTACGCCCAGGCCGGCGTCTCCATCCCGCGCACCTCGCAGGCCCAGGCCAACGCCGGTACGCGCATCTACTCGCAGAGCGCCCTCAAGGTCGGCGACCTCGTCATCTTCTACGGCGACCAGCACCACGTCGGCTTCTACGCGGGCAACGGCCAGGTGCTGCACGCCCCGCGCACCGGCACCGTCGTGCGCTACGAGTCGATCAACAACATGCCCTTCCAGTTCGGCGTCCGGATCTGATCGGTCCCGAGATCGGGACACCACGCCGCCCGAACGGGCGAATTACGACAACGAGAAGTGACCCCACGCCCCGCCGGTGACCTGCGTCAGCGGCGGGGCGTCACTGTGCGTTGCCGCCGAGGTCTTTGGCCGAGCCCCCACCGCGGGGCTACTGTCTGCCGCGTTTCCCTGTCCGCCAGCGGAAGGAGCGCGGCTTCCCGTGGGGTCCCATCGCCGCCTTGCACAGTCCGGGTTCGACCGGGGCGCCGGCAGCGCCCTGAGCGTGCTGTCCGTCGCGGCCGCCGCACTCGGCGCCGTGTCCGCCGTACCGGCCACGGCCGCTCCGCACGACGACACCCGGGCCGAGGTGGACCGTCTCTACGAGGAGGCCGAGAAGGCCACCGAGGCCTACAACACGGCCGACGAGCGCGCCGACACCCTGCGGGGGCAGGTCGGCGTGGCCCAGGACCACATCGCCCGGCAGCAGGAGCGCATCAACGGCCTGCGTGAGCAGCTCGGTTCGCTGGCCGGCGCCCAGTACCGCTCCGGCGGCCTCGACCCCTCCCTGGCGCTGCTGTTCTCCGACGACCCGGAGGAGTACCTCGCCAAGGCGTCCGTCCTGGACCGGATCACCGCCCACCAGGCCGGGGAGCTGAGGGAACTCCAGGGCGCCATGCGCGAACTCACCCAGGAGCGCGCCGAGGCGGCGGGCAAGCTCGCCGAACTGGAGAAGAGCCGCAAGGCCGTGGTGCGGCACAAGCGGACCGTGGAGCAGAAGCTCGCCAAGGCGCGGCAGCTGCTCAACGCCCTGCCGTCCGCCGAACGCGCCGCCTTCGACCGGTCCTCCCGCTCCGGCCGGGACACCATGCCCGACCTGTCGGGCGCCGTCCCGGCCTCCGGCCGCGCGGGGGCCGCCGTGGCCGCCGTCCGCTCCGCGCTCGGCAAGCCGTACGTGTGGGGCGCCAACGGGCCCACCGGGTTCGACTGTTCGGGCCTCATGCAGTGGTCGTACGCGCAGGCCGGGATCTCGCTGCCGCGCACCTCGCAGGCCCAGGCGCACGCGGGCCGGCGGGTGCCGCTCTCCCAGGCCCAGCCCGGCGACATCGTCACCTACCGCTCCGACGCCAGCCATGTCGGCATGTACGTCGGCAACGGGCAGGTCGTCCACGCCCCCTATCCGGGTGCGCCGGTGCGTTACGACCCGGTCGGGATGATGCCGGTCTCGTCCGTCACCCGGCCCTGAACGGAGCCCCGGCGGGGCCGCCGCCGTACGATCGGGAGGATGGCTGGTCGAGGGCGGGCGCGCGGACCCGGGGTCCTGGGGCTCTGTCTGCTGCTCGTCTCGCTCCTCGGCCTGCTGGTCGGCTGCGGCGGGCGGGCCGCGTCGGACCACGCGAAGACCGAGGTGCAGCGGGTCCTCGACCGGCGGGCCGCCGCGGTCCTGGACCACGATCAGGGCGCCTACGCGGCCACCGGCGCCGCCGCCGGGTACGCCGCGGTGCGGGCCGTTCCGCTGGCGACCTGGTCGTACCGGGTGACGGCGTTCCACCGCAGCGGGGACACCGCCACCGCCGACGCCGCACTGAGCTACCGCGTCGACGGCTACGACAAGGCCCCGGTGACCACGGCCCGGGTGCTGCGCCTGACCCGTGACGGGGCCGGCCGGTGGTCGGTGGCCTCGGACAAGCCGGCGACGAAGGCCGGCCAGCAGCTGTGGGACCAGGGCACGGTGAGCGTCGTACGGGGTGCGCACAGTCTCGTGCTGGGGGTCGGGCAGTCCGAGGCGCGGCTGCGGTCCTTCGCCGACCTGGCCGACGACGCCGTCCCGGAGGTCTCGGCGGCCTGGGGCACCGGCTGGGCGGGGCAGCTCGTCGTCCTCGTACCGAAGTCGCTGGAGGGCATGGCGGGGCTGCTCGGCTCGCCCGCCTCCTCCTACCGGGGGATCGCCGCGGTCACCACGGGCGAGACGGGCGGCGGGGCCAGGACGCCCGCGGACCGGATCATCGTCAACCCGGACGCGTACGGCATGCTCGGCCGGGTCGGCCGGCAGGTGGTCCTCACCCATGAGGCCACCCATGTCGCGACCCGCGCCCACACCAACGCGGCCACCCCGCTGTGGCTGTCCGAGGGGTACGCCGACTGGGTGGGCTACCGCGGTACCGGTCGTACCCCGGCCGAGGTCGCCCCGGAGCTCCAGCACGCCGTCACGGACGGCGCCGTACCGGTCGCGCTGCCCACCGACGGCGACTTCGGCTTCTCCGGCGACGCCGACCGGCTGGCCCAGGCGTACGAGGGCGGCTGGCTGGCCTGCCGGATGATCGCCGAGCGGTGGGGCGAGGTGAAGCTGGACGCGTTCTACCGGGCCGTGGGGGAGCGCCGCGAGCGGCCGGGGGCGGTGGAGGGCGCGCTGAAGAGCGTGCTGGGCACCTCCCTCGCGCAGTTCACGGCGGACTGGCAGGGCTACCTGAAGGCTCAGCTCGCCTGAGTCAGCTGCTCGATCGCCTCGCGCAGCCAGGCCCGCTCCGCCTCGCCGGTCGCCCGGGCGACCCGCAGCATGCCCTGCCGGAACAGGTCCCCGGCCTCCTCCGCCCGTACGGGCTTCCCCTCGGCGTAGAAGAAGCTCGCAGGTGTCTCGAGGAAGTCCAGCCGGCGCCGTAGGACGGCCGCCTGTTCCCCCCGGTCGGGCAGGTGCCGCAGGAACGCGAGGACCGTGTTGAAGCGGACGTGGTCGGTGATCTCCGGCTGCCGGGGGTGACGGAGACGTTCCAGCAGGTCCGCCCGGCCCTCGTCGGTGAGGGAGAGCACCCGGCGGGGGGCCGCGCCGGCGCCGTCCTCCCGGTGCTGGTCGAGCTTGCCCGCGGTGACGAGACGGGTGATCGCCGGGTAGAGCGCGCCGTCGCTGACCGGGCGGACATGGCCGGTCAGTGCCTTGATCCGCTCCTTCAACTCATAGCCGTGCAAAGGCTCTTCGGCCAGGAAACCGAGGATCGACAGCTCGAGCATGGCCCTCCCTTGCGGACACGATGACGCCATGCTACCTCTTATCGAGTTACCTCGTTTAGAGGTAACTCGACAAGAGGCAATCCGTTCGGAGGCGGCGCGCTCGGAGCTGCCTCGTACGAGGGGGATCCGTCATGGCCGGTCATCGCACACAGCTCGTATCGCTCGCCCGCCCCGTCTACTTCTCGCTGCTCGCCTCCGTCGCCGCCGGGATCATCAACACGGTCTGGGTGTCCCGGCTCGGCGGGTCCGCGGTGGCCGCCGTCGCCGTCGCCACCAACGCCGAGAACGTGCTGCTCGGGGTCGCGCTGGTCTTCGCCTCCGGGACGACGGTGCTGGTCGCCCACGCCAGAGGGGCACGGGATCCGGGTGCCCTGCGGGCGGCCGTGCGGGGCGGCTGGGCGCTGTGCGCGGTGGTCACGCCGGTCGTCGCGGGCGGGGGCTTCCTGCTGCGTGAACCGCTGGCCCGGCTGGTCCTCGGGGGGCACGGCGGCCCCGCCCTGCCCCTCACCGTCTCCTACTTCGCGATCTCGATGCCGGGCATCGCCGTCTTCTTCGGCCAGCAGCTCGTCGACGGCGTCCTCAAGGGGGCCGGGGACACCAGGACCCCGATGCGTCTGGCGCTGCTCGCCAACGGCCTGATCCTGGTCTGCGACCCGCTGTTCATCCACCGCTACGGCGTCCGGGGCGCCGCCGTCTCCACGGTGCTGTGCCGGTGCGTGGCGCTCGGGGCCGGACTGCTCGCCCTGCGGCGCGACGCCGTGCTGCGTACGGCCGCCCGGGCGGCGCCCGCGCTCTCCGCCGGCGCCTCGCTGCGGCGCACCCTGAGGACGGGGCTGCCGATGTCCGCCGACTTCACCCTGCGCCAGGGCGGCGCGCTCGCCCTGGTCGCCGTGGTGGCCCGGCTGGGGGTCACGGCGGTGGCGGCCTACGCGATCGCGTACAAGGTCATGTACGTGGCGACCATGGCCTTCTACGCCGTCCGCCAGGCCGCCTCCATCCATACCGCGCACACCCGGGGCGAGGGCCGCGAGGAGCGCCGGGCGATCGGGCGGCAGGCCGTGCTGGTCTCGGGGGCCGTCGGTCTGGTGGCCGCTGTGCTGCTGTGCGCGACGGCCCCCTGGATCATGGCCGCCTTCGGCGCCGGGCCCGCCGTGGCCCGTGAGGGCGTGCTGTTCCTGCGCTGTGTCGGGCCGTATCTGCTGCTCATGGCCGGGTTCATCGCCCTGGGCGGGGTCTTCGAGGGAAGCGGGGGCGCGCCCGTACTGCTGCGGGTGACCGTGCTCGGCACGGCCGTCCAGCTGCCGTCGGCGTACGCGCTGTCGGGGCTCGGGCTGCCGGGGGTGTGTCTGGCGCTGGCGCTCGGCATGGCGGTGCAGTGCCTGGCGGTGGGGGTGGTGCTGCGGCGGGCGTGGCCCGGGCGTCAGGGTGAGACCGCGGGCTCGCTGGTACGGGCGGCCTGACCGGCCGGGGGAGCGGGGACGGCGTTCTGCGCCGTCGAGCGCCACAGCCGGACGGCCGCGACGATCGTGGCGGCCACCAGCAGGCCGTTGCGCAGGAACATGAGGGTGACGCCGAGCGGGCTGCTCGCGACGACGTCCGCGAAGAAGACGGGGAACTCCAGCACCGTCACGAAGGACGCGGCCAGGACCAGGACAGCGGGCAGGACCATACAGCCGGCGCGGAAGCACAGGCAGACCGCCGCGAGGCCGATCAGCCACACCAGGTACTGCGGGCTGATCACCCGGCTGGTGACGGTGAACAGCAGGACCGCCGTGAACGCCGCCTCCGCGAGCGTCTGCGGCGCGAAGCGCCTCGCCGTCAGCCGCCACAGCAGCAGCCAGCCGAGCGCGACCGCGGTCAGCCCCAGGGCCACGTCGCTCACCACGTCGACGTACGGGCCGAGGAACTCCAGCGAGCCGTAGTTGAGCAGCACCCGGCCCTGCCAGCCGAACCGCCGGGCCACATGCAGGGCGAGCGCGCCCAGCGACTCCACCTCGGTGCCCCGGTCGCGCTGGAAGGTGAGGAAGGCGAAGGCGCCGGGCATGGTCAGGGCGAAGAGCGCGGCCAGCGCGCCGACGGTCACCACCGCCGCGCCCCAGGCCCGCCTGCGCACGGCGCCCGCCAGCAGCAGCACGGGCCACACCTTCAGCAGCACCGCGAGACCCGTCAGCGCGCCCATCACCCGGGGCCGCCGGACGCCGGCGACCAGCGCGGCGACCGCGACCGCCGTCACCGTCACGTCGTAGCGGGAGTAGACGGTAGGACCGAGCAGAGGCACGCCCGCCACCCACATCCAGGCGCCGCGCAGCGACCGGCCGGGGCGCAGTCCCGTGTTCAGCAGCAGCATGAGGACGGCCAGGTCGGCCAGGAAGGCCAGGACGAAGAAGGCCGACGCGTAGTCGAGGAAGGGCAGCAGGCCGGGGGAGAGGATCGCGAGGGCGGCGGCGGGCGGGTACTGCCAGGTGACGTCGGCGGCCGGGAACGTGCCGCCGCTCAGCACCTCGTACCAGCCCTGGTAGGTGACGGAGATGTCGCTGGTGACGTCCGGGCCGGGGAAGAGGAACACCTTGAAGACGAAGAGCAGCAGCGCGAGCCGGGTCACGCCCCAGGTCGTCAGCAGGCACGTCAGGGGCCGCCCCGCGGCCGTCGTCTCCATGGCCCACATGATCTCCCGCGGGGCTGTGAAGCACGGTCGGACGCGGCTGTGAAGAGCGTTTGGATAAGGTCGGCTGCGATGCACAAGACCCTGATCGTGACGAACGACTTCCCGCCCCGCCCGGGCGGCATCCAGGCGTTCCTGCACAACATGGCACTCCGGCTCGACCCCGACCGGCTCGTCGTCTACGCGTCCACCTGGAAGCGTTCCCGCGAGGGCGTCGAGGCGACGGCCGCCTTCGACGCCGAGCAGCCCTTCACCGTCGTACGGGACTCCACGACGATGCTGCTGCCGACGCCCGGGGCGACCCGCAGGGCCGTCGGGCTGCTGCGGGAGCACGGGTGCACGTCGGTGTGGTTCGGGGCGGCCGCGCCGCTCGGGCTGATGGCGCCGGCGCTGCGCAAGGCGGGCGCCGAGCGGCTGGTGGCCACCACCCACGGGCACGAGGCCGGGTGGGCGCAGCTGCCCGCGGCCCGGCAACTGCTCGGCCGGATCGGCGAAAGCACGGACACGATCACCTACCTCGGCGAGTACACCCGCTCGCGGATCGCGACCGCGCTGAGCGCCGGGGCGGCCGGGCGGATGGTGCAGCTGCCGCCGGGCGTCGACGAGAAGACCTTCCACCCGGGGTCGGGCGGCGAGGAGGTGCGGGCGCGGCTCGGGCTGACCGACCGGCCGGTGGTGGTGTGCGTCTCGCGGCTCGTGCCGCGCAAGGGCCAGGACACGCTGATCCTCGCCATGCCGCGGATCCTGGCCGCCGAGCCGGAGGCGGTCCTGCTGATCGTCGGGGGCGGCCCGTACGAGAAGGACCTGCGCAGGCTCGCCCAGGAGCGCGGGGTGGCGGACGCGGTGCGCTTCACCGGGGCGGTGCCCTGGTCGGAGCTGCCCGCCCACTACGGCGCCGGGGACGTCTTCGCGATGCCGTGCCGGACGCGACGGGGCGGACTGGACGTCGAGGGGCTCGGGATCGTCTACCTGGAGGCGTCGGCGACCGGGCTGCCCGTGGTCGCCGGGGACTCGGGCGGGGCACCCGACGCCGTGCTGGACGGGGAGACGGGGTGGGTCGTGCGGGGCGGTTCCCCGGCCGACGCGGCCGAGCGCATCGTCGCCCTGCTCGGGGACGCGGAGCTGCGCCGCCGGATGGGAGAGCGCGGGCGCGCCTGGGTGGAGGAGAAGTGGCGATGGGACCTGCTGGCGGAGAAGTTGAAGACCTTGCTCTAGCTTCCCCCCCCGCCCTGGGCGGAGGGACACAATCCGCTGATGCTGCGCACATGAACAGCTCCACCGTCTACCGCTACGACCTCTTCGGCTCGTCCCGCAAGGTCTTCGCCGACGACTTCACGTACCACCCGCTCGGTGGCTGCGTGCTGGGGAGGGCGACCGACAACTACGGCCGGGTGAAGGGGCTTTCGAAGCTGCACGTCACCGACGGCTCGCTGGTGCCGGGCAACGTCGAGGTGAACCCGTTCGTCACCGTCACCGCCCTCGCCGAACGCACGACGGCGCGGGTCCTCGTGGAGGACACCGCGCCATGACGCTCCGTCAGGATGTACTGAAAAGACGTTACTTGGCGTAGATCGCCTCGATCTCGCCCGCGTAGTCCTTCGCCACCACATTGCGCTTGAGCTTCAGCGACGGCGTGAGGTGGCCCGAGTCCTCCGTGAACTGGGAGGGGAGAATGCGGAACTTCCGCACCGATTCCGCCTTCGAGACCGCGGCGTTGCCGTCGTCGATCGCCGACTGGATGGCGGCCTGCAGGTCGGCGTCCCCGTGCAGCGACGCCGCGGTCGAACCCGCCGGCTTGCCGTGGTCGGCAGCCCAGCGGCCCAGGAACTCCTCGTCGATGGTGACCAGCGCGCCCACGAACGGCCGCCCGTCGCCCACCACCATGCACTCCGCCACCAGCGCGTGCGCCCGGATCCGGTCCTCGATCACGGCCGGCGCGACGTTCTTGCCGCCCGCGGTGACGATGATCTCCTTCTTGCGCCCGGTGATCCGGAGGTAGCCGTCCTCGTCGAGGGTGCCGATGTCACCGGTGTGGAACCAGCCGTCGGCCAGCGCCTCGGCGGTCGCGGCCGGGTTGTTCCAGTACTCCTTGAAGAGGTGCTCGCCGTGCAGCAGCACCTCCCCGTCGTCCGCGATCCGCACGACCGAGCCGGGCAGCGGCTGACCGACCGTGCCGATCTTCTGCCGGTCCCAGGGGTTGAAGGCGGTGGCGGCGCAGGACTCCGTCAGGCCGTAGCCCTCCAGGACGGTGAAGCCGATGCCGCGGAAGAAGTGACCGAGGCGCTCGCCCAGCGGGGCGCCGCCGGAGATCGCGTACTCGCCCCTGCCGCCGAGGACCGCGCGCAGCTTGCTGTAGACGAGCCGGTCGAAGACCTTGTGTTTGATCTTCAGTTTCAGCGGCGGGCCCGCCGGGAGCTCCAGCGCCTTGCTGTAGGCGATCGCGGTGTCGGCCGCCTTGTCGAAGATCGCGCCCTTGCCGTCCGCCTGCGCCTTGGCGCGCGCCGAGTTGTAGACCTTCTCGAAGACCCGCGGCACGCCCAGGATGAGCGTCGGGCGGAAGGCGGCCAGCTCGTCGGTGAGGTTCTTGATGTCCGGGACGGTGCCCAGCTTGATCGGCGCCATCATCGGGGCGATCTGCACCAGCCGGCCGAAGACGTGCGCCAGCGGGAGGAAGAGCAGCACACTGCACTCGCCCGTGCGGAACAGCGGCCGCAGCCGCTCCACGACGTTCCCGCACTCGGCGAAGAAGCTGCGGTGGGTCAGCACACAGCCCTTGGGGCGGCCGGTCGTACCGGACGTGTAGACGATGGTCGCCGGGTCGTCGGCCTTGGCCTGCGAGCTGCGCTCCTCGACGACCTCGTCGGAGACGTCCCTGCCGAGCCGCCCGAGCTCCTCGACGCCCCCGGCCTCGATCTGCCAGACGTGCTTCAACGCCGGCAGCGACTCGCGCACCGACTCCACGGCCGCCGAGTGGCTGTCCAGCTCGACGACGACGGCGGTCGCGCCCGAGTCGGAGAGGATCCACTGCACCTGCTCCGGGGAGCTGGTCTCGTACACCGGCACGGTGACCGCGCCCGCGCACCAGATCGCGAAGTCGAGCAGCGTCCACTCGTAGCGGGTGCGCGACATCAGGGCGACCCGGTCGCCGGGCTGGACGCCGGAGGCGATGAGGCCCTTGGCGGCGGCGTGCACCTCGGCCAGGAAGGCCGTTGCCGTCACGTCCTGCCAGGCGCCGCCCACCTTGCGGGCGATGACGGCGACGTCGGGATGCTGCGCGGCGTTTCTGCGGACGATGTCGGTCAGATTGCCGTCCGCAGGGACCTCGTACAAAGCCGGAAGGCTGAACTCGCGCAAGACTGCTGCTCCTCATCGGGCGCCGGCGCCACGACGTTGTGTGCTGCGACGATGCGGTCCAAGGCTCGGGACTGTGCTCGGGACCTCGGCGGATCTCGATGGTTGAAATCCT